>CAKZOK010000040.1 GCA_937136415.1 uncultured Cytophagales bacterium | reverse complement strand
AATTGTATTAGTCTAAAATAGATTTAGTGTACAAAAGTACGAAAAATAATAGCGATACAGATTTGATAGAATTTATAAAAAACAGAAAAAAAATAAAATAATTTTTACTACGTATATCGCTTACGTTCTACACTCTTAATTTTGTAATATCTTCAAAAGACGAAGACAAATCAAAAAATAAAAAGAGAGAATATGATATTTGAAGGAAGATGAAAAAATTAACATTTTTTTTATAAAATAATTTTTACTACGTATATCCTTTACGTTCTTGGCTCTTAATTTTGTAATATCCTTAAAAGGAAAAAAACAATTTAGTAAATCATTAATCATTCTTATATATTTCAATTATGGCAAAAGGAACAGATGACAGCAAGAAAAAACTAGAAGCACTAAAAGTAACTCTAGCAAAATTAGACAAAACATATGGAAAAGGAACAGTCATGAAACTGACTGATGATAATGTAGTAGATATTCCGAGCATCTCAACAGGCTCATTGGGGCTTGATATTGCTTTAGGAATTGGAGGTTTGCCTCGTGGTAGAGTTGTAGAAATCTATGGGCCAGAATCTTCTGGAAAAACAACACTTACTTTGCATGCTATTGCAGAAGCACAACGTCAAGGTGGTTTGGCTGCTTTTATTGATGCAGAACACGCATTTGATAGAGTGTATGCTCAAAATTTGGGCGTAGATTTGGATAATCTTCTTATTTCTCAACCTGATAATGGAGAGCAAGCATTAGAAATTGCTGAACAACTTATTCGTTCTACTGCGATTGATATTGTTGTAATTGATTCGGTGGCTGCCCTTGTTCCAAAGGCAGAGTTGGAAGGCGATATGGGAGATTCTAAAATGGGGCTTCAAGCAAGATTAATGTCGCAAGCACTTCGAAAATTGACAGGCGTAATTAGCAAAACACAATGTACTTGTATTTTTATTAATCAGCTTCGTGATAAAATTGGAGTAATGTTTGGCAGCCCTGAAACCACAACAGGTGGTAATGCTCTCAAGTTTTATTCTTCTGTTCGTTTGGATATTCGTCGTATTGGTGCAATCAAAGATGGCGACAAAATCACTGGTAATCGTACTCGTGTGAGTGTCAAGAAAAACAAATTAGCTCCTCCTTTCAAACAAGTTGAGTTTGATATTATGTATGGAAGAGGAATTTCTAAAGCTGGCGAAATCTTGGATTTGGCTGTGGATTTGGATATTGTAAAAAAATCGGGTTCTTGGTATTCTTATGGAGATAACAAACTCGGACAAGGTCGTGATTCTGTAAAAGCTCTTATCGAAAATGATGAAGTTTTGATGGCAGACCTTGAAGGACAACTTCGTGAACTTGATAAAGCTGCAAATGCAGCCGACAAGGAAAGTAAGTCATCTAAAAGAGGAAAAAAAGCAGAAAAGGCAATCGCTCAAGCTGCTGATTCCAAAAAAAATGATGATAAAGACGAAGATTTTGTCTTTGAAGACGAAGAATTAGATGATAAAAAATAATCTATTTCTAATTCAAGTCGTTGTTGATGTTTTAGTGTAGCAACACCACCAACAATTTAATATGGATTTACTTCATCTATTTGTTTGATATATCAAAAGACCTTCTGCTTTGTGGGAGGTCTTTTTCTCAAATATAACTTTTAACGCTTTTCTATTGCTTTAATTTTTCATAAAAAGGCTCTAACTTTTCTCTTAAAAACTTCATTACTTCTTCAAAAGTAGCTTGTTGTTCTAAGTTATTTTGCTTTAAGAAAACATTCCATTTTATGCGAGCAGGGCTGAACTCGGTAGAAAAGAAAATATGGCTTTGTTGATAAATAGTATTACGCTTTCTAAATGTATTTTGAATTGCTTTTTGAAGAATCATTTCATTATATTTTTTTCCTAAAAGAAGTTTATAGACATCGTAAAAGTCTTTTGTTCTGCTATTAAATTCTGCTAAGTCAATCATAGCTTGAAATTTTTCAGCTAATACAGTTTCTATTGTATAACCTTGTAAAACAGGAATTTCTAAATTATTAAGCAAAGTCGGTAAAGTAATTTCTTCATAAGAAGGAGTAATAATATCTCCAAAACCTATATCAACTTGTATTCTTTGCTTTATATTTCCGAGAGTGGCATTTATGAGAACCCTCCACCCAGAATATTTATCTTCTTTCTCTAATTCATTTACTTGTATGGCACTTGTATCAAATAATACACCGTCATTTTGATATTCTAAGGAAGCAATACTTTGAAATTTTTTGAGTAATTCATGTTTTTCTGTTTTAAATTCTTGCGCTAATAAATCTATATCTTTTGTTGGACGATTAAGATTATCTGTTTTGGCATATAAAAACATTCCTCCTTTTAAAATAAACTGTTCTTTGTAAGTAGAAATCGAAATTCTGTATAAAAAACGTTCAATAAAATAGAGAGTAAGTGTCTGTTGATGATTTGTTTTTTGTTTCCTACTTAGAGCTAACAAACGTTGTTGAACAGAATGAATATTATTTTTTGCCATAATTTAAAGGAGAATAGAAATATAAGTAGTAATAAGTTTAGTGTTTCCTAATTCTTTTGCATACTGATTTAAACGTGTTAGATTTTTACTAGGGTAATTGATATAATTTTTCAAAATTTCTTTTACAATGTCTAATCCAATTTTATTTCTGTATCGAATTATATCGCAAACTGTTTTTTCTTTATCATAAATTTTTATTTTTACTCCTTCTATTTCACTTTCTATTATTCCTATTTCTAGTCTTTTTTTATTCCAATAATATAGCTTTATAGGTGGGTAATTTGGAAGAACTATTTTTGATTTATTAGAAATCGCAAATTGATAATTTTTAGGAATAAAAGTAGTTAGTTCGTGTATATAAGCAGCACTAAGCAAACATAAAATACCTTTAGGAACGATTGCTTGTATTTCAGAATACTGACTTTCAATAGTAGAATTAATAATATAAATACCTCTCTTAATCTTAGATAAATAACCCTCTTGCTGCATTTTTTTGATAAAATAATGCGAATAGCCATTTTCCATCAATTCTTTTGTAGTAATAATTGACTTCTCTTTTGATAGATTTTCTAAACTAAAATTAGTATTTTTCATTTGCCTTTATTTATTTAAGCTACGGTAAATGAATTTATTTTAGTAAAGATAATAAAATACCTGTTGTTTTAGTAATCTACGGTAAATATTTTTTCTTTTCGTAAGAAAATCAATCAAAAGACCTTCTGCTTTGTGGGAGGTCTTTTTTGTTTATTGATTTTGGGTGTGCATTTATTAGTGTCATTACGCTAAAAGACCAATAAAAGCAAGATTATTTTCAAACAACTTTGGTTCAAAATAATTAGGTTATAATCCGTAATCCGTAATCCGTAATCCGTAATCCGTAATTGATTCTAAAAAGGATATCCAATAGCAATATTCAACACTAAATTATCTTTTCGCCAAGCTTTATCTCTAAACTTAATTTGGTTACCTACCCAGCGTTCATTTTCTGGAAGCCAAGGTTTGCTAAGAGGAAAGGCAACATCAAAACGAAGAACGAAAAAAGTAACATCGGCACGAAACCCTGCCCCTATACCCATAGCAATATCGTTAATAAACTTATCTTTTTTGAAGACACCACCCTGACGGTTTGGGTCATTTTTTATAAGCCAAACATTACCAGCATCGGCAAAAATAGCTCCTTTGAAAATACTGAAAATAGGAAAACGATACTCTACATTTAATTCCAAACGCATATCTCCTGTTTGGTCATAGAAAAGTCCACTTGTACTATCCTTTGAAATATATGAGCCAGGTCCAATAGAACGAGCTTGAAAAGCACGAATACTATTTGCTCCACCTGCAAAAAATTGTTTTGTATAAGGCAAAACATCGGCATTTCCATAGGGAATACCCACACCAGCAATAAAACGAGTAACTATTTTATGATGAGCTTCTTCATCAAAATTGAGATAATATCTAAAATCTATATCAGCACGAGCATATTGTGCATAAGGCTCACTAAAAATACTATAAGGATTTTTTCCATTAGATTTTTTTGATTCAAAAATGCTCTGAATGCTATGAATTAGATTTCCACCTACATCAATATTTCCATTAAAGAAAATATGATTTTTGTTCTTTTTAGCATTTGGGTCTATTTTGGCAGCACTTTGATAAGTAAATGAATAATTTCCACCAAATATAAATTGATTTTGAAAGCTTCGTTGTAAAAGAGGATTATCTCCAATAGCGTCATTAAAAAGACTTGTGGTGTCCATCAAACGAACATAATTTATTGAAATTGGATTGAAACGATGCCTTTTAGTAGTTGTTTCTTGCCAATCATAGCCAAATTGAGCAGTTCCAGAGAGCAATTTGAAATAATTTACACGACTTAATAACCTAACTTCACCTTGAAATACTGTTTTAGGAACATACTTTTGAGCCAGACTAGGTATTTTGATAGGACTAATAAAACGAGGAATATAAACTTCCAAACCAGCACCAACTTCATAAGAATAAAGTCCATTTTGTTGGTTTGGTTGTTCGATGCTTTGGTTTGAATTTCGTCCACTTATTTGTGTTTCGAAACGCCCATCTAAACGAACAACTAAAAGCTCTGCACCACCGAAAGCATTTTTATTTCTATAACTTAGATTTATTCCCGGACCTGCAAAATTATTTGATTTGGATACTAAATTTAGTTCTGCTCTAAATGATTTTCTTTTTGAAGGAACCATCTGAATATAAGCATCTAAATAACCTTCATTTCCAACAGAATCTATAGGTTTGTAACGAATATCGGCAAACTTTAAAGCTCCTAATCCCATCAAACGTTTCAATGTTTGCTCGTGTTTGTTGGCAGAGTAAAGCGCATTAGGTTCTAAAAAAATAGAACGAGCTAATATTTTTGGACGAAATTGGCAATTTTCCATCATACAATAATAGCTAGAATCTCCCTCTATTTTTCCGATTCTTTTGAGTTTAACAAGGTTTTTTATGCTATCCATTCCCATTTTATAATTGGGATATAAAAAGATATTTCTGATTCGGTATGGTTTTCTGGCAATATCTGGCATTTTATTTTTTACCTGCATATAGATATTTACCTTACGATTTCCAATGGTTGAATCTACTTTATAAATGATAAATCTATCACTAAAATAAAAATAGCCTCGTTGTTTTGCATAATCATTTAATCGGCTTCTTTCTTGTTCTAAAAGAGCAAAATTATAGGGGTTTCCTTTTTTTAGAAGTGTTTCTTTTGTAGCATTATTCAATATATTTCCTAGTGGGTCGGGTTCTTTTGGGAAATTAATAGAATCTAATGTATAAGGTTGATAAACTGTTGCTGTATAAATTATTTCGGCTGTCTTTCCTTTTTGCTTAATTTTGGTTTCTGTTTCTGCTTCAAAATGCCCATTTGCCAAAAGACGATTCAAAACCAAAAGTCGTACTCGTTCTTCATTAATATCTTTTACCAAAACAGGAGGATTGCCTACTTTAGTCATTACCCAGTGTTTGAACCCTTTTTCTTTTTTGGTATAAAATGTATTATAAAAGGCTAATTGAGGGCGCATCCACAAAAATTTTGTATTTGCTTCTGGGGATAATACATCTTCTACTTCAAATTCCACACGGTCTTGTTCTGGAATATTGCCTTCTTTTTTGTCCCATTTTACTTCACTTCCTGTATATAAAGGGTTTTCTTTAGTGATTTTGCTAAGTCCTGTACAGCCACTAATTAATATAGAAATAATAAAAAAAGATGAAATAGTAAAAGATTGAATAGAAAAAAGAGGTACGAAAAGATGAAAAATGTTTCGCATTTGATAAAATGAGGATTAGGCTATAAAATAAAGGAAAACAAAAATAGGTTTTGCTTTTATATCAACTTTTATATATCAATTTTGTTTTGAATGGTTATTGATTGAAGTTGTTTAAGAATAAGTTTTGTGCGTATTTTTAAAGGTTGAGTTATTTTTTCTTAGAATTGGATTTGCAAACCCAATTCTAAGGAAAAATGTATATTCTTAAACAACGTCACTAATTAATTATTTTTTGAGTTTGTTTATTCCTCATTTGGATAAGGAACAAAAACAAATCGTGTAAAACCTTCATCAATCACAAAGAGGCAGCAAAATTCTTCTGGGTTTTTGTAAGCAGCCTTAAAACGGTCGCTACCTTCTTTATCCAAAATATTTCGCTGTTCGAATTCTTCTAAAAAAGAAGCATAATAATCCCATTCTAATTCAGGCATTTCATTTTTTGAAAACAAAACTTGTCCGATAGGCTGTTTTGCTTTACAAATTGGAAAGACTGGATAATTTGAGAATCCTCTTTTTTTGATTTGGTAAGCAGCTTCTTTCAAATTATCAGCAATTTTGATAAAATTAGTTGTCAGTTTGCCTAAATATTTGCTGTCTAATTCTGCGTCGTTATAATTTTCTATATCCATATTTTCAGTAAATAGTTACCAGTAATCAGTTAATTTCAATTAAATACATTTTGATTGTCATCTGTATTTCGTAGCTTTTAATCCGTAATCCGTAATTTTATCGAATTACTTCTCTTGGAAAACTTACGATACTTTCGTGTCCGTTTTCATCAACAGTAGCCACTCCGAAAAGATAATTATCAATGACAATATTTTCTAATACAAAGGTAATTTGTTCTTTTATATTTATATCATTTTGATAAAATTCTTTTGGTACAAAACGAATATTTTGCCATTGTGGGGCTGTAGTTTCTCTCCAATAAATTTTATATCCTACAATAGTTGAATTTTTTTGTTTTGGTTTGTCCCAAGAGAGTGTTGTTGAAGGCTGAACTGCTCCACCAATTTTTACATTTTGAGGTGCTAAAGGCGACCAACCCAAATTAGCAAGTAGAATCGCATTGACAGAGGTAAGTTTTGCTAAATAATCAAAATTTACTCCTTCTACAACATCGCCATATTTTATTCCATTTTCTTCTCTAATATCTTGATGCTGACGATTATAATTTTCGTGACTTTCCATAATACGAACACCTGCAAAACCTTCATCATTAAAAGGGCGATGATGCCCTCCTCTTCCAAATCTATCCAAACGATAAATCATTGTAGGATTCATTTCGGGCATATATTTTTGAGTAGTTGAATGAACATAGCGAGCAAGTTGGCGAGAAATTCCGTCTATTTCTCCTCCCTAATAACGCCTTCTATTTCTTTCTTGTTCGGTTTCTGTGGGAGGTGTCGGCTCTGCAAAAATGCGAAAACTACGATTATCAATCACTCCATCAACCCCTTCAATATTTCCAATCATATCATTATTTATTACTCCAATAATATCCCAACCGTCTTTTTTGGCTTGTTTTGCCATAAATTGTCCTCCAAAAAGTCCTTGTTCTTCGCCTGAAAGCGCAGCAAAAGCAATGCTATTTTTGAATTTAGATTTTCCTTCAACATGATATTTTGACAAAACTCTAGCAGCTTCCAAAATTCCTGCAATTCCTGTTGCATTATCATTTGCACCATGAGCATCAATCGTATAATTGGTTATATCAGAAGCACGAGAATCAATATCGCCAGACATAATTGCATAACTATTTGGGTTTTCTGTTCCTCTCAAAATTGCAACTACATTTACAATCCAAACATCGTTTACAATTCTTTCGTTTGTGCCTTTTTTTAAGAAATTTCTTTGATAAGAAACTTCTAAACAGCCATTACATGCTGCCGAAATTTTGTCAAACTCTGCTTTTATCCATCTTCTAGCTGCGCCAATTCCACGAGTTTCTGAAAGCGTATCAGAAAGTGTATGACGAGTTCCGAAGTCAGCTAATTTTTTTACATCGTTTTCTACATTTTGAGTAGAAATATTTTTTATAATATCATAAATTTTAGGGTCGTACTCTGAATATGAAACGGGGTTTTGAGCAAAAGATAATATAGGAAATAGTAGAAATAAAAAGAGAAGTTTCATTTTTGATAGAGTTTTGTGAATGGAATTTTAAGTATAAAAAAAATGACATTACTTTCAAAAGAAAATAATGTCATTTTAATATTTATAGCTCGATTAATCGTTTTTTATTCAGAAGAATAAAAGTTTGGATTAAAGAATTTCAGTTACTTGACCAGCACCTACTGTACGTCCACCTTCACGAATAGCGAAACGAAGACCTTTTTCCATTGCGATTGGCTTCAATAACTCAACAGTAATAGTGATGTTATCACCAGGCATTACCATTTCTACGTTTTCTGGAAGTTCAATAGCACCAGTTACGTCTGTTGTACGGAAGTAGAATTGAGGATTATATCCTTTAAAGAATGGCGTATGACGACCACCTTCTTCTTTCTTCAATACATAAACTTCTGCTTTAAATTTAGTGTGAGTAGTAACCGTACCTGGTTTGGCGATTACCATACCACGTTTGATTTGTTCTTTATCAACACCACGCAAAAGAATACCAGCATTATCACCAGCTTCAGCAGCATCTAATAATTTACGGAACATCTCTACACCTGTAACAGTAGATTTGATTGGCTCTTCACCTAATCCTAAGATTTCGATTGGCTCACCTACTTTGATAGCACCACGCTCTACACGACCAGTAGCAACAGTACCACGACCAGTAATAGAGAATACATCTTCAACAGGCATCAAGAAAGGCTTGTCAGTAATACGAGGAGGCAATGGAATACCTTCATCAACAGCATTCATCAAAGCTAAAACAGTATCCACCCACTTTCCTTCTCCGTTCAATGCACCAAGTGCAGAACCTTGAACAACAGCGATGTTATCACCATCAAAATCATAGAAACTCAAAAGATCACGAATCTCCATTTCTACAAGTTCTAATAATTCTTCGTCATCTACCATATCCACTTTATTCATGAATACAACGATAGAAGGAACACCTACTTGGCGAGCCAAAAGAATATGTTCACGAGTTTGAGGCATAGGACCATCAGTAGCAGCTACTACAAGAATAGCACCGTCCATTTGTGCAGCACCTGTAACCATGTTTTTTACATAATCGGCGTGACCTGGACAATCAACGTGAGCATAGTGGCGAGTAGCCGTTTCATACTCTACGTGAGAAGTGTTGATAGTAATACCACGCTCTTTCTCTTCAGGAGCGTTGTCAATAGAATCAAAGCTACGAGCAGCAGAGTGTCCTGCGTCTGCTAATACTTTTGTAATTGCAGCAGTTAAAGTAGTTTTGCCGTGGTCAACGTGACCAATAGTTCCAATATTTACGTGAGATTTCGAGCGATCGAAGGTTTCCTTAGCCATCTTAACAAAGAATTTAAAATAGTATGAGAATAGTATGAAAAGGTAATTCTTAAATAAAACATAACCTATATAATAGATTGGTAGAGCCTTACGTAGAGCCAACGATGGGAATTGAACCCACGACCTCTTCCTTACCAAGGAAGCGCTCTACCCCTGAGCTACATCGGCTTATAGCATGATACAAACTTTCCATAATCTAGTTTCTTATTTTGATTTTTTAGAGGATTAGTCTAAAAATATCAAAACAGAAATTAGTGAAAAGTTTGTTTCTAATTAGTGTTATCTAATGTTGCTATAAAAAATACCAATAGTTATGTATCAGATTATATTTGAGCGAGAGACGAGGCTCGAACCCGCGACCTACAGCTTGGAAGGCTGTCGCTCTACCAACTGAGCTACTCTCGCATATTTTTGATTATTAAAATTTTAAAAAAAACATTTTAAAATTAGTGAATAATCAAGGCTTGGTTTTATTTGAAATAATACCATCTATTCCTAATGAATAAATAAAATAATAATTTTGTATTAAAAAAATTATTTGTGGGGGGAGCAGGATTCGAACCTGCGAAGAAATAAATCAACGGATTTACAGTCCGTCCCAGTTGGCCACTTTGGTATCCCCCCAACTAGATTTGTTTAACATTACATTAAACATTTTCTAAATTTTGCTTTTAAACAAACAAACTTAAATACTTAAATTTTGTGTTTAGTTTGTGTGTTATTGCGAGTGCAAAAGTACAGACTTAATATTTACAATCCAAATTTTTTAAGAAAAAAAAGTAATTATTTTTTAATTTATTTCTAATCTACTCAAAATGAGGTTTTTATGAATTGTGTTAAATTATTTGCCAGACTTAACAACTCTATAATTTGTTTTTGCTATTTTTTGTTCCATTTTTAATAAAAAAAGTGTTTTTTACAAAAATGGAACAAAATATATACAGTAATATTTTTATTTTCTAACCTTTTGTTAGAGTATTTTCTGATTAGTTTGCTGTTTCTTCTTCTTTGTTAGGGTCAGAAGGATTAGTAACATCGTTTTGTTCAAGTTGAGAGCCACCATCAAGTTGGCTAGGGTCGACTTGTTCTTTTGCTTTTTCAATATTTGGACTGATATAAGCTGGTGCTTTTGCGTCAGTGAGGAGAGTTGCTCCAATACTTCCAACAAAAACAATGGCGATGAGCGTCCAAGTAATTTTTTCCATTATGTTAGTGGTGTTTTTTGCTCCCATGATTTGATTTGCGCCTGCGCCACCAAATTCTTTAGAGATTCCACTACCTTTTGGTTCTTGTGCTAATACTACGACCATCAAAAGAATGGCAACAAATAGTACAATGCCTATTAAAACGTATAACATATATTTGCGTCTTGTTTTTCAAATTTTGTATTAGTCAAAAGTCATTACAACTTCTGATTCTCAAATTATATGTTTCTACTTTTAGAAAATATTTGAGAGCGCAAAGAAACGACTTTTTTATGAATTATCAAAAATATAAATGAAAATAATTGAAATTTAGGTTTGTTTTTTGATTTTAGGTGTTCGTTTTATAGGCATTTTTTGGCTTAACGATAGGCTGTGATAGCCTCTGTTATTCAAAATCTTGATATAATAAATATTTTTTTCTCATCTTTTTGTAATCATCTAATTCTTTTTGCCATGTTTTTTTAATTTCTTGTTCTGATAAACCATTTTTAATTTGTTGTTGTAATTTGTCATTTCCTACTAATGTATTGAAGTAAGAGTTGAAAAAGTCATCTTCTTTTTTATTTGCGCTTCTTTTTTGCATAGTTTCATAAAACTCTAAAATAGGTTTTAATGAAAAATTACTTTCTAGTTTCCATACTTTATAATCTTTTCCATAGCAAAGTTTGTTTTTGAAAGGAGGGTTTTTTGCACCTTCATTTGGTTTTGGTGTGAATGAAGTTATGAAATCATTATCTGGAAAATCAGGGTGACCTACTAACTCAAAAGGAGAGTCAGTTCCACGCCCTACACTCATTTTTGTTCCTTCAAAGAGGCAAATAGAAGGATAAAACAAAATAGAATTTTGAGTAGGAAGATTTGGAGAAGGAGCAATGGGTAAAGTATAATTATTTTTATGAGAATAATTTTGACATGGAATAATTTTTAAATTTTCTCCTAATTTATTTTTGTTTTTTAGCCATTTTTCTCCCTCAATCATTTTTGCAAGTTCGCCTACTGTTAGCCCATGAACAATCGGAATTGGGTGCATTCCTACAAAGGATTTGTATTTTTCTTCTCGTATCAAACCATCAATATAAAAGCCATTTGGATTGGGTCTGTCTAATATAATAATTTGTTTATTGTTTTCAGCAGCAGCCTCCATACAATAGTGCATTGTGCTGATATATGTATAGAAACGTGCGCCAACATCTTGAATATCAAAAATAAGAATATCAATGTTTTCTAATTGTTTTTTTGTAGGTTTTTTATTTTTTCCATATAACGAAATAATATTTATTCCAGTTTTGGTGTCTTTTCCATTTTTGATAGTTTCTCCTGCACTTGCAGTCCCACGAAAGCCATGTTCGGGAGCAAAAATAGTTTGTATGTTTATATTATTTTCGTTGCTTTTTTGTAGTAGAAAATCTACCAAATGAAGTGAGTCATTTTGATTGTAGATTATGGAGGTATGGTTTACAATCAGCCCAATTCGTTTGTTTTTGATTAAGTCAAAGTATTTTTCAATTTGTGCTGCTCCCATGATTATTGGTTTTGTTTTTAGAGTATCAATAAACGAAGAATCTTTATTTATTTTAGTTGTATTATTTTCTTCTTTAGAAATTGCAATTTTATTATTTGTACAAGAAAGAAATAGCATAACCGACAGCAAAAGGTATAAGAGAGGTGCTTTCATTTTTTGGGTAATTGAGGTTGAGATATTCATTGTTGAATGATAATTTGTGTTGGTAAAGGTAAAATTTCAAATTGACAAAACTTTTTTAAAAAATGAATGTTTAAAAAATAGTTATTGATTAAATGTTCAGAAATTATTATTTTTAACTTTTAATTAGAAATTCCATTTTTTCAACTGAAACTTTTATCTCTCGTGGACAAACAACAAATTATAGAACAAATTAAGGATTATTTCGGAATAAATGCACTTTCGGAACAGATACGAATCTATGTTACTCTTCAATCAGAAACAATCAAAACAACTGCCGTAGATGGTGGAACAAAGGCAATTCATGGAGCAATAAAAGGCGCAGGTTTTGCTTTTTTAGGGCTTTGTATTTTTCTTTTTTTCAATCTGATGCTTGGTTTTGGGCTTAGTGAATGGTTTTTTAATTCTCGTTATTGGACAGGTTTTTCTATTCTTACAGGGTTTTATATTATTTTTGCTATTATTTTTGCTGCTATGCAGTCTATAATTAAGAAAAAAGTAGAAGATGGAGTTATAAATGGAATAAAAGGAACTCCTTTGGAACTCAAGACAATTCCTCAAATATTATATCCAAATTCTACTGTTCGAAAAAGTATAGAAAAGAAGACCAAAGAAAAGGCTAAAGACAAAGAAATAAAAACAACACCCACAGAAAAAGAAGCTAAAAAAGCCTTGATAGAGCAAGTCAATGAAGAAACAGAATTGCGTAATGAACAGCTAAAAAATCAAATAAAAGGAGAATAGATTGACCTGCTTGGAAGGTATTTTATTTTCATTATCAAATCATAATTACAACCATTTTTTTAACTATTTTACATCATGAACAAACCCCTAGATTTACATAAAAAAGAGCTTCAAGACATGCAATTTGCTCAAAAAATTGCTTTAAAAGAACAAGCTGAAAGTACCAAAAATGTAGCAGGCAATGTAGCCAAATTAGCTTTGATTGGTGGTGGAGCTGCTTTTTTAGGACTCAAGTTAGCAGGTTTTGTGGGGAGTAAAGTATTTGGAAACAAGAAAAAACAAAAGAAAAACAGAGGGCAAGAAAAAGAGCCACAAATTGTGTATGTTCAAGCTCCTTCAAATGCAACTTCATCTCAAAGAGTTACTTCTCCTAAATCTTTTATGAAAGGTGTTCAGGCTTCTTTGCTCGCTGCTTTGTTTCCAGTTGTAACCAGTTTTGCCAAAAAAGCAGGCATGAAAGCCGTCGAAACTTATTCAGAAGATTTTTTTGAAAAGTATAAACATAAATTGAAGGATTTATTTAAATAAATGTGACAACAAAAAGCTCAATTTTTTATGATTATATTTCTTTTGAGATAATATAATCATTTCTTTCGTTAGAATGAATAACAATCATTTCGGCAATAAAACCAGCCAAAAAAAGCTGTGTGCCAACACCAATGGCAAGCAGAGAAATATAAAAAAGAGGTGTATCAACAGGTTCACGAGAGTGAATGCCCAAAAGTTTCTCTAAAAGAAGCCAAAAAGCAATGCCAAATCCCATAAAAAAAGAAAACAAACCAAATGTACCAAAAAAGTGCATTGGTTTTTTTTTGAAACGTGTTATGAAGGTAACAGAAAGCAAATCTAAAAGCCCGTTTGTAAATCGTTCTAAGCCAAATTTTGTACTTCCAAATTGTCTTGCACGGTGTTCGACTATCTTTTCTCCTATTTTTGTAAAACCATTCCATTTTGCCAAAACAGGAATATAACGGTGCATTTCTCCGTAAATATTTAATGTCTTGACAACATCAATTTTGTAGGCTTTCAATCCACAATTAAAATCATTTAGTTTTATGCCTGAAAAACGACGAGTGGCAGCATTGAAGAGCTTGGTGGGGAGTGTTTTGGAAAGAGGGTCGTGGCGTTTTTTCTTCCAACCTGAAATCAAATCAAAACCTTGGTTTTTGATTAAATCATACAATTCTGGTATTTCGTCTGGGCTATCTTGCAAATCTGCGTCCATTGTAATTACAACTTGCCCTTTTACAATTTTAAAACCAGCATCTAAGGCTGCCGATTTTCCATAATTTCTTGAAAAACAAATTCCTCTGACATTCTCATTATTATTTTTGAGTTCTTCAATTACTTTCCATGAGTTATCTGTACTTCCATCATTTATGAAAATAATTTCATAAGAAAAATTATTTTTCTCCATTACTTTTTTAATCCAATCATGTAAAGGAGGTAAAGATTCATCTTCATTGAAAAGAGGAATAACGATTGAAATTTGTAGAGGAGAGGTTAAAAAAGGTGTAGAATCAGACATATTTTAAAATAGATTGACCAAAAAATAGTTTGTATAATTTTATTTTGACAAATTTACACACTAAAATAGAGAAACACTTATTTTTATTTTATTTTTACAAATATAGAACGAAACTATTATTTTTGCACGGGCTAAAAAGTCTGTGGTATATAATTTTATATATTATGAAAAAAACAACGATACGTAGAGCTACTGAAAAAGATGTTCCTCAAATTTTTGATTTGATTGTTGAGCTTGCCATCTATGAAAAAGCAAAGCACGAAGTCAGTACAACTCCCAAACAAATGATTGTTGATGGATTTGGAGAAAACCCTGCCTATGGAGCAATCGTGGCAGAACAAGGAGATACAATTATTGGTTTTTCACTTTTTTATATTCGATATTCTACTTGGAAAGGGCGTTGTTTGTATTTAGAAGATTTTTTAGTAAATGAAGAATATAGAGGAGAAGGAATAGGAAAATTACTCTTTGAGGCTACTATTTTGGAGGCAAAACGCCAAAACACCAATATGATGACATGGCAAGTCTTGGATTGGAATACACCAGCTATCAATTTTTATAAAAGATGGGACGCTACTTTGGCTGAGGAGTGGATAAATTGCAAATTTTATCAAGATTACTTAGATAGCTACAAAGTAAGATTTTTGGATAAATTAGACCAAAATAAAGTATTATTAGATTAAAAATAGATTAATCTATTCATTATCAGTCTTTTATTTTCCTTCTCGTGCATTTGGAGTTTCATTTCGTGCAGGAGGAGGATTCATATCCAAAGGGCTTGGAAGCTCATTGAGGCTTTGAGTAACTCCAAATCGTTTTAAGGATTCTGTATTGTATGCAACAGCAGCTAATTCGGGAGTATCAAAAACACCCAAATAAATTCGTTTGCCTTGGTCATAAATGATGGCTCTAAATTTTTTACCATCTTTCGAAACCCCTCTATAATTATTAGGAGTATGATTGGTTTGATGACGGCGAAGCTCCGACATGGTAGCCCACTCTAAGTTTTCTATTTGGCAATTTAGTTTGTTAGAATCCAGCATACGTACAAAAAGCCTTTTATCTGTATCTTGTTTTTTGATAAAAGTATCAGCCAAAATTTTGTGCATATAAAGAGTTTGGATTTTGCCAAATTTCATTTGTTGAAGAACAGCATAACCAGCCGAGTGCAATCGCCAATTTTCATGGATTCCTTTTTTGCGTAGATATAAAAAACCTTGACGGCAAAGTTTTACTTTTTTATCAGAATTGGTAAGATCGATATGCATGACAGAATAGGAATAATTTTGGTAATATTTATAAGTAATTTGCCTAAGAAAATTGACTTTACTTTTACTTTAGGAATAAAGACAAAATAATTATGTTCAAACAAAAATACAAAATTTATTGCAAAATTCATTCTAAAACTAAGTAGTAGATGTTAGCAAATAAGGCTTAATATAGCATTTTAAAGCCTATAAAACGAATAGTGCTAAATTATTACATTTATATTTTAGTACTATTCTGTCATTTTTTTGATTAGCTATTATCTGCATTTTTTGCCAATGCAGGTGTTACCTCTGGAATAGGAAGAGAATCGCTATCTTTTATTGTATTAAGGATTACCATAGTTTGCATGTTATCTACTTCTGCAATTTCACTAATTTCATTCATTATCAAATGTTGATATGAATCAATATCTTTAGAAACAACTTTCAAAACATAATCGCTAGAACCTGTTACATAATGACATTCAACAATCTCATCAATGGCGTTAATTTGTTTTATAAAGCTCTCATTGCTAGACTTGTTGTGTTTATTTAGTTTTACATTAACAAAAGTGGTTACTCCTAGACCAAGTTTTTGAGCATCAAGGCGAGCATGATAGCTTTGAATATAACCAGCATTTTCTAATTTTTTGACACGTTCTAAAGTAGGCGCAGGTGAAAGGTTGATGTCTTTAGAAAGTTGAGCATTTGTAATTTTGGCGTTTTCTTGAAGAATTTCCAAAATCTGTTTGTCTATTTGGTCTATTTTATAATGCAATGCCATAGCTAAAATTTCAGTTTAAATAAATTTGAGGATACAATAATTAAAGATGATAACGAATAAATTAGGATAAACGTTTTTATTGAAGGCAAAATTATATAAAACTTTAATTAGATACTAACCAAATAAAAGAAGTTTAGAAATGAAATTGTAATATAATTATTTGGAAATAATGAAATATTATTGATTTGAAAAATTATTTTTGAGTGTCTAAGGGCAGCCAAAAGAAAAATGTACTTCCTTTGTTTACAATACTTTCTACCCAAATTTCGCCTTTGTGCGCCTCTATAAATTCTCTACATATGGCAAGCCCCAAACCAGACCCTTTTTTATTTACTTTTCCCTCCGAATTAGGAATTTGGAAGTATTTTTCGAATATTTTTAAGTGATACATTTCATCAATTCCTTTTCCTTTATCACTTACAGAAAATACAATTCCTTTATTATCAGAATAAATACCCAGTTTGACTTCAGACTTTTGAGGAGCATAACGTATTGCATTGGTCAAAAAATTAATTATAACCCATTTGATTTTATCTACATCAGCAAAAAATACAGGCAAGTTAGGTGCAATATCAGCTTTTACACTCAAAAATTTTTGTTCGGCAGCTACTTTTATGGCTTGAAGACTATAATTTACTAGCTCATCTAATTCGACAGACTGAAGATTAATTTTTATTTTTCCAGATTCAATTTGAGATAATTGAAGAATCTCGCCTGTAAGTGCGAATAGGCGTTCGGTGGCTTGTTCTATATCGCCAGTCAAATCGGCTTGGTCTTCGTTTAGTTGTCCTAATCTTTTATCTCTCAAAAGCCCCAAACTAAGTCGTATGGCTGCTAATGGGGTTTTGAGTTCGTGAGAAATAGTGGCTATAAAGTGGGTTTTGGCTGCGTCCATTTCTGTAAATTTTGTTACATTTTTGAGAAGAATAATCAATCCTGAAAGTTCTTCTGTTTCTGGAAGGCTCAAAACTTGCCTTGAGAAAAACAAATCTCGGTCTGGTGAAGGAATTTTAATTGTTTTTTCGGCAAATAATTGTCCTTTTTCTATATTCATCAAATCTATCATTACATGATATAGAACATCATTATTGACCAATAAATTAGGAATATATATATTTACAATCTCTTCAGAGGGCATATCAAGCAAAATTTCGGCGACTTGATTAACAAAAATAATTTTGTTTTCTGCACTCACGCCAATAATTCCATCTTGCAGATGTTCGATGATTGTTTCGGTGCGTTTTTTTTCGATAAGCAGTTTTTCGAGATTTATATTTTCAAATTCAGCTATTTTACCAGACATTTTATTAAAAGAAGTAGCCAATCTTGCAAACTCATCTGTCGAACCAACATGTAGTCGTTTTGTATAATTTTTATTGCTCATTTGTTCCAAAGCCATATAAAGCTCGTTTAATGGTTTGGTCAAATAAATAGGAAAATAAAATATAAATCCTACCGTAATAAGCACACAAAACCCTCCAATAATAGCCATATAAAGAAGAGCTTCTTCTGTATTTTTTTGTATAAAATCATTTTTTTGTATGATTTCATTTTGATTGATTTCTCTTAGCTTTTCTAAAGATTCTCTTACAGGCAAAAAATTTGGTCGCAATTTAGAATAATAATATTTCATATTAGGCAAATGAAGCGAGGTATCTCGCCTTGCTTTATTAAATCCTTTGACAAATTTGGAGTACCCTTGAGAGAGTGAATCCAAATATATTTTTTCTTTATTGCTCTGAATAATCGAATACAATGAATCGATATATACTCTTGTTAATATGTCAGATTTTTTATAGCTCTGATAGTCAAAATCTTGATTTGCCAAATAACGTAATTGAGAAGAAGAAACAACTTGAAAAGCATCATTTAGATTCCGAATAAAAAATATTGTTTGATAATTTTGATTAAGAACTTTATCAGAAGAGTTGGAAAGACGTGTTAAATAAAAAACAGCAACACCACTAATAAGAATAATTATTCCTAATAAAAAAAGTAAACCAGTAGTGATACGTGTACGAAGAGAAGATTTGAGACCCATTAAAAGCAGATAAAAAAAAGTGTATCTGAAAGTTGAATAAATTAAATTTTAGCATTATTTTACCTAAAATCAATGATACATATAATTTAATTAAAAAGGAGTGATTTTTCAGTTAAAAAAGCTATTATTTAGCATGTATTAAATCAGAAACGCATTATCTTATAAACTTGTTTGAAAAAAATTGAAATAATTTTTACCTAATAAAACGATTTTAGTGTAAAAAATTCTTTAGAATATCAATTTGCCTAAAATTAGTTTATTCAAACTCTCTAAAAATGATTACTTTTGTATATTCATAACAGAATACCAATTTGATACGCATTTATTTTTATAACTCGTCAAACTACTATGGAAATCACGACAACCGAAATAGCCCAAAAATTAGGGCTTACAGCAGAAGAATTTATCAAAATTGAAGAAATACTCGGCAGAAAGCCCAATTTTACCGAACTAAGTATTTTTTCAGTCATGTGGTCAGAGCATTGTTCTTACAAAAACTCTATTGTCTGGCTCAAAACACTTCCAAAAAAATCGGACAGAATGCTTGTTGAGGCAGGAGAAGAAAATGCAGGTTTGGTTGATATTGGAGATGGTTTGGCGTGTAGTTTTAAAATAGAATCGCACAATCACCCGTCTGCTTTAGAGCCGTATCAGGGAGCTGCAACAGGTGTAGGAGGAATAAATAGAGATATTTTTACAATGGGCGCAAGACCTATTGCACAACTCAACTCGCTTCGTTTTGGTAATATTAATCTTGCAAAAACACAATGGCTTGTTCGTGGTGTAGTCAAAGGAATTGGAGATTATGGAAATGCTTTTGGAATACCGACAGTAGGAGGAGAAGTATTTTTTGATGAATCTTATAATGTAAATCCTCTTGTAAATGCTTTTTCGGCAGGAATTGTAGAAACCGACAAAATCGCCTCTGCTATTTCGTTTGGTGTAGGAAATCCTGTTTATATTGTAGGGTCTGCCACAGGAAAAGACGGAATACATGGAGCTTCGTTTGCCTCAAAAGATATTTCAGATGATTCTATAAAAGACCTTCCAGCCGTACAAGTAGGCGACCCTTTTCAAGAAAAATTGCTTTTGGAGGCTACTTTAGAAGCCATTGCAACAGGGCATTTGATAGGAATACAAGATATGGGAGCAGCAGGAATTACGTGTTCGACTTCCGAAATGAGTGCAAAAGGAGAACACGGAATGAAAATTTATTTGGATAAAGTTCCGACAAGACAAAAAAATATGCAGCCTTTCGAAATTCTTTTATCAGAATCTCAAGAAAGAATGCTTATCGTAATCAAAAAAGGAAAAGAAGCCGAACTACAAGCTATTTTTGATAAATGGGATTTGAATTGCGCCCAAATTGGTGTTGTAACCGATACAAAAAGATTAGAATTTTATGTAAATGAGGAACTTGTTGCCGATGTTCCTGCCGATGATTTGGTTTTGGGAGGTGGTGCGCCAGTTTATCATAGAGAATATACAGAACCAGAATATTACAAAGAATTTCAACAATTTCAGATAGATGAAATAGAAGAGCCAGATAATGAAAAGCTGCCTGAAATTGCCAAATTTTTAATCGGACACCCAAATATTGCTTCTCGTCGTTGGATTGCAGAGCAATACGATTCTATGGTCGGAACGGCAAATACTTCTACAAATGAGCCTTCTGATGCAGCCATCGTAAATGTAAAAGGAACAAATAAA
Organism: uncultured Cytophagales bacterium; assembly: GCA_937136415.1. GTDB lineage: Bacteria > Bacteroidota > Bacteroidia > Cytophagales > Bernardetiaceae > Bernardetia. The sequence goes on along the minus strand of CAKZOK010000040.1, from coordinate 9,846 downwards.
AACATTGTTATTTCGGTAGATTGTAATTCTCGTTATGTCAATTCTGACCCAGAACAGGGAACTATAATTGCTGTTTGTGAGGCTGCTAGAAATATTGTTTGTAGTGGTGGAGAGCCTGTTGCGATTACAAATTGTTTGAATTTTGGAAACCCATATATTCCAGAAGTATATTGGCATTTTGTAGGAGCGATAAAAGGAATGAAAACGGCTTGTGAAAAACTCAAAACGCCAGTAACAGGTGGAAATGTGAGTTTTTATAATCAATCTTCTGATGAAGGTCCTGTTTTTCCTACGCCAACTATCGGAATGTTGGGGCTTTTGGAAGATATTAATCTCAAAATGACTTTAGATTTCAAAAATGAAGGCGATAGTATTTATCAATTAGGAACATCAAGAAATGATATTTCTTCTTCTGAATATTTGTATTCGTACCATAAATATAAAGCCTCGCCTGCACCTTTTATTGATTTGGACGAAGAAGCAAAACTTCAAAAAACGATTTTAGAACTTATCCAAAACAAACTTATCGTTTCTGCTCATGATGTTTCGGACGGTGGACTTTTCGTAACACTTACAGAGTCTGCAATGGCAGCAAACAAGGATTTAGGTTTTTCTGTCAAAACTACTTCGCATAAAGTGCGTAAAGATGCTTTTTGGTTTGGAGAAAGTCAGAGTAGAGTGGTTGTTTCTGTTTCTAAAGAAAAGAAAGAAGATTTTGAAACATTACTAAAATCTCAAAATGTAGATTTTTCTGAACTTGGAAGCGTAGTTTCTGAAAAAGTATGTCAAGTAGATGGAACTATTTGGCTTTCAGTAGATGATGCAAAAGAAGAATTTGAAGCTACTTTGCCTAAATATTTGAATTAATTTCATTCTGTATAACAGGCTTCCCAGTCTGTTGGATTTTGAAATAGAGCAAGAGGATATGGAATTTTTTATAATTCTGTGTCCTTTTTTTGTGCTAGAATTAAGAAAAATTGAAACGATTTTTGTATATTGAAGTAAGTTAAAATATTTTTTGATAAACAGATAAAAATAAAATTATGAATGTAACCTTCAAAACGAATAATGCAAGGGATTTGGCTATCTTGGTTCAATTAGCTAAACGATTGAATATAGAAATTGAACAAACTAGCGATATAAAAGACGAATTACAAGTAAATGAACTTACTGATTTGAGTTTTAATTCTTTTGAGAAAGTTTGGAATAAGAAAGAAGACGATATTTGGGAAGATTTTTTTAAAGAAACACAAATAGAAAGTAAATGAGCAAGTATAAACAAGGCGATTTAGTTTGGTTGAACTATCCTTATTCTGATGATTTTTCACAAAGCAAAAGAAGACCTGCAATTATTATAAGTAATGATATTTCAAATTCTTTAGATGATGATTATTTGCTTTGCCCAATAACAAGTATTTTGAGAAATGATGTTTTTTCTTTTCGTTTAGAGAAGGAATTTTTATCAAGACCATTACCAAAAGTAAGCGAAGTTAGATGCAACAAGATAGTAACTGTTAGAGAATCTTTAATTATAGCAAAATTTGCTTCGCTTTCACATTCTGAAATAATGAAGCTGATAGAAGTAGTTAAAAAGACTATTTCTTAAAAAGGATATGGGATTTTTTATAATTCTGTGTCCTTTTTTTGACTTTGACAGTCCTTTCACAAGGCTGTCAATAGTTTAAAAAATAAGCACTTTGCGCCAAACTATTGTCAGAGTTCTTTTGGATTACCAAAAAACTACTGACAAAGTTTTTATGAAAATTTACTCAAAATAAATCACTTTCTCTTCCCACCCATCAATTTCTTCCCTTCACTATTCAATCTTCGTTTTACTTTTTTTATATCTTCGGCTGCTGGTAGATTTTCTGGAACAATTCCACGACGAATAAGAACTTCTCTTACTTCATTATTATTGGTTGAATGTTCGCTTACAATATCAGTAGTTGTATTTAGGTCTTTTGTCTTGATGTTATCATTTGTCATACTGGCTGCAAAATCTTTACCTTTTATGAGTGTAGTTTGTAGATAATCAGCAACAGGTTTATTTTTGGGAACATTTAATTTTTCTTTCATTTGCTTTGTCGTAAGCCCACCAAACAAAGCTTTATCTCCCATCGAACGTATGTAACCAAAACTAGCATTTCTCTGATTTACCAGTTGAGATAATACTTTTTCAGTTTCTGTTAGTTTTCCTCGTGCTGTTACTCGTTCAGATTCTAAATATCTTTTTTCTACAAGTTCTTGTTTGCGTGTTTGAGTAGCAAAATAACTTTGTGCAAACGCAATTTCTTCTTTTGAAGGGTCGCCATTTTGTGCAACTAAATAACAAGCATAACGAGTAAGTGCATAATCTTTTACTTCTCTTTTCCCTCCTTTTCCATGTTCTATCAATTTGTTGGTCTCAACAAAATGTAATTCCAAGCTCTGAGAGGTGTTTTCGACCGAAATTGCAGCTTTTTTAATTACTTTTTCAAAATTTCTCCATTCTTTATAAGAGAATATTTCCTGTAAATCTCTGGCAGACCAATATTCTACGCCTTCTATTTCATTGCGAATGCTTTCTAATTTTTCAAAAAGCTGATTAGATGTTGATTGTTTCATTAGAGTTAAATTTTATAAAATATTACTGTCTTTATGTTTCTACAATTTCGTTTATTTTATTGAGTTTTACAAAAAATGATTTTCGTATTTTTTTTGCCTAAATTGAAGATTACCAAAACACCAAATACATGATAACTTTCAGAAAAGCCACAAAAGAAGATGTTTCAGCCATTGTAGAAATGATTGCTGATGACGAGTTAGGAAAAAAAAGAGAGAATTTCCAAAATCCATTACCACAGGAATACATAAAGGCATTTGAAGAAATTAATGCTGACAAAAATCAAGAATTAATTGTTGTAGAAGATAAAAACACTGACGACAAAACTGAAATTATAGGCACTTTGCAACTCTCATTTATTCAATACTTGACCTATCGGGGTGGAATTAGAGCGCAAATAGAAGCCGTCAGAATTAGAAAAGATAAAAGAGGATTAGGAATTGGAAAAATAATGTTTGAATGGGCGATAAATAGAGCAAAGCAGCGAAAAGCACATTTATTGCAACTCACAACTGATAAAAAAAGACCACAAGCCATTAAATTTTATGAAGACTTGGGCTTTAAATCTACTCACGAAGGAATGAAAATGCACTTCTAAATAAAAATTTTTTACAAAAAAATGACCTAAAGTCATTGCTTCATTTCTGAGTATTCCCCTTTATTCTATCAAAAAAAGAAATTTAAAGAGTGTTTTCTTTGTCTAAAAAAGCCTTTAGTAAAATTAATTCATTAATTTTTTGAAAAAAAATGATTTTTTTTGCTTTTTTTTCAACTTTATTCGTCGTGCATACGTTTATTTTATTAAATTTGTCATAATGGTATGCAAGCATACAAAACAATTTATTTTAAATTTAAAGCAAACTCACACACAGTTTGATTTTTTTATTAAAAATTTAGAAAAGATTGTAAGCAAATTCATACTCAAAAAAATATACTATAAATAGTTTTAAAAATTCATTTGATTTTCTATAAATAGAAGAATTTTTACAACGCTAAAAAAAACATATATGTCAAACGTAGCAGAGCAAGAAACATTGAAAGAAGCCCTAAGAGGAGGCGAGTTTTTAATTAAGGAAACCAAATCAGAAGATATTTTTATTCCTGAAGAATTTTCAGAAGAGCAGCAAATGATGGCAAAAGCCACTGATGATTTTATTGATATGGAAATTACTCCTATCGCAGAAAAAATCGATAAAATGCAAGACCCAGAGCTTATGCCTTCTCTTTTGACAAAAGCTGGCGAGCTTGGGCTTTTAGGAATTGGTGTACCAGAAGATTTGGACGGACTTGGTATGAGTTTTAATACAACAATGCTTATTGCTGATGTTGTAGGTTCGGCTGGTTCGTTCTCAACAGCTTACGGAGCGCATACAGGAATTGGAACGCTTCCAATTTTGTATTATGGAAACGAAGAACAAAAGAAAAAATACATTCCTAAACTTGCAACAGGTGAGTGGAAGGCGTGTTATTGCTTGACTGAACCTGATGCAGGCTCAGATGCAAATTCTGGAAAAACAAAAGCTGTTTTGTCGGAAGATGGAAAATCATATTCTATCACAGGACAAAAAATGTGGATTACAAATGGTGGTTTTGCTGATGTATTTATTGTTTTTGCTCGTATTGAAGATGATAAAAATCTTACAGCATTTATTGTTGAGCGTTCTTACAACGGAATTACAATGAATGAAGAAGAGCAAAAATTAGGTATTAAAGGTTCTTCTACTCGTCAGATATTTTTTAATGATACAGTTGTTCCTGTCGAAAATATGCTTTCAGAGCGTGGCAACGGTTTCAAAATCGCTGTAAATATTCTGAATATTGGTCGTATCAAATTGGGGGCTGGTGTTCTTAATGGTTGTCGTGCCGTAATTCGTCATTCTGTTCGTTATGGTAATGAGCGTAAGCAATTTAATACTCCGATTTCTTCTTTTGGAGCAGTAAAATATAAATTAGCTGAAATGACTGCTCGCAATTATGCAACCGAATCGTTGTGTTATGCAGCAGGGCAAGATGTAGATGACCGTATCACATATTTGCGTAATTCTGGAATGAGTGCAGCAGAGTCGAAGCTAAAAGGTGTAGAGGAATTTGCTATCGAATGTGCCATTGCTAAGGTACACGGCTCAGAAACACTTGATTATTGTGTTGATGAAGGCGTTCAGATTTATGGTGGAATGGGCTTTTCGGAAGATGCACCTATGGCTCGTGCTTATCGTGATGCACGTATTGCACGTATTTATGAAGGTACAAACGAGATTAATCGTATGCTTTTGGTAGGAATGATTTTGAAACGTGCTATGAAAGGCGATTTAGATATTCTTTCTCATGCAAAAGCAGTAGGAAAAGAACTTCTTCAAATGCCTAAACCTGCAAATATTGACCGTACAGAAGCATTTGCTTCTGAAAAAGAGCTTATTTCTCGTATGAAAAAAGCAGTTTTGATGGTAGCAGGAAAAGCAGCTCAAACATTTGGTGCAAAACTCAATAATGAGCAAATCCTTCTTATGGCTGTGGCTGATATGATTATTGAAGTATATGCAGCAGAAACGTCTATTATGCGTGCCGAAAAATTAATCAATCAACACGGAGAAAGTGCCGACGGAGTAAAAGCAAAATTAGCTAAATTGTATCTTCAATTAGCAATCAATAAATTAGAGCAAAAAGGACGTGAAGCAATTTCTTGTTTTGCAAAAGGCGATGAGATGCGTGTTCTTTTGATGGGCTTAAAGCGTTTTACTAAGCACGAACCAATCAATCAACGTGAAATTCGTCATGAAATTGCTGATATGATGATTGAGAAAAATGATTATGCTTATAAACTTTGGTCATAAGTTTCAATTAAAAATTATGAACTGAAAGTCAGCGTAGCTAATTACGAAAAAACACGTAAATTTGAAGTTTTATGATTTTATAGATAAATAAAAAGCCTTATAAAGTTTCTTTTTATAGAAGTTTTATAAGGCTTTTTTTGTGTAAAAAAAATTATAATCAAGGTATTACATTCGTAATTGGTTGTTATTTAAGCCTCTTTAATAAATCTCACAAGTTGCCTAGCTTGATTCAGAAATTGAGCATCTTCTGAAAGCGATGCAATTTTATTTTCTGTTTCTTTGACAAGTGCTTGGTGATTAGATTGCGTTTTTATATTTAGATTTTCAAAATTTTGACGAATTTGGCGCATAGATTCTCTAAGTTCTTGCATTTGGTTTTCCTTTCTATTTATCCAAGAATTTGGTTTTTCTGTATCTAATTTTTCAGTCAAAGCCACAACTTCATATTTTAATTGTTCCAAATCAGCAATAACTTTATTAACATCTTTTCTAGGGTATTTTATTCGTTTTTGCATATTCGAAAGTCGGTACGAAATATACTCATACATTCTGACAGAAGGACGAAGAGCAGTAAGGGCAAGCGCAAAAGCAGCACCAATATAACCAACGACACTAACCCCACTTTTTGCCAAAATATAAAGACCAACAGCAGACAAAATATGTAGAAAAAGAGCTACAAAAAGGTACGTTTTTGATATTTTTTTGGCATAATCAACATCAATAGTTTCGACATCAATTCCTGTTCTTTGAGATTCTTTTACATCTGACAAAATTTCTTTTGCCCTAAAGTGCATATTCCAAGGAACTGTTGTGATGAGCAAAAGCCACCAAAAAATTCCCACTCCGATTGCCCAATCCATAAAATCGCCTGTCGGAATTTGAAGCCATTTCAAAACTCCAAAAACAATCAAAACTAAAAAAGTAATACCTACTAAAGGTGCGCCAAAGTTTGAAGATGAATTTCTCATGATTTGTATAAAATAAAAAATAAATTGAAAGTAATTAAACTATCAAGACATTTTTAAAATATCTTGATAGTTGTAAATTTGGTGTGATTTTAAGTAAAAAATAATAATTTTTCATAAGTGCATTTCTGTATTTCTCTTCTCTCGCTCCTAATTCCACGCCCTTAATCCCTTAATTCTCATAATCTTTCAAAACTCTTTCGGTTTTGGCATTTTTTATTCTGTTAATTATTTTGTCGCTTTCGTGGTCATCTCTAATTGTCTTTGAAAGTGTGAAAGCCGAGCCAACTGTAAAAAACATTCCCATTAATAAAAATCCTTTTATCCACCAATCGGCTGGTAAATAGGCAATTCCTGCACTTGTTCCTATGAAGGCAAATAAAAATGAAATCCAAGTTTGGATTCTCCAAGCTGATGTGTTTTTTTGGTGTAATTCTGTATTGTCCATAATAAAGTTTAATTTAGAAGTTGAGTATAGAATACGCTTTAACGTGTTCAGTATTTTTGTATTTTGTGATATAATAGACTTAACGCCACCAAAAAAAATACGTTGATTAAGAAAAATAAAAAACTGACTTTATTAAAATTAAAATAAATAGACTAAATCAACGTAATTGAATCTTTAGTTATATTTAATAATTTATTTTTAATTAAAAACCGACTTTATGAAACATCTTTTTTTATCAAAACTATTTTTTCAAGGAGTAATTTTTTTGTTATTCCTATCAATTTATTCACATTTTAATTTATCAAAGGCACAAAAAACAGAAACGCAAACAAATCAAAAACAGATTACTCCACCCAAAAAAACGGCAATTTCTTTTGTTCCTACTTATATTTTTCGTTCTACTTTACAGATTGGTATTCAGCGTTTTAATAAATATCAAGACCGAAGTTTTGTGTTATATGGAGGAATAACAGGATTAAGCAATGAGTTTTTGAAAGAAAATGGTTATACTTTAGAAGCTCAATATCGTTTTTATGTAAAGCGTTTTAAGGTTCGAAAAAATGCAAATGAAAAATCGTATCAACAGGGAATTTATGTAGGGTTTTGGGCAAGAGGAGAACAGTTTGAACAAAATTATGACTATAAAAATATTTCTTTTTTTGATGGAACAGGCAGAGAAACTATTTTGACTTATAAAGGAATAAGAAATACAGAAGCTCTAAGTGGAGGGATTCAATTTGGCTTTCAACAGACTTTTGCACAGCATTTTTTTATTGATTTGTATGTTGGTGGAGGTTATAGAGGTGCAAATATAGATACACAAAACGAAGTGAAGAATACAGATAAGCCACAACACAAGGAAATTATTCGCTGGCACAATGGAATTTTTGATAGAGGTTATCAAGGTGTTTTGCCTAGAGCTGGTTTTGGTTTGGGTGTCGTTTTTTAGTTTTTACTAATTATTTCCAAATGATATAAATTTATTTAAGATTGATGAAATAAGCCTGTAAAAATGAAAATGCACTTACTCAAAAAAATTACAAACAAAAACATCTATTTTTCGTATATAAAGAAATGGATAATTCTATTTTTTAGAGAAAAGACAAAATTAATCAAAAGATAAAAAGCTAAAAAAAATAAATTTTAGAAAAATTTTAATTTAATTCTACTTTTTCGATAAAAAAATCTTATTTTAAAGGATTATTCCAAAGGAACTTAACATTCAATCAAATTTAACTATCAACTTATATGAAAGACCACTTTCAGATTGTAAAAGATTACTTGCTCGAGCTGGGCTATGATATTACAGCAGAAGATGCTGAAGAACAACTTTTTATCATTAATGATGAAGAAGAAGGAATCCGTAATTTAGTAGTCGATTGTGAAGACCCAATCCTAATTATTGAGCAATATATCCTCGAATTAAAGCACGTCGATGAGAGTACTCTTACTCGTTTGCTTCAAAAAAATAGAGAAATTGTACATGGTGCTTTTTCACTTGACGAAACAGGAAGAAAATTGCTTTTTAGAGATACTCTTCAAATCGAAAATTTAGACCTAAACGAACTTGAAGGTTCTATTAATTCACTCAAATTATTGATGGCAGAATATTCAGAGTATCTTTTAGAGTTTGCAAAAGCAGATGCAAATACAGAAAAAAGAGAATTTCAAATTAGCTAAAAAAGGTATTACTTTATCTAGCTAGATAACCAAATATGTTGTATCGCATAATTATAGATTTATTTATACCTCTTTATTTTTTAGTATAAATAAAATGATTCAAAAAATTAAATAGAACTTAAAGCAAATAATACTAATATGTCTATATTCAAACGCCTTTTTAGCATGGGTAAAGCAGAAGCCCATAATGCAATAGATAAACTAGAAGACCCAATTAAGATGACCGAGCAGGGGATTCGTGATTTAAAAGGAAACCTAAATGAAAGCCTGCAAGGATTAGCAGAATTGAAAGCATTGGCAATTCGTGCAAAACGAGACCACCAACAATTTCTTTCTCAATCCAAAAATTATGAGCAAAAAGCAGTTTTGTTGCTTCAAAAAGCACAAACTGGCGAGTTAGACCCTTCTGAAGCTGACCGTTTGGCTTCTGAAATGCTTCGTAAGAAAGAAGAAGCACAACAACAAGCTGACCGTACAGGAAAAGAAATGACAACTCATGAGCAGCATGTATCCAAAATGAATCAGAATATTCAGACGCTCAAGTCAAAAGTTGGAACGTATGAAAATGAACTTCGTACTTTGAAAGCACGCTCAAAAGTGAGTTCTGCAACAAAGAAAATCAATAAGCAAATGTCACAAATCGACTCTAGTGGTACTGTTTCTATGCTCGAACGCATGAAAGAAAAAGTATCACAAGAGGAAGCCTTGGCAGAATCGTATGGTGAAATTGCTTCAATGAGCACTTCGGTAGATGATGATGTAGAAAAAGCACTTGGTGCAGGCTCAAGCTCTTCTTCAGCGTCTCTTTTAGAACTAAAAGCAAAATTAGGTTTGGCTCAAAATGCCTCTCCTAGTGCTGATGGAACAGATGCAACAAAGAGTGAAGGCACTTCATCAACTCCTCCTCCAACACCAGAAGTTTAGAATCAAATAATTTGTATTAGCTTCTAGAATCTTAAAAAAACCTATTTATACAAAAAATAAATAGGTTTTTTGTTTGTTGCTTACTCTTTAGAGTGAGTAAATTGTACCATATGCTTTAGCATGTGAGTAGGTGTACTGAATGCTTTAGAATTTGGTTATTTTCTCATACAGTTTTCGTGTCTTTTGAAATTTAGCTACCTCGTAGCGTAATCTTTGTAGAATAGAAAAATGATATAATTTTGTAAGCTACATCGTAGTGTAACCTTGTTGTTTGTATTCTAAATGTGTCTAATTTCAAGGTTTCGCTACGATGTAGCTTCTAAATGCGTTCATTTTGATTAAAATCTAAATCTACAAAGGGTACGCTGCCATGCAGCTAGAATAAAATTTTAATTG
>CAKZOK010000039.1 GCA_937136415.1 uncultured Cytophagales bacterium | reverse complement strand
TAGGTAGTTTTTAGTTGTATAATTTTGCTATTCTAAAACGCTTTAAAAAAATCATACTTTGTGTAACACTACCAATTTATTTAGATTTTTTATATCTGAAACCTAACTTCTAACTTTTTATTTTATATTTATGTATTCACTTTTACGTCCTATTTTTTTCAAACTTGATGCTGAAAAAGCGCATTATACAGCTATTTCTGGACTAAAAACACTCCTAAAAGTAGGAGGTAACTTTGTTGTAACAAATCCTATAAACGCAGATAAAAAATTAGAAAGAGAAGTTTTTGGATTAAAATTTAAGAATCCTGTTGGTTTGGCAGCAGGATTTGACAAAAATGCAAAATGGATTGAAGAATTAGACCAACTTGGCTTTGGATTTATAGAAATTGGAACGCTTACACCAAAACCACAAGATGGAAATCCAAAACCTCGTTTGTTTCGTTTGAAGCAAGATAATGCGCTTATCAATAGAATGGGATTTAATAATGAAGGAGTTCAAATTGCTATTGATAGATTAAAAAAAGTTAGGAAGAATAAGCCAAATATTATTATTGGAGGGAATATTGGAAAAAATAAAATTACTCCAAATAAGGAAGCCACAAATGATTATTTGATTTGTTTTGATGCACTTTTTGATTATGTAGATTATTTTGTAGTCAATGTAAGCTCGCCAAATACCCCAAATTTGAGAGAGTTACAAGAAAAAAAACCACTTACAGAGCTATTACAAACTCTTCAAACCAAAAATCAAGAAAAACAAAATCCAAAACCATTACTACTCAAAATTGCGCCAGACCTTACTAATTCGCAACTTGATGACATTATCCAAATTGCTAAAGAAACCAAATTGGCAGGAATAATTGCCACAAACACTACTATCAGCCGAGAAAATCTTAAAACAGAAACAAAGAAAGTAGAAAATATTGGAAATGGAGGGCTTAGTGGAAAGCCAATGAAAAATCGAAGTACGGAAGTAATTGCGTATCTTCATCAAAAATCAAATGCAGCCTTTCCAATTATTGGAGTAGGAGGGATACACAGCCCAAAAGATGCAATAGAAAAATTGAATGCAGGAGCTAGTTTGATACAGCTTTATACTGGATTTGTTTATGAAGGCTGGGAGTTGATTAGCAAAATAAATAAAGAAATTCTGAATACCAAACCCTAAGGCTTTAAAGTTTATAATTATGGATATAAAAGAACAAGAATATGATTTTTTACCCTATGTTTTTACTGAAAAAATGTATTATATCGATGCCATAAAATCGGAATGGGAAATTGAATCAAATACAACAACAGAAGAACAAAAAGAAGAAAATCAAAATCAAAAAATTGAAACAAAAACACTAAAACAAGAAATTAATAAAATAAAATCAGATAATTCTGAAAAGCAAAGTAAAAAAACATTAGAAACGGATTTTACTTATTTTGGAAAAAATCGTAAAAATTTCTTGATTTTGATAAAAGAAACCGAACAAGAAAACCTAAAAATTGCCGATAATAAACTTCTTACTGGGATTTTGGCAGCAGGGCAGCTTTCTTTGAGCGATGTAGCTATTGTAAATATGGCAAAAACAGAAGCAACATTTTTGGATTTGTACAAAAAATTAAAGCCTACTTCGGTAGTTAGTTTTGGAATAGATACCAAAAAATTAGGTGTTCCACACAATTTTGAAACCTACAAACCGACCAAAATAAAAGCAATTACATGGATTATCTCGCATAATTTTGTAGCTCTTCATTCCAACAAAAGCAAAAAATTAGAGCTTTGGACGGCTTTGAAGCAATTAGAGTGTTATATTTCTTGATTTTTTAAGGATAAAAAATACTTCATCAAAAAAGTAATTTCGTTTATAAATTATTATTCACAATTCTAAAATGCCCACTCTACCACAACAAATTCTAAAAAAATATTGGGGATATGATTCTTTTCGTGCTATGCAAGAAGAGATTATAAATTGTGTTTTGGAAAAAAATGACACACTTGCACTTTTGCCAACAGGTGGAGGAAAATCAATTTGCTTTCAAGTTCCTGCGATGGCTTTGGAGGGTGTTTGTATTGTCGTTACGCCACTTATTGCGCTTATGAAAGACCAAGTATTTCAGCTTGGAAAGCGTGGTATTTCGGCAAAGGCAATTTATTCTGGAATGTCAAAACGAGAAATTGATATTGCTTTGGATAATTGTGTTTATAACAAAAATATCAAGTTTCTTTATCTTTCTCCCGAACGCCTCAAAACGGATTTGTTTCAACAGCGAGTAGCCAAAATGAATGTTAGTTTGCTTGCCATTGATGAGGCGCATTGTATTTCTCAATGGGGCTACAATTTTCGTCCTGCATATTTAGAAATTGCAGCAATTAGAGAAAAAATACCGAATGTTCCTTGCATTGCCCTTACAGCTACGGCTACTTTGCAAGTTCGTCAGGATATTCAAGATAAGTTAGATTTTAGAGAAGGAAGTGAAGTTTTTACTAAGAGTTTTTCAAGAGAAAATTTGTCGTATTCTGCTTTTTTGAAAGAAAATAAAAATCAAAAAATCCTTCAAATATTGAATAATGTAAAAGGAACAGGAATTATTTATGTTAGAAATAGAAAGCAATGCAAAGATATTGCGCTTTGGCTTAGACAACAAAAAATTTCGGCTGATTTTTATCATGCAGGACTTACACACGCACAACGAAATCACGTACAAGAATCGTGGATAGATGGCAAAATTCGTGTCATTGCAGCAACAAATGCTTTTGGAATGGGCATTGACAAACCTGATGTAAGAACAGTAATTCATATTGATTTGCCTGATTCTTTAGAAGCCTATTATCAAGAAGCTGGGCGAGCAGGAAGGGACGAAAAAAAGGCATACGCCATTTCTATTTTTGATAAAGGAGATTTGATAAACCTAGAAAAAAAGACCAAACAAGCACACCCAGAGCCAAAAATAATTAGAAAGGTATATCAAGCCTTAGCCAATTATTTCAAAATTGCTGTGGGAAGTTTTCCTATGGAAAGTTTTGATTTTGATATGAGCGAATTTTTTCGTCGTTTTTCTATTCCCTATATCGAAACCTATAATTCTATCAAAATTTTAGAAGAACAAGGTTTTTTGCAGCTTTCGGAGAGTTTTTATACGCCTTCTAAAGTTTGGATAAAGGTAGATAATGCCACTTTGTATAATTTTCAGATTGTAAATCCAAAATCGGATACGGTCATAAAAGGTTTGTTGCGTGCTTATGGGGGAGCTTTTCAACAATTTATTTCTATTTCCGAACAACAATTATCAAGGTTTTTGAAGATGCAGAAAATGGAACTAGTCGCTCAATTAAATTATTTAGCCCAGCAAAATATTCTTGATTATCAACCTCAAAAAGATGTGCCTCAACTTTCCTTTCTTACAGCTCGCTACACTGCAAACGATTTGCCTTTAGATTTGGAACTCTTAAAAACACGCAAAAAAGAAGCACTGCAAAAGGCTTTTTCGGTTATTAATTATGTCAGTAACGATATGCGTTGCCGAACACAAATTTTGCTTCATTATTTTGGAGAAAAAACAAATGAAATTTGTGGAGTTTGTGATACTTGTATCAAAAATAAAAAGGCTTTAGGTTTTTCAAATAAAAATAATAAGGATTTAAAAAATCAAGTTTTAGAAAAACTGTCCTCTAATTCAATTCCTGTTCATCAATTAACTACTCATTTTATAAGTATTGATGCCAAAATATTGGGCAAAGCAATTCAAGAAATGGTAGCTGTTGGAATGATTGGATACGATAAAATGGGGAACTTGGTTAAGAAATAAAATTTTTTTCTTAATTCTGTTTATTATGAAGATAAATGGCAAAGAAAAAGAAAATAAAAATTCCTTATTTTTGCATCAAAATAATAAAGATTTAAAAACTCTTTTGTTTATCTAAAAGTTAGTAGCCTTTTAATTAGAAAAAATAAATACGGAAATATAGAAATAGTTTTATGAAAAATGCCCCTATTGCTGTTTTACTTGTCAATTTAGGAACTCCAGATTCTCCAAAAACGCCTGACGTTAGAAAGTATTTACGTGAATTTTTATTAGACGGACGAGTAATTGATATACCTGCTCCTTTTCGTTATACGCTTGTAAACGGATATATTGCTCCTTTTCGTGCGCCCAAATCAGCAGCAGAATACCAAAAATTATGGACAGATAGAGGTTCTCCTTTATTGTATCATGGTGTAGATGTTGCCGACAAATTACAACATTCTTTAGATAAGTATTCTAATAAAGAAACTGATAAATCTAAAAAGGAGAAGTATGTTGTTCGTTTGGCTATGCGTTATCAAAGTCCATCTATTCCAAATGCACTTTCAGAGTTACAGGCAATGAACCCCAAAAAAATCATTGTTATTCCGATGTTTCCTCAATATGCTTCGGCTTCTACGGGGTCGGTGTTGGAGCGTATCATGGAGCTGGTTTCGAAATGGCTTCTTATTCCAGAAATTTCATTTGTAGATTCTTTTCCAACAGATGAAAAAATGATACAAACATTTGCACTACAAGCACAGAAATTATTGAAAACTCACAATTATGACCATTATGTTTTTTCATATCACGGACTTCCACAAAGCCAACTCAAAAAAGCAAGCTCACATTGTAAAATTGGAAAGTGTTGTGAAAATTTTGGTGCTGTAAATCGTCTTTGTTATAGAGCGCAGTGTTATGAAACTTCACGCCATTTGGCAAAAGAATTAGGTATTACAGAAAAAGATTATACCGTTTGTTTTCAATCTCGTTTGGGTTCTGACCCTTGGATTCCACCTTACACCGATGATGTAATCAAAGAAATGTATAAAAAAGGGTATCGAAAATTAATCGTTTTTGTGCCTTCTTTTGTAGCTGATTGTTTGGAAACAACAGTAGAAGTTGCCGAAACATATCACGAAGATTTCTTGGCACTTGGTGGTGAGCGTTGGGACATGGTAGAAAGCCTAAACTCTCACCCACTTTGGATTGAATCTTTGGAAGATATGGTTATTCAGAGAAGTTAAATTTGACTATGAATTACAATATTAAACCCTAAGAGGCTTCATAATCCTTTAGGGTTTTGTATTCCTATTATTTTTTTAAAATTGCATCATAAAATTCGTTTGGTTTTTGAGAGCCAAACAAAATTATTTTGCCACTTTGTAAAGTTACTTTTACGCCTTTGTTTCCGTACATATTGTAGGCTTTGTTTCCTTTAAAATCTCTACGGATTCCCCAGCCTCCCCATTCTCCAATGGGATTATAAATAACATTTTCTATCTTGATAATTTCGTTTTTTGAAAGGGTTTGAGTAGAAAAATGAAAAGGAAATAATTGATATTTTATTTCTTCTTGAGTTACTTCAATTTTAAGTTTAATAAAAATAAAAAATAGACAGAGAGCAATATGGAAAGTTAATGTACACAAAAGAATAATTTGTTCTAAACCAGCCACTTTTGTCATTTGAAAAGATAAATAAATACAAACAGGAGTCATTATAAAGATAACTACAACAGATAAAACCCAGTTTTTTAACCCCCATTGTATTTCACTAAAAAGAGTTTTTGTTTTCATAATAATTGATTGTCTAAGAAATAATTACGACCTAATAAAATAGCAGGTGGTCTTGTAAAAAATATGATAAATTATTTGATTGTTGGTTTCGCTTCGCTCAAACATCAACAACGGTATTATAATAATATTTAATCAATTTAATAAAAATAAAAACTAATTCATAAAAAAACGTATTACAATTTTTGTAATACGTTTTTTTATGATTTATGAAAGGAATAAGAAATTTAATTTTCCATCAAAAATGCTTTCATATATTCAGTCAAATCGCCATCTAAAACAGCTTGAATATCTGTTCTTTCATATCCAGTACGAACATCTTTTATGAGTTTGTAAGGGTGCAAAACATAATTTCGAATCTGTGAACCAAAATCAATTTTTTTCTTAGAACTTTCTATTTCATCTCTTGCAGCATTCCGTTTTTCTATTTCAATTTGATAGAGTTTTGCTTTTAACATATCCATTGCTAATTCAGCATTTTGAAGTTGCGAACGCTCTTGTTGGCATTCAGCCACAATTCCAGTAGGAATGTGTTTTAGACGCACAGCCGTTTCTACCTTATTTACATTTTGCCCACCAGCACCTCCCGAACGAAATGTCTGACGCTCAATATCAGCAGGATTAATCTCAATTTCGATAGAATCATCAACAAGAGGATAAACATATATAGAAGAAAATGAAGTCTGACGTTTGCCAGCCGAATTGAAGGGAGAAATACGCACCAAACGATGAACGCCGTTTTCAGATTTTAAATATCCGTATGCAAAATCGCCACTAACTCGGATAGTTACTGATTTTATTCCAGCTACATCACCATTTACAAGGTCAAGAAGTTGGTATTTATAATCATTTTTTTCTGCCCACATTCTGTACATTCGAAGCAACATTTCAGACCAATCTTGGCTTTCTGTTCCTCCTGCGCCCGAATTTATTTCTAAGATTGCATCTAGTTTGTCTTCTTCTCCACTTAGCATTTTCTGAAATTCTAAGTTTTCTAAAGTTTTGGTAACCTTTGCAGCTTCTTTATTGATTTCTTTTTCGGTAGCTTCCTCAGCTTGATAAAATTCATACAAAACTTCTAAATCTCCTAATTGAGTATGTAACTTTTCGAATCTATCTGTCCATATTTTTTTGGATTTGATATTTCTTAATAGCTTTTCAGCTTCTTCTGGATTGTTCCAAAAATCGGGTTTGACAGTTTGTGCTTGTTCTTCTTCGATTTCGGATTTTTTGGTTTCGTAGTCAAAGATAGCCTCGCAAATCTTCTGTTCGATTTTGCAAGGCACGTAGTTGGTCTGGAGTCATAAATAAATTTGAACGACTAAAAAATAAATTAAATGAGTAAATTAATTCCTCTCTTACAAAGATAAAAACTAAGAAAGAGTTTGACAACTATTAATTTTATTTTGAGAAAACTATATTGAGTCAAAAGTAGTTTTGATAATTGATAATAGAATAGATTTAATTACAAAATATAATGCACATTCATAAAATAGACAATCAAAAACATTTAGGTTTTTTGAAGGAAAAACGTCAAGACCCTATCACAGGAGATTTAATAGAAGCAGGTGATGAAGTGGTTTTTTGTGCAGGTTGTAAGTCTGCTTTTTTGAAAGATAGTTGGCTTTACCTTGACAAAAAACATTGTAGCCAAAGCAGAACCATCAAAAAACCTACTTTTGGACAAAATCTAGTGCTTGTAAAAGCAAAACAAAAAACTATTTTTATTCCATTAGAAGGCGCAAAATCATTCAAAAAATTTAGTAAAATTGTAAAATATAGTTATTGGAAAAACAAATATGAACTTATAGATAATAATGTAAAGGTTTATAATGAGCGAGAGGGAACAGGTCTTATACTTCTTTTAGGAATGGTAATGTATGTTGTTTTTATGTTTTATTTTAGTCTTTCGGTAGGTTTTTTTGGTCTTGTTAGCTCGCCTATTTTATTACTTTTGGCTCGTTATTATATCAATTTGGTTTATTCTTCTAATACAGACAAAGCCATGTTGGGAATAGGGGAAAAAGAAATTATTATTTATTTTTCAGAAAAACGACAGAAAAGTTTTATTGATTATAAGCAAATTGAAAAAATAATTGTTAGCTATACATCAGAAGACAAATCAATTATTGAAATAAAAGATAAAAATGAAATTGTCATAAAAATAGAATTACAAACTTTACATGTCAAAACATTTTTGACTTCTTTTTCAAGCCAAAATAAAGAAATAATTATCGAATTGGTTTCTTTTCCAGAAAATTATCAAAGCCATAATTTCTTTTGGCAATTAAAAGAAAATCCTTTGCTTAGGTTGGTTTAGTTTTATATAAAAAAACCCTAAGGAATTATGAAGACCCTTAGAGTAGGCTGTTCAAAATTTGTTTATTTTCTCATACAGTTTTCGTGTCTTTTGAAATTTAGCTACATCGTAGCGTAACC
>CAKZOK010000038.1 GCA_937136415.1 uncultured Cytophagales bacterium | reverse complement strand
TACATCAACTACTTCGCCATTTGCAAGAGTTGTAGAAGCAAAAGTATTAGATGCGCCATTTTGGACACTGCCTCCATCTACTCTAAAATCATAATTGCTTGAACCTGCTGTGGCTGTGAAAGTTACATTTTCGCCTACACAAATTGTGTTTGATGAAGCTGTTAAACCTGCTGTTGGTGCTGGGTTTACAGTCATTGTAATTCCACTACTTGTAGCAGAACAACCAGAATTGGTTACAATTACATCAACTACTTCGCCATTTGCAAGAGTTGTAGAAGCAAAAGTATTAGATGCGCCATTTTGGACACTGCCTCCATTTACTCTAAAATCATAATTGCTTGAACCTGCTGTGGCTGTAAAAGTTACATTTTCGCCTGCACAAATTGTGTTTGATGAAGCTGTTAAACCTGCTGTTGGCAAAGCATTAATAGTAAGGGCAACTGATTGATTACTATTTACAACTGGATTTGACGAAACAACACGAACTCTATATAAAGATGCAGTTGTTGCTCCTGCAGGAATAGTTAAAGAAATAGGACTTGTTCCTACTTGAGTAGCTATTGGTGCTGCAAAAGAACCTGTTGCATCTGAAAGTTGAGCCGTAAATGTATTTCCACCATTAAAAGTACCATTTGGTGTAAATGGAACATTTATAGTAGCACCTGCACAATAAGTTATTGGATCAATATTACCAAGTGTAATAGAATTCGTATTTGGCACAAAAGTAATAAGGAAGTTATCAACTGCTGCTCCTGCTCTTACTTCAGCTGGATCAGACTTAAATACTATTCTAAAAGCCACATCACCATTTCCAGCAAAACTAGAAACATCAAGAGATTTAGTAAAATAATTGGCATTTGTAGCTGACATAATTGGCGTTCCAACAGCTCCAAAAACAGTAGGGTCTGACCCAGCTCCAATAGTAGAATTGTACCATATAGCTCCTGTAGTGGCTGTTCCCAACTTAGTCCAAGAATTTCCTCTATTAGTAGAGTATTCTACAATCATTCCATCATAGCCAGCTTCATAGTTATGTTTGGTTTCGAAAGATAATGTATAAGTACCTGTTGCAGAGAAATCAAAATTAGGTGCATATAGATTTGAGTGTGAATTATTTGCATAATTACCAGTAAGCCCTGTAACCCAAGCATTTGCGCCACTCGCTGTACCGTTTTTCCCAAAGGTTGCAGAATTCCCTCGTTGCCAAATTGTTCCATTACTTACATTTTCACCTACAAAATCTAACGGGTTTACCTCAAAATTACCTCCGTCAGCTATAGCATAAGGAGTTGGACGATCTGGTAATACAGTAATTGTTTTGGTAAATACTAAGTCTGGTAAACCACCTCCATTTATTGTAAGTGTAATTGTTTTGATACCTGATGTATTATAAGAAATTGCGTGAGGTCCATCAGTATTTGCAGTTGCAATACTTGCTCCAGTTCCAAAATCCCAATCCCAAGAAGTATCCTTAATAGAGAGGTCTGTAATATTTACATCAACACCTAGATAAACAATCTCTTTGTCCGTTTCAAAAATTGCTTTAGCAGGAGCAAATACATCACTTGTAAATAACCCTCTACCATGTGTTGCTACTGCAACTAAATTATCTGATTCACGGATTTGGAACATATCACAACGTACATTTGCAAGTCCTGCACTTGACAATTCCCAGAAATCTCCAGCAGCACCTGCTGTAATATCATCTGTACTCCAAACACCTGTTTCAGTTGCAATAAGCACTTCATCTTGATTATTAGGATTGAACATTGCCCAACGAACTGGCATATCTGGCAAACCATGTCCATTATCTTTACTTGTCCAAGTCCCCCCCCCATTTGCAGTGTACCATACATTTTGTACACCATAATTAGAATAAGTAACTACAATATGGTCTGCATCTGCTCCAAACTCAATAGAAGAAACAGCTCCTTGTGATTCCATAGTATTACTTGATAATGATGTCCCTGCTATATTAGCTCCTCCAGTATTTGCATTATTAACACGAATAACTTCACCTGCATTAGTTCCAACATAAAGAGTTGTTGAACCTGCTACAAAAGGAGAAACTTTCAAATGTGTAACATCTCCATTCATACCTGTAACACTAAAATCAGAACGAACACCTGCTGGTACAGTCCATCTAGCTACGTCGCCGAGTCCTTTTGCAGAAGAATATAATAAATTCAAAGCATCATCATAATCTGCTGGATTGATAAAATCTCCACTAGTTTGATCTTGTGCACCTAAATTTCCAAAAGCACCTCCTCCATTCACAGATACATAAAAAGAATTAAATACATAAGAAGAAATTTGAAGGTTAGGATTATCTTGATCAATGAAACAAAATGCACCATCTCCTCCAGTTGGTTGTGTACTACCTCCAACACCTGCAGAATTAAGACTACGAGTTCCGTTATCTTGTGCACCTGCTAAGAAATAATTAGACCCATTACCAGGGTGCATTGCTGTTGCATAAAACTGTGTTACATTATACCCAGAATTTCTATCATTAAAACCAGGACTAGCAGCACGAATGTTAGAACTATAAGAAACTCCTCCATCACTACCTACTAACATTTCATCAGAACTATTTGGTTTATAAGCAAAAGCATGAATATCTGCATGTACATAAGGTCCACATGCACCTGTCCAATAAGAAATAGATGTCCAATTATTTCCTCCATCTGTAGTACGATGAACATCAATACCACCAACTACCACATGATCAGAGTTAGTAGGATTTACTTTCAATATCAAATCATACCAAGCCTGTCCACGAGTAAAATG
Source organism: uncultured Cytophagales bacterium (assembly GCA_937136415.1). Lineage (GTDB taxonomy): Bacteria > Bacteroidota > Bacteroidia > Cytophagales > Bernardetiaceae > Bernardetia. The sequence goes on along the minus strand of CAKZOK010000038.1, from coordinate 18,849 downwards.
AGTACCATCAGTAGCACAGCCTCCTTGATTACGGTATTGTGGAATGGTTATGTCTGTCCAAGATGCTCCAGCATTTATAGACTTCTTAAAGAAAGACACATTATTAGTAGTATTATCATGTGAAACAGCATATAAAATATTACTGTTTGATGGTGCAGATGCAATTTCTATTCTTCTAGTATTATTCGAAATGCCAGCAGGTGTTACATCTGTCCAAGAAGCTCCATCAGTAATAGATTTGTAAATAGAACCTACAACACCTCCAAACAAACCAGTAGTACCATAAATAGTACCATCAGCAGCTACTTCTAAATCAGCAGCACGAGTAGAAGCTTCAGGTAAAGTTACCTTATTCCAAGAAGCTCCACCATCAGTAGAACGAAAAATCCCTCCACTGTTTATACTATTACTAGCAAATCCATCTGTACGACAAGCAGCAAGTAATGTCCCTGTAGGAGTAACAACTATTTTCTGAACAAACTGAAAATCATCTGTTACTGTTGGAGAAGTGTTAGCTAACCTTGCCCAAGTAGTACCTCCATTGCTTGTTTTCCAAATACCTGCACCACGTTGCATTCCACCACCAAAAAAACCTTCTCCAGTAGAAACATACATAATTTGTGTATTAGAAGGGTCATAAGCAATCGATGAAATAGCTATATTTTCCCAAAAATTATCAACAGCTACCCAAGTTGGGTTGGCTACTGTAATATCGTTGGTGTACCAAAGACCACCACCAACACCACCAGCCCAAACTTTTCTGCCTGTAGCATCATTTGGGTCATACATAAGCGCACGAGTACGTCCACCTACATCATCAGGACCACGCTCCAACCAATTCACATTGTTAATTGCTCTTTGGTTGATAGCATTTAGTTTCAAATCTGTAAGTTCATTTGCTCTTATAGTTGCGTTTTCAGGAATTTCTCCTGTATTTGGGTTTGCTGTACGCAAGAAATCTTGAAGCATAGCCAAATCAGGACGATCTTGTTTAGCAATTTTCTTCAAATCCTTTTTTGTCCAGCCTCTATATTTATTGTATAATGCTTTTTTATAAGCATATTTTTCTTTTCCTGTTAGCTTTGCTGGGTCTTTAGACAAAATATTTGAAGACTCTGAAAGTAGGATTTCATTTTCAGAAGTGTTTTCCCAAATCAAGTACCCTGTGGTGCTTAGTAGAAATAGTAAAACAACCCCAAAAATATAATGGGAATAATTGGATAGTTTTTTCATTGATTAAATGTATGATAGTGATTAAAAATAATAAGTAGATAGCTCCTTTCTATAAAAAAAATACTCTAAATTTATTTTAAGAATAGAAACTTTAAATTAACGATTTTTTTGGTACAAAAAGTTATTTATAAGAAAAAAAAAGGAATTATTAGATTTTTTAAGTAAAAAACATTTACTAGATTATTTATAATTGCATTATTTTTATAAAAAAATTAAAAATTAAAAGTTTTCTTTAAATGAAAACTTTTAATTTTTTTACTCAAAAAATACCCTTGACTTTAAAACCTTCTTTTTATCCTATCTTAAAAAAACAGCTTTTATTTAAGAGTTTATTTATATTTTCAGTTAGTAGCTGGTCTGTATTAATCCAACTTTGATACTGCATTTTTAATTCTCTTAACTGCCTCTTTGATAAGCTCTTCTGAAGTAGCAAAAGAAAGACGAACACAAGAAGGCGCACCAAAAGCATCACCCATCACAACAGCTACATTAGCTTTTTCTAACAAAAACATAGAAAAATCTTCTGAATTATTGATAGGTTTTTCTTCAAATTTTTTACCATAGAAAGCACTCACATCAGGAAAAACATAAAATGCCCCTTGTGGAGTATTACAATCAAAGCCTTCTATCTCATCTAATAGGGATTTAATTAACCTTCCTCTTTTCTGGTAAGCTTTGTTCATCTGCTCTACTTCTTTTCGGCTTCCATTGAGTGCAGCAACAGCAGCATGCTGGGTAATAGAATTTGTCCCTGAAGTAACTTGTCCTTGTATTTTATCACACGCTTTTGCAATGGTTAAAGGAGCAGCAGCATACCCCAAACGCCAGCCTGTCATGGCAAAACCTTTTGAAAGTCCATTTATTGTAACTACTCTATCTTTCAAAGATTCTACTCTTCCGATGCTAAAATGAGCTTCTCCAAAATTGATATACTCATAAATCTCATCTGCAATGACTATAATTTGTTTGTGTGGTGCAATTACTTCTGCAATATCTCTTAATTCTCTTTCAGAAAAAACACTTCCTGTTGGGTTACAAGGCGAAGAAAAAATTACTGCTTTTGTTTTTGGAGTGATTGCATTTTTTACTTGTTGGGCAGTCGCTTTGTAGTCATTTTTCAATTCTCCTTTTACAAAAACAGGCTTTCCTTGTGCCAGTTGCACTATTCCAACATAAGAAACCCAATAAGGAGTAATAATAATAACCTCATCATCTTTGTCAAGAATGGAAAGCATTACATTTGCAATAGACTGTTTTGCGCCTGTTGAGGTTATAACTTGATTTGGAGCATATTCCAAATTATTTTCTCTCTTGAGTTTATCAGAAATAGCTTGGCGAAGTGGCGCAATACCAGCAACAGGCGTATAACCAAAATGTCCATCATCAATCGCTTTTTTGGCAGCTTCTTGAATAAAAAGAGGCGTTTTGAAATCAGGCTCGCCCAAATTCATATTTATAATATCAACTCCCTGTGCTTTGAGTTCACGGCTTTTACCAGCCATAGCAAGCGTTTGAGATTCTTCCATTTCGGAAACACGACGAGATAAAATTTCTGTATTTTGTGTGGTATTGGACATAAAATGTGAGGTTTAATGTATAATTGGTAGAATCAATAATAGCAATTTTGATATAATATTTTAATAAAACAAAGCTAAAAAAATGTATGATAGATAGCAATATTTGTTTGGTAGATTTTGTAATTCAAGGGAAGATATATATTTTCTTTAATCTACTTATTATTTTAGTACAACCTATTTGAAAATAGATGATTTGATATTTCCTCCATGTTTCGAATGCAGGACGAGAAAAACATTCTTTATTTAACGTGAACTCAGTATTATTTCACTTTGTGGCGTATGCTACCCTATTAGATAGAAATAGCAAGTATATTATTAAAATATAAGGCAATCACACCAAATTTTTGAGCTTTACAATAAAGATTACTACTTTCAATAACAATTTAATTTTTAACACGAAGTTTATTTCTATTTTCTAATTAATACTCAATTATTTTGGTACGATTGTCCTATTAATAATTTGATTTTCCATAAAAAAAGCAATAACTTTAGAATTTTAAAAACCTATTTACCAATATTTAAAATCTATTTTTTATTCTAAAAATAAAAATTGGAAACAACCTCTTTTCTACTAAAGAAGGACGAAAACTCACACAAAATGAAATGGCTGATTTATTGGGTCTTTCTATCTGTATTCTCGTTTGAAACGCAATTAAGTTTCTGTTGAGGTAAAATAAATAGTCAATTTTGCAAAAGTATTAAATGCTCCTCTTCAAGATTTTTTTACTAGAAACATTGACTATTACGAACAGCCATAATGACAATGCTCAAGTAGGTTTTGTAATAGGAAATTATTACAGTTATGGAAATGAAACAAATGAAATGCTACAAAGAAAAATAAAAGATTTAGAACAGATTATTGAGTTAATGAAAAATAATAAAACTGATAATTGATTTAAGGCGTTAAGAAAAGTATAAACCTAAAAAAACAAAATTATGAATACAACAAAAGAAGAAACACAATCACTTTCAGAAACAAAATCTATTTCAGAAACCAAATTAGAATTAATAGAATGGATTTTAGCTTTGAATAGTGTAGAAGTCATTAATTACCTTACCAAACAAAGAGAAGAAATTGAGAAAGCAGAAAAACAAAATCGTTTTCTTGAGCTTTTTGGAGCGTGGGAATCCGAACAAACTGGCGATGAATTAGTGAAAGAAATTTATGATGCTAGAATGGATACACCAAGAGAAATAGAATTTTAATATAAAAAACTTACTTAATCCAAGATTATGAAAAAATATCTTTTAGACACAAACATTTGTATTTATTATTTGAAAAAACAATTCGATTTAGATAAAAAAATAATTGAAGTTGGTTTTGAGAATTGTTATATTTCAGAAATAACTTTAGCCGAGCTTTTATTTGGCGTTGAAAATGCAGAAGAAGAACACAAGGAAAAAAATCTAAATAAATATAATGAGTTTGAAGAACTCTTCGAAAAAAGAATACTTCCTATTAGAGATGCTTTCGAATTATATGCTATTCACAGAACAAAATTAAAAAAAACAGGAAAACAAATAGGCGATTTTGATACACTCATCGCAGCCACTGCACTTGCCCATGAAATGATTTTGGTAACTCGTAATATAAAACATTTTGAAAGGATAGAAGGATTAGAAATTGAAAACTGGATAGATAATTAAATAAAATTTGTTGTTGTTTATCTCCCACAAGCAATATTAATCTACATAAATCTTGTTTGTGAAGAAAATGAAGCTAGAGTTATTTAAAAAATAACCCTTTTTCTCTCATTTTATTTCCATAACTTTGTAAATTATATAAAAGTAAAATTGTGTATTCAGTTCCTCAAAACTGAATAAAACACTTCTGAGGAAACGAACACACAAAGACAGATGCAGCTCTAATATCAAAACAGCTAAAAATATATGGGAAGAAGAAAAAATAAAAATCGAATTGTAGAAAATGTCGTTATTCTTGATGCAGGAGCAGAAGGAAAATGTATTGCAAGACCAGAAGAAGCCGACGGAAGAGTCGTTTTTGTTACAGGCGTAGTGCCAAAAGATGTAGTAGATTTACGAATTACCAAACAAAGAAAAAGCTATTGGGAAGCTACTGTCGTAAAATTTCATTCTTATTCTGATGAAAGAGTAGAGCCATTTTGTGAACATTTTGGCGTTTGTGGAGGGTGTAAATGGCAACATTTGAGTTATGAAAGACAGCTTTTTTACAAACAAAAACAAGTAAAAGATAATTTAGAACGCTTGGCAAAAGTAGAATTACCTGAAATAAATCCTATTTTAGCATCAGAAAACACCACTTTTTATAGAAATAAATTAGAATTTACGTTTTCCTCTCGTCGTTGGCTCACTAGCGAACAGATAGCAACAGGAGAAGAGTTTGACAACCGTGCATTGGGTTTTCATATTCCGGGGCGATATGATAAATTGGTAGATTTGAATGAATGTTATTTACAAGCCGAGCCGTCAAATACGATTCGTTTGGCAGTCAATAAATATGCTAGAGAGCACGATTTGTCTTTTTATAATGTAATGGCTTGTGAAGGACTTTTGAGAAATTTGATGATTCGAAATTCTCAAACGACAGATGATTTAATGGTTATGTTACAGACCACAGCATTCAATGAAGAAGTAGAAAAGTTAATGCAATTTATCAAAGATTCTTTCCCTCAAATTACGTCTTTGCAATATGTTGTAAATACAAAAAGAAATGATACTTTTCAAGATTTGGATATTATTTGTTTTGATGGAAAAGATTATATTACCGAAACAATGGAAGGCTTAGAATTTAGAGTTCAGGCAAAATCATTTTATCAAACTAATTCCATTCAAGCCTATAATTTATACAAAATAACTAGAGATTTTGCACAGCTTACAGGCGAAGAAGTTGTTTATGACCTTTATACAGGAACAGGAACGATAGCAAATTTTGTGGCAAAACAAGCTAAACAAGTTATTGGAGTAGAATATGTAGAACCAGCTATTGCAGATGCAAAAATCAATTCAAAATTAAATGGAATTGATAATACGCTTTTTTATGCAGGCGATATGAAAGATGTTTTGAAGGAAGAATTTTTGGAAAAACACGCTCGTCCAGATGTAATTTTGACCGACCCACCAAGGGCAGGAATGCACCCAGACGTAATTAATATGCTTTTGAGAATTGGTGCAAAACGTATCGTTTATGTAAGTTGTAATCCTGCGACACAAGCAAGAGATTTGCAGCTTTTAGATGAAAAATATAGTGTAAAAGCTATTCAACCTGTCGATATGTTTCCACAAACGCATCATGTAGAAAATGTGGTTTTGTTGGAATTGAAAGAATAAAAAAGATTTAATTATTTTAAATTTCCTCCCAATCCTTAAAAACCTATGTGATTTTTAAGGATTATTTGTATTCACTAACTGATTTAATATTTCTATTTGATTTTCAAGCAATTTAATTTTCTCACTCATAAATTGAATTTCTTTGTCTTTTAACTCTATTTCATGTTGCAATTCTTTTACTATATCTGTTTCATTTAAGTTATGATATACATTCCCTATCACAACACCTACTTGTCCTTTTTGGCTGTGATTGTAGCCATTGACTGTCATATTATGAGGTAAAAACTCTTGAGGTGGAATACCTAATAAATTAGCAAATTGCACAATCTGTTCTAGTTCTACTGAAGTTTCGCTTCTTTCCATACGAGAATAAGTTGCAGATGAAACGCCTAACAACTCTGCCATATCAACTTGGTTCAGTTTTCTTTCTTCTCTAGCACGATGTAATCGGTTTCCTATTTTAGTTTTCATATTTTGATTGAACATAATCGATAATTGATTTGATAGTTTTTTAAGAATATACTTGTTTTGTGGAACAAATTTACATTTTTTTTATTAAATCTAATTTTATTTATGCTAAATTGATTGAGAAATTTTTGTCGAAATCCTTTTGTTGTTACATTAGTAGCACTTAACTTTCTGTTTGTGAGTTGTCAATTGAATGAAACAGTATCAGCACTAGATTCAGATACTCCTTTGTTTAAGAAACAATCTAAAGAACCATCTGGAGAAGATATTGTACGTAGTGTATTTTTTCTACAAGATAATATACAAATCGACGTACTAGCAACCCTCAACAATAAGTACAAAAATCTTCCTGATTCAGTTGAGCAGGAGTATAATACTTTTGTAGATGAAATTATTTATAAAATGGATAGTATTGCTCCAAGTTTCTTTGATAATTTTAAACATACTGTAAAAACAGGTACTGCTCAAGAAATAGAAGCAAAGTTAGGAGAAGTAGCATTACTTATCAAAACGTCTTTTTTATTAAATGAAAATTATAGAAAAGCATATAATAGAGTTGACGGAATTGTTTCCAATATGGATTTGAGCAAGTATAATTTAGACGATGCAGAGGGTATGAATGCTTTTGTGAAGGCAGTAGAAGGACAAATTCCTTCAGATGAGGTAGATTGTGGAAGTGTGTTTGTTTGTGCTGTTGCTGCTGTATATGTAGTTGCTGGTTTGTATGCTGCCGCTGTAGCAACAGTAGTAGCAGCCGTAGGAGTCGCTGTATATGCTATTGCAGCAGTAGTAACAGAGCAGAGATTTTGGACAGGCTGTGGAGGTGAGCAAAGACCTGATGACATACATGACCCACTTCCTAAACCAATTATAAAAGAACAAATAGTCGCTTCATTGATAAATTTATATATTTAATTATAAAAAAACCTAATCTTTGTATAGGGGCAGATTAATATCTCTATACAAAGATTTATCAGTTGTTAATAATGAAAAAAAATATTTTTATTTACCCAATTTCAATACTAATTTGTTTAGTGGTGTTTATCTCAGCCATTCCTCATTCTGCCGTTAGCTTTAGTACTGATTTTAGTCAGATAGTCAATTATTTTATTCCTCAAGGTTGGGCTTTTTTTACCAAAAGTCCAAGAGAAGTAAAACAAGATTTATATATAATAGAAGATAGCCAAGTTAGACGATTTTCTTACTCTAATGTTTCTCTGCGAAATTTATGTGGTGTTTCTAGGGCAGCTAGACGAATTGGCTATGAAATGTCTATAGTACATCGTTATCTACCTGATAGCTGTTGGGAAGACATTAAGCATTTATCAACTGATGAATTAAAGTATGAAGTAAAAGATACTATTGCCATAGAAAGACCTGAAGATATTCGCTTTCTACCAAATGGAGTTAGTTACTTGGTTATATACAATACACCACCTTGGGCATATGCTAAACACCCTAATCGGTTTGATAGTAGTTTTAGAGTGATAGCCATAAATATACAATAATGAAAGAATTTAAAATAACTTCATATGCACTTGCAAGGTCTTTTTTAGCTTTAGGTGCAATAATTACTTTATTGGGAAGTGGAAAAAGTGTTTTATTTGATAAACATTATTTTGATGTACAGAAGCCTCTTCTAAAATGGAATTTTTTTCATTTATTTGGATATGAGAATACAAATTGGTCTATTGGAATAGCTTCATTAATCTTATTTTGTGTAATAATAGGAATTTACCCTAGAATTATAGGCATATTTCAGTGGTGGATTAGCATAAGTATATTCCATATAGTCACTCTATCAGAGGGAGGAGATCAAATCGCAGTTATTTTGACTTTTCTACTTATTCCTCTTACTTTATATGATAAAAGAAGAAATCACTGGTTTGGTTCTTATAATCCTTCCAAATACACAGTAGGTCGTATTGTTCTACTCCTTATCTCCATACAAATGAGTGTGTTATATTTTGATGCTGCTATAGGAAAGTTTGGAGAGCCTGAGTGGGCTAATGGAACAGCTTTTTATTATTGGGCAACCAACAACGGCTTTTCAGAGCAAGGAGTTTTATCCCTTTTATTATCAAAAATTTTGGTAAATAAATGGATAGTAGCTATTTTTACTTGGGGTGCTATATTCTTAGAGTTGATGCTTGCAATGGCTATTTTCATAGAAAATAAAAAAACGAAAATGTTTTTTTTAATAGCTGGATTAGCATTTCATTTTACAATTATTGTTATTTTTGGTTTAATTAGTTTTTTTCTTGCTATGGCTGCAGGTATTTTACTATATTTAACTCCTATAAATCAAGATTTAAGTTTATTATGGAAACAGGTATTTTGTTCACAGAGTTACAACAGTCAGACTATTCACAATTCTTAGTGATACTATTTGCATTACTACCTGCTAATGCTTTTTTAATATTTCAGGTAATACGTCATTTTAATCTAAAAAATACTATTATTTTAGGTATCATGATTTTTGCAACTATTTTATGTGTTATTTTTTCTTTTACAAGACTTGAGATAGAAGTTTCCGAAAAAGAAATTAAATGTCGTTTGTATCCTTTTTATTTTTCTAATCAAATAATTTCTAAAGAAGAAATAGTAGGAATAGAAAAAGTTATTTATGAATCCAAAAACTGGGGAGGTTGGGGAGTTCGTACTAACTCTAGAGGAGATAAAGCATATACAATGTATGGAAACAAAGGTGTACAAGTAACTTTAAAAAATGGAAAGATTATTCTACTTGGAACTCAAAAGCCAAATCAACTTTATAAAGCAATTAGTATAGGAACAGACTAAAAGCAAAGTCTTACTTGTTTAAACTAATAGTGTCTTGTATTATTTTTTCATTCCGATACAATAATAAAATTAACATGGAAAAAAACATTTTATTTGGAGAATCGCAGCTAGGATTAAAGAATTGGGTTATATCATCTGTAACTTTTTTTATAGCTATACCTGTAAATGCCTATCTACTTTACGAAATGGTACAAATAAATCCACCAGAAAGTTATCATTTGCTGGGTACAATAATTTTCGTAATTATTGTTGCTTTATTTTTAGCCTCAATGAAACTGAAAGTTACTGTTTTAGAGGAAACAGTAACTTATCGCTTATCTCCCTTCCATTTTTCTACTCAAACAATCTCAAAAGATGACATCATAAAAATAGAAAATGTAGTTTATAATCCTATCGGAGAATGGGGTGGTTGGGGAATACGATACAATTTTAGAGGAGATAAAGCTTATACAATGTATGGCAATAAAGGTGTGCAGATAACTTTAAAAAGTGGAAAAATAGTCTTGTTTGGTTCTCAAAAACCAGATGAGCTATATAACTCTATCATTACAAATACAAATTTATCAGATTAAATGAAAACCCTATTTTTATCATTCATTATTCTCTTTCTATTTATTCCAGTTATGGCACAAAACCAAGCTACAATTATTGGAGATTGGAAAGGTGAGTTAGTAGTATCAGGAACTAAACTACCTTTAATTTTTCATATTCAAGAAAGTGGAGAGGAGCTTTCTGCAACAATGGACAGCCCAGCACAGGGAGCAAAAGATATTCCTGTAACTCAAGTTGTATTTTCAGAGGGAAAAATAACCTTAAACTTAGTCACTTTAGGGGCTTCCTACAAAGGTAAATTAATTTCTGACAATCAAATTGATGGAACTTTCAAACAAGCAGGACAAAGTTTTCCATTATTCTTGAATAAGGTTGAAGAAGAAAAGAGCAATTCAGATAAACAAGAAAAAAACGAAGCCCCAAAACGTCCACAAGAACCAAAAGCCCCTTTTGGTTATAACATTGAAGAAGTAAAGTTTGAAAACAAACAGGCAACGGACGAAACCACCTTGGCAGGAACACTTACTTTACCTAAAACAGAGAAAGAAGGTCAGAAATTTCCTGTCGTGATTCTGATTTCTGGAAGTGGAGCGCAAGACCGAAACCAAGAAATATTAGGACATAAACCTTTTTTAGTAATTGCAGATTATCTAACAAAAAATGGAATTGCTGTTTTACGTTATGATGATAGAGGAACAGCACAATCAACAGGGAAATTCCAAAATGCAACTTCACAAGATTTTGCAACAGATGTAGAAGTAGGTATCGATTTTCTAAAAGCTAGAAAAGATATTGATTCAAAAAATATTGGCTTAATCGGACATAGTGAAGGAGGGATAATTGCTCCGATAGTAGCAGCCAAAAAGAAAAATGATGTAGCTTTTATCATCTTATTGGCTGGTGTTGGGGTAGAAGGGAGTAAACTTTTATTAAAGCAACAACAAACTATTGGAAAAGCTAGTGGAATTAATAAGAAAAATTTAAAGAAAATAAAAAAATCAAATAAAGCTATTTTTGAAATTATCAAATCTGAAGCAGATACACAAATCCTCAAACAAAAGATTTCTAACTACTTAGAAGATAATATTTCAGCTACAGAAATTCCCTCAAACATGAGCAAAGAAGAATTTATAAACCTTCAAGTGAATAGGCTTACTGATGAGTGGCTTTTGTACTTTTTAAGATACAACCCAAAAGAAAACCTATCAAAAACTACTTGTCCTATTTTAGCAATAAATGGAGAAAAAGATTTGCAAGTAGATGTAAAAATTAACTTAAACGCAATAGAGAAAAGTCTAAAAAAAGCAGGAAATAAAAAAATAACTATCAAGCCTTTTCCCAATCTAAACCATTTGTTTCAAACAGCAGAAACAGGTTTGCCTTCTGAATATGGAATAATAGAAGAAACATTTTCGCCTCTTGTTCTTGAATTTGTGAAAAACTGGATAAAAGAACAGATTTAGTATAAAATTTTTTAATTTTTAGAGTTTTGATTATCTTGTAATAAACATATTCAAGTTAATTGCAGTAATTCTAGCAGAAACTATGGCAAGAGATAAAAAAAAGAAAAAAAGAATTGATGTTGGAAGTAGTGGAGGAATGGTATTTTCCACTAATCCCGATTTTGAGTTTAAAGAAGAACAAGAAATCGAAACGCTCCCCAACGAAGAACAAAAACTAAAAGTAAGCCTAGACCGTAAAAAACGCAAAGGCAAATCTGTTGTTTTGATAGAAAATTTTGAAGGAAAAGACGAGGATTTGAAAGATTTAGCCAAGCAACTCAAAAACCATTGTGGCGTTGGTGGTTCTGCAAAAGATGGAGAAATAATTATTCAAGGTGAACTCTTAGAAAAAGTAAAATCTTTTCTTAAAGAGAAAGGGTTTAAAGGAATGTAGATTGCGTTGTTTTCGGTAGCAAACATTAAAATATCGATATTTTAATGTTTGCGACTATTTTTACCTCAAAAACAAAAAAAACCCATAAGGAATTTTGAAATCCTTATAGGTTTAAAAAAAATCATACTAAATTACATTCGTAATTCGTAATTGATAATCCGTAATTAAAAACTTATATATCAAACTTAATCCCTTGAGCTAAAGGAAGTTCTGTTCCATAATTGATTGTATTTGTTTGGCGACGCATATATACTTTCCAAGCATCAGAACCCGATTCACGTCCTCCACCTGTATCTTTTTCGCCTCCAAAAGCACCACCAATTTCAGCACCTGAAGTACCAATATTTACATTTGCGATTCCACAATCAGAACCCCAATGCGCTAAAAATCCTTCTGCCTCTAACATATTTTTAGTAAAAATAGCAGAAGAAAGCCCTTGACGAACATCGTTTTGCATTGCAACAGCATTTTCTACATCGCCAGAATATTTCATTAAATATAAAATTGGTGCAAATGTTTCTTCTTGTACCATTTTATATTCATTTTTTGCTTCTACGATAGCAGGTTTTACATATGTTCCAGATGCGTATTTTTCGCCTTCCAAAACTTCGCCACCACAGATAAGATTTCCACCTTCTGCCTGTACTTCTTTAAGCGCATTTTCAAAACCTTTAACGGCATCTTTATCGATAAGTGGACCTACCAAAGTATCTTGGTCTAATGGATTTCCGATAGGAAGATTTTTATAGGCATTTACCAAACGTTCTTTGATAGTATCATAAACAGATTCGTGCAAAATCAAGCGACGAGTAGATGTACAACGCTGCCCACACGTACCCACAGCACCAAAAATAATAGCACGAATTGCCATTTCTAAATCAGCTTCTGGCGTAACAATAATTGCATTATTCCCACCTAATTCCAATAAAGAACGTCCCAAACGCTGCCCTACGGCTGCACCAACCGACTTACCCATACGAGTAGAACCTGTTGCAGAAACTAAAGGCAAACGCTCGTCTTCTGCCATCGCTTTTCCGATAGTTGCATCGCCAATAATTACAGAAAAAATTCCTTCTGGAACGTCGTTTTCTTTCAAAACATCTGTAATAATATTCTGACAAGCAAGAGCCGTGAAAGGAGTTTTTTCAGAAGGTTTCCAAACAGAAGCATCGCCACAAGTAGCAGCCAACATCGAATTCCAAGCCCAAACAGCCACAGGAAAATTAAATGCCGAAATAATTCCGACTACACCAAGTGGGTGGTATTGGTCGTACATACGGTGTTTCGGACGTTCAGAGTGCATTGTAAAGCCGTGAAGCTGGCGAGAAAGTCCGACAGCAAAATCACAAATATCAATCATTTCCTGTACTTCGCCCAATCCTTCTTGATAGATTTTGCCCATTTCATAACTTACAAGTTTGCCCAAATTATCTTTGTGCTTACGAAGAGCTTCTCCTATTTGTCTTACTACTTCGCCACGCACAGGAGCAGGAAGTGTACGCCATTTTTTGAATCCTTCTTGTGCCGTTTTGATGACTGTATCGTAATCTTCTTGCGTTGCCATATCAACAGAAGCGATGAGCTTTCCATCGGCAGGAGAATAGATTTTTCTAGTTTCTCTTGAGCCAGTAGAAGCCCATTTTGTGCCTGTTGAATAACACGCATTATGTTCTTTTATTCCTAATTCGTTCAATACATTTTGTATTGAAGATGTTTCTGTCATTGTTGCCATATCTTTTCTTTATTGGTTTTATGTTATTGATTAATTTTAAATTTCTACAAAGAAACAAAAACCATTTTTGATTTAGAAATTTGACAAGAAAGTTTAGAGCTAGAATATTTTTTTATTGCTAATAAAATCAACAAAAACGTGTTTTTTTAGCAAAAAATTATTAAATTTGTGTCATTATAATTTTTAATTCGTAATTATTTCAAAGATGAATGTATTAAGTCTATTTGATGGAATCTCTTGTGCCAGAATTGCATTAGAACAAGCAGGAATTGAAATAAATAATTATTATGCTTCCGAAATAGATAAATATGCCATTCAAGTAGCAAAACATAATTATCCTACTACCATTCATTTGGGAGATATTCGAAATATTAATGTTTCTGATTTGCCAAAAATAGATTTATTGATTGGTGGAAGTCCTTGCCAAGATTTAAGTCAAGCACAAAAAGGATTAGGGCTTCAAGGCGAAAAATCATCTTTATTTTATGAATATATCAGAATTTTAAAAGAGATAAATCCTACTTATTTTTTGCTTGAAAACGTAAAAAATAAGTGGGGAAATTTAATGAGTGAATACGTAGGAGTTGATTATATAAATATTAATTCTGGTTTATTTTCGGCTCAATCTCGTCCTAGATATTATTGGACAAACATCAATTTTGACAAATTTCCAACAGAAATAACTCCTTTATCTATAAAGGATATTTTAGAAGAAAACGCTGATGAAAAGTACTTTTTTGATAGAACAGAAATAAACAATTTTGTTAATAGCAATTCTAAAAATGATAGTTCTTCAAAAGATGGATTAATAAAAGTTTTTGATTTGCCAAAAGATGTTTGGAACGACCACGAAAGGCAGCGAAGAGTTTTTTCTATTGAAGGAAAATCGCCTACCGTTTTGGCAAGAGCTGATACTACCAAAATTTTGATTGATAATAAAATCAGAAAACTAACTCCTTTGGAATGCGAAAGATTACAAGGAGTTCCAGATAATTATACTTCAATTTGTAGTGATACACAGCGTTATAAAATGGTTGGAAACGGCTTTACAGTAAACGTAATTGAACATTTTTTGAAAGGAATTACTAAAAAACCCCTTAAAATTAGCAGCAATAGAAAAGTTATAGAACAAGAAAAAATTAAGAAAATAAAACCAATAGAAAAAGTAGAACAATTACAATTATTTGCATGAAGTTTATAGATTTATTTTGTGGTATTGGAGGCTTTAGAATTGCTTTTGAAGAGTTAGGGGGAGAATGTGTTTTTAGTGCAGATATTGATAAATATGCTTGTGCAACATACAAAGAAAATTTTGGAGAATTTCCATTAATAGATATTACAAAAGTCAATGAAAATGAAATTCCAGATTTTGATATTTTGTGTGCTGGTTTTCCTTGTCAGCCTTTTAGTATTGGAGGACTTCGAAAAGGGTTTGAAGACACAAGAGGAACACTTTTTTTTGATATTGAACGAATTTTGAGAGCAAAAAAACCCAAAGGATTTATTTTAGAAAATGTAAAATCATCACTCAAACACGAAAAAGGTAAAACATTAGAAATAATTTTGAATAAATTAGGTTCAAAAATTAATGGAATCACTAATTCTGAAAAACATCAAGATTGTTTAAATTATAATATCTTTTATAAAGTAGTTAATTCTAAAACTTTTGGAGTTCCTCAAAATAGAGAAAGAATTTATATTATTGGTTTTGAAAATGATATAAATTTTGAATTTCCTTCTTCAAATAAATCGAAATTATTAAGTGATATTATTGACAACACACAAGAAAAAAACACTGTTACTCCAATTTTAAATTATAATATAGATTTTCATTTAGAAAAACATAAAAATTTAGATACAATAAAAAATTTAGATTATTTACTTGCTTATGAAGTCCGAAAATCAAGGTGTACATTTAGATTTGATAATTTATCGCCAACTTTAACGGCAAAAATGGGAACAGGAGGAAATAATATTCCTGTTTTGGTAAATCAAAAACGACGATTGACAGTTGAAGAATGTTTGCAAATACAAGGTTTTCCGAAAGGTTTCAAAATTAAACCTAATTATCATCAGAGTTATAAACAGATTGGAAATAGTGTTTCTGTTCCTGTTATTCGTGCTTTGGCTAAAGAAATTACTAAATTTATTTAGGTTTCAAAACAATAGTAAAAATTCCTTTACTTCTTCCTGAACCTGTTGTTACAGAAAAAGGAACGTAATAATTTTCTTTTATTTCATTATTTTCTATTATCCAATGCGCTGTAAAAGGTTCTTCAAAGTTTCCAATCCCTTTAAAAACTAAATCACTTATTTCTCTGCTTTCTAAAACTTGTTTTTTGATAGTTTCATTCGAAACCGTTTTTATTTTCCCTAAGATTTTTTTGTTATCTAGAGTAATTTCTGACTTATCTATTTTAAGTAAATTGGCAAAAAATGATTGAAATTCTTCAAATTCAATTCCCCAACCTACTAAAACAGAAGGGTTTTTATGAAAATCTTTGCTAGAGTAAATAGATGCTCCAACTCCTAAAATATTCGAACCAAAAATCGTTAAAAAAGTAGAAGCTGATATTTTTATTATTGTATAATTTGACTTAGCAAGTTTCACAGAAATTCCACTTTTATCAATAGAATCTAAATTAAACTTTACTACATCATTTTCATTCAAATAATAGTCTTGAGTTTGTAAATAAGCATCATCTATACTTCCTTTTGCAATAAAAATATCTGCTTTTGGTGGAATTTTACTTTGATTTATCTCTCCAAATTTATTTGAAATGACATGAATAGCGTAGTGATTTTGGTTGTTATAACCCAAATCATTCCATAAACTACCTTTTTGGTTTAAAGTTTTTGTAAATTTTATTTCTTCATTATTTCCTTGTTTGGCTTTGTTCATATTTTTCTAATATCTTGTTTTAAAGTTCCCCATTTAAGCTGAATTTGCCCTCTTTTGTGTTCTGATTTAGTTCCTCCATTAATATTCCTGTTCCATGCTTGGAAACTCAAAACTCCAATATTTATAGCACTTCTACAATTATTTTGAATAGCATATTTCAAAAAATCATCCGTTTTACAAACTATTCCCTCTTCTACTGTTCCATAATACAAATAATCAACTTTATTATTTGAAACACTCCCAGAAATCAGAAAACGTTCAATCAGAATAGCTTTATACTTGTCTAAATAATTTTGAACCGAAGCTACTTTTTGTGGGTATTCTTTTATTAATAAAAACTTATTTCACAACAGGCTCTGCAAAAACACAGGCTTTTACATTTCCAAAACGAAGTGTATCAAAAGTTTGTGCTTTTTTACGAAGCTCATCAATCGTGATTTCAAGCTCTCCAATCAAATCATCATTATTGTAAAAACGTCCTGTTTTTACACCCATTTTTTTATCAAAATCATAAAATTTTATAGTTAGCTGTGCATTTGGTTTTGTGTCTGGAATATAAAAAGGAGCTGTTTTGTCCCACTTTGGCTTAAATTCATTTTTAATAGATTCAGATTCAAATAATCTATCCTGCCCAAGCCAAATTTCATAATATACATCTGGTTTGTGGTCATAAGAAAACATATTTACAGGGTCCCAGTTTTTGGCATTGCTAGGCGAATCATCAATACTCAAAAAAGCTGGTTTTATCTGTACTGCGTATGTATTTTCGGGCTGTTTGGTGCTTTCACAACTAAATGCCAAAAATGAAAAAGAAGCTAAAATTAAAAATGAATAAAAACGAGAGTATAATTGAAATAAATTCATATTAAAATAATGATTGACTTGGTAGTAATTAAAGGATTGAGTTTATAGAAAAAACAAAAAACTGACTATTTTCTTAAAATAATCAGTTTAAAGATAACTTTTGAATATTTAAAATCCCAATAAAAGGTTAAATTTTATTCTTTAATAATTTTCACTTCTGTACGACGGTTTTGCTGTTTGCCAGCAGCCGTATTATTATCTGCTACTGGTTTTGTATCTCCGTAGCCTTTTGCTGTAATTCGATGGGCATCAATTCCTTTTTTTACTAAATAACTTCGAACAGCTTGCGCTCTTTCTTGGGAAAGTTTTAGATTTTCATCTTTATTTCCTACATTATCTGTATGCCCTATGATTTCTACTTCCATTGTAGTTTTGGTTGCCATAGCAGATGCAAGCTCATCAATAGCTTTAAAAGAAGTGTTTTTTAGATTTGCTTTTCCAGTTTCAAATAATACATTATCAAGTGTGTAAGCAGTTGCAGGCTGGAATTTTACCAATACTTTTAGTTCTTTAAGGCGTGCTATATCTGGAATATGAACTTTCTGATAATTTACTTCCTTTCCAAAATTTTTGTATTTGATGAGGTATTCATGTCCCTTTAACAAAACAAAAAAACATTTGCCTTTTTTGTTACTGTTTTTGCTAAATATTTCACCCGTTTTTGTATTGACAAACATTACAGTTTCTCCTGGTCTTGTTTTTTGCTTAAAATCCACAACAGTAGTATTGATAAGTACTTTATCAGTATCCACCTGTGTAAAAGCAAAATTATTTAATCCTAAAAAAAGGAAAAGTAATAAGAATTTTATGCTGTTTTTCATTATATTTTTTTGTCCTAATATGCTTATAGAAAACCTTTAGTACAATTCTATAACATTGTAAGAATTATAGAAAATTATTCAAAAGGTTGTGAGTTTGTAAAATTTTCTATCAAATAATAGTTTGTGTATTGTTATATTTGCAATATATATTCATTTTGTACCAAAATGATACCAATTTATTTGAAGGTGGCTAATTCTCTTAAGTATGTGTAATATTACAAAAAGAGCTTTTAAAATATATTTTATCCTATTTTATTACGTCAAAAATACTTAAAAAGAGCAAACTCACAAAATTTTATTAAAAATGTTACCTTTGTCAAAAATAACAAAATCTACTAGAGTTTTTATTATCAACACTCAAAGAAAGTAAGTATAAGTCATTTTTAATGATGGTTACATAATAATACAAAATTAAAATATAAAATCGATAACTTTCATATAACTATCTATTGATTTTTTTTTAATATTTTAAATTTAATTCTTTTAATTACTATGATTAAATTAGTTTCTACACCATTTTTATTCATCATTTCATTGCTCAACATCCACGTTTTTACAGAATTGTACCATACTCCCGGAAAAATGGACTTAAAATGTGGGTGCTTTAGATAAATTTGGGAGAATAGTTTAAAAAGGTCCTGAATTAATAGTTCCCTGAATGCCGATCTGGATAAGGTGCCGGTCTTGGATTCA
>CAKZOK010000037.1 GCA_937136415.1 uncultured Cytophagales bacterium | reverse complement strand
AAAATTTTAATTGCTATTTTTGATTTATAAATCAATCCATCAAAGAATGAAAATGACTAGTAAACTAAACTATAGGAAGAGTTTTTGAAATTCTGAACAGCCTAGGTCTGACCAGTTTAAAATGTGTATTTAAAGCTCAAAAAAAAGAGTTATTTTGTCCAAGTCAGACCTTCAGTACAGACTTGAACAAAATGCAAGATACTTATACTTAATTCTGTTCAATTACTTATCAAATAATCCTTAGACATTTACTTTTTTTATTTATACACTTCATTATAATATCGAATCATTTTTAACAAGTCTTCTCTGTTGCGCAATTTGTTGTTGTGGTCTATCAAATAGAGTTCCATCACGTCTTTTTTCTTACCAAACAGATTCATAATTGCCTCTCTTTCTTCTGCTACATCGGCAACATTTCCTTCATTATTTAATAAAAAATAATCATCTTCTTGCACTACATAGCTACCTCTATTTGACCAACCACCCCACATATAGGGCGAATAATAACCAGCCTGTTTGACTACAAAATTTTCTCTACAAAGAAGTGTAACCTTGCCTTCGGTCAATAATTCAAAGAAATAAAGCACTCTATAATCATCTTTGGTAAGCTGTGGCAAGGCATAAAAATAACGCACTCGTTTTTGCAATTCATCTTCAATCCAAAATTGTTCTACCTGAGAGGCATTGTAAGAACGCAATTTGTTGTCAGAGGTTCGAATCGTAATATTATTCTGATCCAAATCATACTTAATACTTCCCTTGATACTTTCTTGAGTAAATAAATATACTTCGCCTTTGTGCCAATATTCTTTCGAAAAATTTTGAGCCAAAATTGCCTGACCCATAATGAGCTGCAAAATTCCTATAAAAATAAATACATAAAATAGTTTTTTCATGAAATGGTTGTATCAATAGATGAGAATCCTAAAAAATAAATTACAAAATAAGAATAAACGATAACTATACCAATAACCTATTAAGTTGTTTGGGCAATGGCTGTTTTACTATTTGTTAATGGTTTTTTGTGCCTTATTTCATTTATATATCCTTCTTGGTGCTTCGAAACAATAATACCAACATCAAAAAGTCATATTTGAACACTTAAAACCCTATTTTTTTTTATCCTTTTACCAAAAAAAACAGGATAAGACCTCAACTTTTGCTTAAAGTTTGTCTAAGGATTTGATTTTATAGAGATAAATCTTTTTCTTTGCATTCAGTTTACTCATTACAAAAATTAAATAAGACAAAAACATTATGGCAGATATTGCAGCACGTGTACAAAACATCATTGTTGAGAAATTAGCAGTTGAGCCTTCAGAAGTTACTCCTGAAGCAAGTTTTACAAATGATTTGGGAGCAGATTCTCTTGATACAGTAGAGCTTATTATGGAATTTGAGAAAGAATTTAATGTTTCTATCCCAGACGACCAAGCAGAGCATATTGCTACCGTAGGACAAGCAATCAAGTATTTGGAAGAAAATTCAGCAAACGCATAAGCAATTTATTTTATTTTGTTTATCTTTTTTTCTGAACAAAATCTATCAAAACTACTTTTTTGAAAGAATTTTTGAATCAATGATGAAGTAGATTTTTAAGAAAATTGAAAAAGTAAAGCTAACGCCAAACTTTTTCCTTTTACCAAAATTATTCTTTTTTGATTTGGATTTGTACAAACCTACGGAGTAAATTTGTGTTGCTCAGTAGGTTTGTTTTTTTTATAAATTCTTATCTTTAGATTCAATTATAAAAATAAACTGGTATGCTTGATGAATAATTTTCAAAATTATCATCAAAATCAAAACAACAAATTCTCTCAAATACAGCCTTTATCAATTTACACAATACACAAACATACATCATTCTAACCATCATCTTATGCAACTTAAACGAGTCGTAATTACAGGACTAGGAGCTATTACACCATTAGGAAACGATGTCAAAACATTTTGGGACGCACTAGAGGCAGGAAAAAGTGGCTGCGATATGATTACTCATTTCGATACTACTAATTTCAAAACAAAATTTGCCTGTGAAGTAAAAGACTTTGATATTACTCAATATATGGGCAAAAAAGAGTCTAAAAGACTTGATTTGTTCGCTCAATTTGGTGTAGCAGCAGCTTCGCAAGCTATGGATAACTCTGGTTTAGAAGTTGGAAAAAATGTAGATGCAGACCGTGCAGGTGTAATTTGGGGGTCTGGAATTGGTGGAATCCATACCTTTCAAAAAGAAGTAACAGATTTTAATAAAGGAACGGGCATTCCTCGTTTTAATCCTTTCTTTATTCCCAAAATGATTGTTGATATTGTTTCAGGGCATATTTCTATCAAGTATGGTTTACGAGGCCCTAATTTTGTAACTGTTTCGGCGTGTGCTTCTTCTACAAATGCAATCATTGATTCATTCAATTATATTCGTTTAGGGCAAGCAGACGTAATTGTTTCAGGAGGTAGTGAGGCAGCTATTATCGAATCAGGCGTAGGTGGATTTAATGCAATGAAAGCTCTTTCTGAAAGAAATGATTCGCCTCAAACAGCCTCAAGACCTTTCGACAAAACCCGTGATGGGTTTGTGATGGGAGAAGGTGGAATTTCTCTTGTATTAGAAGAATTAGAACACGCAAAAGCAAGAGGTGCAAAAATTTATGGCGAAATAGTGGGAGGAGGAATGTCAGCAGATGCACACCACATGACAGCACCTCACCCAGAAGGGCTAGGAGCTGCAAATGTAATGAAAAATGCTCTTAAAGATGCAGAAATAGACCCAAAAGAGGTAGATTATGTAAATGTTCACGGAACTTCAACACCTCTAGGCGACCCACAAGAGCTAAAGGCAATTACTACTATTTTTGGAGAACATGCCTATAAACTAAATATCAGTTCGACAAAATCTATGACAGGGCATTTGCTTGGTGCAGCAGGTGCAGTAGAGGCGTTGGCTTGTGTAATGGCACTAGAAAGACAAGTTGTCCCTCCTACTATCAACTTTACAACTCCTGACGAAACCATCGACCAAAAACTAAATCTAACGCTCAATAAAGCACAAAAAAGAGATATTGATATAGTTTTGAGTAATACTTTTGGCTTTGGTGGGCATAATGCCTCAATCGTAATGCGACGTTATAAAGAATAATTTTTTAGATAGAGGAATAGAAATTAAATAAATTGCTGATAATTTTGATTGATTAATATGCAGTGTTTTAGGAGAATTTTGCTGCTTTGATAGCTTGTAATCCGTAATTTTTAATTCGTATTTATTCCTAAATAGCTCATGAGGACACGAGCAACGGTTATTTTTTTAATTAGTAATCAAAAATAAAATAATATATTTTATTATAATTATTAAAATAATTTTTATAACAAAAAAGAACTTTACCGTTGCTTGTATCCTCACAAGCAATTCTGAAAAAAGTATTTTAAAAATAAAATATGAGTTGGATTGGTAAAATAGCTACAAAAGTTAGCAAATTTTCTCTTAATGAATCAGATAAAAGGCTCTATAATGCAATCACACGTATTATCGGAACATCGCCTACCAATCTTGCTATATACAAACTTGCTATGCAACATACATCGGTTGCAAAGGAAAACAAAGATGGTTTTAAGGAGAGTAATGAGCGTTTGGAATATCTCGGAGATGCTGTGTTAGGGAGTATTGTGGCGCATTTTTTATTCAAGCGTTATCCTTATAAAAATGAAGGATTTCTAACAGATATTCGTTCTAGAATTGTCAGTAGAGCTTCTTTGGGTGAGCTTTCCAAAAAAATGGGCTTAGATGAAATTATAGAAGTAGATACCAAACGAAAAAATGCCTATTCTCACAAATCGCTGTATGGAGATGCTATTGAGGCTTTTATTGGTGCTGTTTATTTGGATAAAGGGTTTCATTTTTGTCAAAAATTTATTGTAAGAAGAATTTTATTGACTCATCTGGACTTACAAACAATCATAGAAACAGACAAAAATTACAAATCAAAACTGATAGAGTGGGCGCAAAAAGAAAGCCGAAATGTACAATTTTCTATTGCAAAAGATAAAGCAGAAAATAATAATCGTCAGTTTGTAGCACAAGTTTTATTAGATGATAACCCAATCTCAACAGGAAATGGCTATACAAAAAAGAATGCTCAACAAGATGCAGCAAGAAGAGCATGTGAGGTGTTGGAGATTGAGTAAGATTTTGTTTTTTTGATATAAACATAAAAAAAACTCAACTTCAAATCTATCTTTTTCGTAACTTTTAGAAAAGCAAAGAATAAAATTATAAATTGTTATATTTCTATCATTACAGTAGCAGAAATGTAATATGGAGTAGCAAAAGGTTTAGAAGTTAATAAAGAAAAGAATCAATATTATTTTGCAAAATAAAATCATTCCCACCCTACGTCTAAAAAACAAACTTATTTCCCTACAAAAACCGATTGTAATGGGAATATTGAACCTTACACCAGATTCATTTTATCAAGAAAGTAGAATAAATACAGATACTGCAATTCTAAAAAAAGCCTCTCAAATGCTAAAACAAGGAGCAACTATTTTGGATATTGGAGGATATTCTACTCGCCCAAATGCTGATGATATTTCTATTGAAGAAGAAATAAAAAGAGTTGTAAATCCAATTTCTACAATCAAAAAAGAGTTTCCAGATGCTATTATTTCTATCGATACTTTTCGCTCAAAAGTAGCCAAAGAAGCTATACATGCAGGAGCTGATTTGATAAATGATGTTTCGGGTGGAAATTTGGATAGCCAAATGTTTGAAATGGTGGCAAAATTGAAAGTACCCTATATTTTGATGCACATGAGAGGCACACCCCAAACCATGAAAACACTAACTCATTACGATAATATTATTTTTGAAATGATGACTTATTTTGAAAAACGAATAAACCTTCTCAAATCTTTTGGGGCAGAAGAAATTATTCTTGATGTTGGTTTTGGATTTGCCAAAACAATAGAACAAAATTATTTTTTATTAAAAAATATGGCTGCTTTTCAGCAATTAGAATTACCTATTTTGGCAGGTCTTTCACGCAAATCAATGATTTATAAACATCTTAAGATTCCTGTTTCAGAAGCACTCAATGGAACGACAGTTCTCAATACGGTGGCTGTCCAAAATGGAGCGCAAATTTTGAGAGTACACGATGTGAAAGAAGCCATGCAAACTATCAAACTCTTAGGAGATTTGTAATAAGGAGAGTTTTAGCAAAAAATTTGTACTTTAGTTTTCTCTAAAACCGAATGTCAAATCTATCTTTCCAAAAAATGAAAAAATGTTACTTTTTAAAAAGCAAGAGTTTTGTCCTTTTTAGTCTAATTTTCTCTATTTTTTTTATAGGAAGTGGGTTTTCTTTGTTAGAAAATAAATCAAAAAAACCTCTCTTTGTTGTTGTTATTGATGCAGGACATGGAGGCTACGATGTAGGAAATGAGTGTTCAGATTTGAAAAAATTCAAACAAGAAAAAGATGTAGTATTACCTGTTGCCTTACAATTAGGAGAATATTTGGAAAACCTACTAGAGAATGTAAAAGTAGTTTATACAAGAAAAAATGATACTTTTGTAAGCCTAGAAAAACGAACAGAAATTGCAAATGAAGCAAGTGCAGATTTGTTTATTAGTATTCACGCCAATCACAATCCTATTAAAAATATTCATGGCTGTCAAGTTCATATCCATAATGGAAATATCAAATTTAGTAAAATTTTTGCCCAAAAATTAATGAAACAACTTTCAGAAAGAGCAAAAAGAAAGGTGCTAAAAATACAAACAGCAAATAGTAGAGGACATAATTTATTTGTTCTTCAAAATACAAAAATGCCTGCTGTTTTATTAGAATTAGGCTTTATGAGTAATCCAAATGAGGAGGTTTATCTTAATAGCGAATACGGACAAACAATTTTGGCTTCTGCTATTTTTCGTGCTGTAAGAGAATACAGAGAAGTAGCACAATAATTTTTATCTCAAAGACTTTTTACAATTCTTTGCAAAACACACTCACACAAACCATCACACAATACAATTATGAAGCAACTAAAAACATATTTTATACTCCTATTTTTTTTAGGAAGCACAATCACATTCACAAAAGCACAAGAAATTTTTAAACCTGATACTACTTATTTTTCTTCTACAAAATGGCGACAAGTAAGCCCGTTTCGTGGGGGGCGTTCGGCAGCCGTAACAGGTGTAAAAGGAAATCCAGACCTTTTTTATTTTGGTGCAGCAGGTGGGGGAGTTTGGCAAACAGAAGACGGTGGAATGAGTTGGAATAATATTTCTGACCCAGATTTTGGTGGTTCTATTGGTGCGATTGCAGTCAGTGAATATGACAATAATGTAATTTATGTAGGAGGTGGAGAAAAAACAGTTCGTGGAAATGTTTCTCACGGAAACGGAGCATGGAAAAGTCTTGATGCAGGAAAAACATGGCAAAAAATAGGCTTAGAAGATTCTCGTCATATTACACGCATTCGTATTCACCCAAAAAATCCAGACTTGGTGTATGCTGCCGTTTTAGGGCATTTATTTGGTTCTAGTGAGCAAAGAGGCGTTTATAGAAGCAAAGACGGAGGCAAAAATTGGGAACGTATTTTATTCTCAAACAAAGATGCAGGAGCAGTAGATTTAATTCTTGACCCAACAAATCCACGAGTAATTTATGCAAGTACATGGAAAATTAGAAGAACGCCATATAGTTTGGAAAGTGGTGGAGAAGGTTCTGCGCTTTGGAAAAGTACAGATGGTGGAGATACTTGGAAAAATTTATCAAAAGAAGCAAAAGGGCTTCCAAAAGGAGCATTAGGAATAATTGGGGTAACTGTTTCACCAGCTCAAAAAGACCGAGTTTGGGCAATTATTGAAGCAAAAAAAGGAGGCGTTTTTCGTTCTGATGATGGTGGAAAAACATTTGTAAAAATAAACGACGAACGAAAATTGCGTCAGAGAGCGTGGTATTATACTCGCATTTATGCACACCCAACCAACCCAGAAGGCGTTTATGTATTGAATGTAAATTTTCATTTTTCGTCTGATGGAGGCAAAAGTTATAAAAAAATAAAAACACCACACGGCGACCATCACGACCTTTGGCTAGACCCTCAAAACCCTAAAAGAATGATTGTTGGAGATGATGGGGGAGCGCAGGTTTCCAAAAATGCAGGAAAGAGTTTTTCTACTTATCTCAACCAACCCACAGCGCAATTTTACAGAGTAAGTACAGATAATCATTTTCCATACCGATTGTATGCAGGGCAGCAAGATAATTCTTCCATTCGAATTTCTTCACAAAACCAAAAAGATTGGCAGCCGACAGCAGGAGGAGAAAGTGGGCATATTGTAGCCGACCCAAAAAATAATGATATTGTTTATGGTGGTTCTTACGATGGATTTTTGATGCGTTATAATCACAAAACTGACGAAACTCGTTTGGTTGATATTTATCCAGATAATCCGATGGGGTGGGGAGCTGCCGAATTGAAATACCGTTTTCAATGGAATTTTCCTTTATTTTTCTCGCCTAATAATCAAAATACGCTCTATGCTGCTGCAAATGTTTTGTTCAAAACCACAAATGAAGGGCAAACTTGGGAAGCAATTAGCCCAGACCTAACACGAAATGATAAATCAAAAATGCAGTCTTCGGGTGGAGAAATCACAAAAGATAACACAAGTGTAGAATATTATGGGACTATTTTCGCTGCTGCTGAATCGGCTGCCGAAAGTGGTGTTATTTGGACAGGTTCGGACGATGGACTTATTCATATTACAAAAGATGGAGGCAAGAATTGGGAAAATATTACACCAAAAAACCTCCCAGAATGGTCAATGGTAAACTCTATCGATTTGCACCCAACCAAAAAAGGTGTTGCTTATATTGCTATCACTCGTTACAAATTGGATGATTTTGCGCCTTATTTATACAAAACAAAAAATTATGGCAAAACGTGGACAAAAATCACAAATGGCATTCCCAAAGATGATTTTACTAGAGTTTTGCGCCTTGACCCAGTTCGTGAAGGGCTTTTGTATGCAGGCACAGAAAGTAGTATTTATGTTTCCTTTGATGATGGTCAGAATTGGCAACCAATGCGTTATAATTTGCCGATTGTTCCCATTACAGATTTGCAGGTAAAAGAAAATGATTTGATTGCAGCCACACAAGGCAGAAGTTTTTGGATTTTTGATGACCTCAACCCTCTGCGTAATTTTGAAAAATCAGATATAGAAAAAATCAAAACTAATAATTTCATAGTCTTCAAGCCAAGCAATACATACTTGAGTGAGCAAAATATGAAATTGAATTTGTATCTAAATCAAAAGCCTGATACTTCAAAAATTTTGGAAGTTGAAATTTTGGATAAAGAAGGAAATTTAATTCAAAAATATTCTTCCAATAAAAAAATTACAAAAGATAATTCTAGCATCAAAAAATTAGAAGCTCAAAAGGGCGCAAATACAATCACTTGGAATATGCGTTATCAAGATGCCAAAAAATTTGATGGAATGATTCTTTGGTTTGGTGGAACACAAGGCTTTCAAGCAATGCCAGATGACTACAAAGCTAAAGTTACCTTTGATGGAAAAACTCAAGAAGTAGATTTTAAACTTTTGAAAGACCCACGCTGGAGCGTTTCGAATGAAGATTTGAAAGAACGATTTATATTTTTGAAAGAAGTAAGAGATAAACTGACCGAAACACACCAAGCTATTATCAATATTCGTAAAATAAATTCTAGTTTGAAAAATTGGAAAACAAAAGCAAATTCGAATGAAGAGTGGAAAGAAGTGGCAGATTCAGCAAAAGAAATCACTGAAAATCTTACAAAAATTGAAAAAGCATTGTATCAAACACAAAACAGAAGTGGACAAGACCCTTTAAATTTTCCGATTCGTCTGAATAATAAATTGAGTGCGCTGGCAACTACGGTAGGTTATGGAAATTTTCCACCCAATGAAGGCGCAAAACAAGTAAAAGCCGAAATTACAAAACAGATTGATGAGCAGTTGAAGATGTATTATGAAATCTTGAAAACTAACATTCCTGCTTTTAATAAATTGGTGGCTGATAAAAATATTCCTGCTGTTGAGGTAGGGAAGTAATTTTGTGATTTTCACAAAATATAACGTTTTTACAAAAAAATAATTTCGGATATTGCAGAGGTAGCCAAAAATCTACTTTTTTCTAATCCTCGTTGACGGTTTCATTTGAGCCTCAACGATGGTTAGTTTTGCTCTATTTTTCAATCATCAGCGAGGTTAAATCTGTCGCTGAAGTAAAAATAAAAATTAACTTTACCGTTGCTCGTGTCCTCACGAGTGACTTATAAATTTGTAATTATGCAACTCAAGAAACTATCTAATTTCGCCTTTATACTTCTGTTTTTTACTTGTTTTTTCATTTCTGTAAAAGGTTTTTCTCAAACGCCTTTGCCAGCCCAAAAACAAAATCAATCTATTGTTTTAAAAAATGCTACGCTTCATATTGGAGATGGAAAAACAATTATTGAAAATGGCTCTGTTCGTTTTGAGAATGGAAAAATTACAGCTTTAGGAGTATCTTCAAGCGTTTCAGAAGAGGGCGCAAAAGTAGTCGATGTGTCTGGAAAACATATTTATCCATCACTAATTTTGGCAAATACTACGCTTGGGCTTACCGAAATTGATGCTGTTCGTCCTTCGGTAGATATGGCTGAGGTGGGAAGTTTGAATCCAAATATTAGAGCCATCAGTGCCTACAATGCAGAATCTGAAATTACTACCACTGTCAGAACGAATGGTGTTTTGATTGCACAGGCTACTCCTCGTGGTTCTTTGGTAGCTGGTCTTTCATCGGTCGTAAATCTTGATGCATGGAATTGGGAAGATGCAAGCCTCAAAATGGACGATGGTTTGCACGTTTATATGCCTGCTTATATGCAACAAGGAGGTTGGTGGGCAGAACCAGGAGAGCCTAAAAAAGCCAAAGAAAAGGAACGAAATGCAAAAGTAGATAAAATAAAATCACTTTTGAGCGAAGCAAAAGCCTACAATCAAATTGAAAACCCAACAACAAAAAATCTAAAACTAGCGTCTATAAAAGGTCTTTTTGATGGAACAATGCGCCTCTATTTGCACGCAGAGTGGGCAAAAGATATTATTGAAGGTGTTAGTTTTGCAAAGGAAATGGGCGTTCAGAAAATAGTTGTTGTGGGTGGTTATGATTCGTGGCAAGTGGCTGAATTTTTGAAAAAAAATCAAGTTCCTGTTGTTGTTGGGCGTACTTTAGAACTTCCTCAACGCACCGATGATGATATTGATGCTCCTTTCAAATTGCCTTATTTATTAGAAAAAGCAGGCGTAGAATATTGTTTGAATTATGCTGGTGGAATGGAAGCAATGGGAGCAAGAAACCTTCCTTTTTCGGCAGGAATGGCAGCAACTTTTGGACTCACAAAAGAGCAAGCTCTGGCAGCAATTACAAGCAAAGCAGCTTTTATTTTAGGAATTGATAAGCGTGTAGGAACATTAGAAGTAGGAAAAGATGCAAGTATCGTGGTTTCAGAGGGCGATATTTTGGATATGAGAACCAACAAGGTAACTCATGCTTTTATTGAAGGAAGAGAAATTGATTTGAACAATAAACAAAAAGTATTGTATCAAAAATACAAAAAACGTATTGAGAGTATGAATGACTAATTATAATTTGTTATTCAAAGTAATAAAATACATCATGTAAAAATAAACCTTATAAGGGTTACTTTTACATGATGTATTTTGTGTGTTGATTTGCTCATAAATGAATTTTTATGCTTTCTCAGAAGTGTCAAGATTCAATTCTAAGGAGCTGAATATACATGAAAATTAACTATGGTAATCTTAAAGACAACGCTCTAAGTGTTGTCTTTTTTGTTGTTTTTTTCTAATTTATCCAAGCTGTAAATGTTTTGATAATGCAGCAAAAAACGATAAATTTTGTATCTTTGTGATATGTTATTGATATAAAAATAAGTAATGATATAAAAGGAATTGTTTCTTAATCAATTATTACTCAAAGTAAGATTAATCAAAAATTATGACTTCATCTAATCAAAATACTGAACTCAAAACTATTATTATTGCTATTGATGGCTATTCGGGTTGTGGCAAAAGTAGTACTGCAAAAGCTGTTGCTGCACGCTTGAGTTATGCTTATATCGATACAGGCGCAATGTATAGAGCTGTAACATTATATTTTTATCGTCATAAAGTTGATTATCTTAGCAAAGGACAGGTTAGAAAAGCTCTTACTTCTATTTTATTAGAATTTAAGTTTGATGAAACTACTAAGAGCAGCCATATTTATCTAAATGGTGAAAATGTAGAATCACTTATTCGACAGATGCACATTTCAGAACGAGTAAGCAATGTCAGTACGATTGCCGAAGTGCGTCATTTTTTGGTTGCTCAACAGCGTTTGATGGGAACTAAAAAAGGAATTGTGATGGACGGAAGAGATATAGGAACAGTTGTTTTTCCTGATGCAGAATTAAAAGTTTTTATGACTGCTCAAGTGCCTACCAGAGCCTTGCGTCGCCAAAAAGAATTAAAGAGTTTGGGGCAAGAAGTAGAGCTTTCCGAAATTATTAATAATCTTGAAAAAAGAGATTTGATTGATTCTACAAGAGAAGAAAGCCCTCTTCGAAAAGCCGATGATGCCATCGAAATAGATACCACAAATTTAGAATTTGAAGAACAAGTAACAAAAATACTTGAATTGATGAAAGAACCTCAATCAATAGCATGAAAATAATAGGAAGTGGTTTAATAGGTAATGCTTTCAAAGAAAGAACAATTATAGACTCTATTTACCCAGTGATTTTATTTGCATCTGGAGTTTCAAATTCTTCAGAAACAAATCCAAAATCTTTTTTGAGAGAAAAGAAACTTCTTGAAAGTATATTAGAAACCAAAAAAAGAAGTGAAAAATTGGTGTATTTTAGTACATTATCTATTTATGATAAACACAAAAAAGAGGCTGCCTATATCAAACATAAACAAAATATAGAAGAGGTTATTCATCAAAAATCCCAAAATTACCTTATCATACGTGTTCCTAATATTATAGGAAAAGGAGGAAATCCAAATACATTACTCAATTATTTAGTTGCTGCAGTTAAAGGTAAAAGAGAAATAAAAATATTCAAAAATGCGTATCGTAATTTTATAGATGTAGAAGATTTGGTGAAATTGATTGAAGAATTATTGATTTCTGATGCCTATAATACTACAATTGATTTATTGCACCCAGTTTCATACTCTATGTTGGAGGTAATAAATTATATAGAAAAACATATAAATACAATATCAAATTCAGTATATTTGGAACAAGGATACAATTACTTTCCTTTATCGAATCTGTCAATAAATTCAATTTTTGAGATGAGCAATGTAAATATAAGAAAGAATTATTTGAGTCAGATTTTGAAAAAATATTATTAAACACTAATCAAAATGAATGTAATTATATTTACTACTTGGACAATGCAAAACTTTTTGCCTGCTGTTCATGCAGAAATAATAACTGCTCATATAAAAAAAGGACATCAAGTAAAAGTAGTAGTATGTGATTCTCAACTTCAATCATGCTTTATTCCTCATTTTCTGCAAACAGACAAAAATAAACCTCCTTTTAAAGAACAACAAACTTGTACTACTTGTCAGTTTAAGTGGCGTTCTATTCTACAAAATGAACTTGGAGTATCCAAAGAAAATATTATTTCTTTAAAAGCTTTTCCAAAAAATATACTTGTTCCTTTTTTTACAACTAAAAATGAAATAGAACAACACAAATTTCAAAATATAAATGTTGGGCAAGGCATAATTTCTAGTTTAATTTCTATTTATTGTGATGTGGATATAGATGTTCAAAAAGAGAGAAAAGCAGTGGAAGCATTATATCAAAATGCTATTTCTGCTGTATTGACAATGGAAAACCTAAAAGATTTTGAACCAGATAAAGTATATATTTATAATGGAAGGTTGGCTGAAAGAAGAGCTGTTGTAGAGTTTTGTGAGTTGTATAATATAGATTATGATACTTGGGAAGTTGCTCAAAGTTTACAGCATTATTTTTTGGTAAACAAAACATTGCCTCATGCTCCAAAAGAATTTGCAAAAGAAGCCTTACAACTTTTTTATGAAGACAAAACAGTTTCTCAAGACTATAAAATTGAGTTTGCTCAAAATTGGTATCAAACCAAACGTTATGGAAACTATGAAGATAACCCAAGCGATATAAATTATACAAAGCTTATGGGAGAAACTAATATTGAAGCATTAAATATAAATAAATATAAAAAAAACATAGCAATTTTTGTTTCTTCTGAAGATGAAATAGCTAGTTTGGGAAGTAAAATATGGGCATTTGAGTACAGACAAACAGAAAGTATAGCCAAAATTATAGAGTATTTTGATAAAAAGAAAAATAATGAATTTCATTTTTATTTACGCATACATCCCAATTTGAGAGAATTAGAAAATAAAGAAACAAATAAATTGAAAAACCTCAAAGGAAATTGTTTGACAGTAATACCTGCTGATTCTCCTTTTAGTTCTTACTCTTTATTAGATGCGTGTGACAAAATAGTATGTTTTGGCTCTACATTAGGAATAGAAGCAACATTTTGGCAAAAAATATCTATACTTTTCGGAACTTCTTTCTATTCTTATTTGAAAGACAGTACACATATTGCACAAAATATAAATCATTTATTTGAATTGATAGAAGACCAAAACCTTCTTCCAAAAAATAAAGAAATGGCTCTTGTTTATGGGTATGGATTATTGCACAGAGGAAAACGCATCAAAGAATTAGATATTTATGAACAGCCACCAGAAAAGTTATATAACAAAAATAAACTCCTCTATTCAGTTTATAAACTATACAAAAAATCAGCTAGGATAGCTAAAGTTGTTAGGTTTCTTAAGCTAGAAAAAATAACTAAAAAAACCTTAATTTATTTATCCAAAAAATAGATAAAATAATACTATTACTCTTAATTATGCTAAAAGATGCTGTTGTATTTACACTTGCTAATAATGTTTATGAAGCTGGAGTTGCTGCCCTCATTAATTCATTATTTCATAATGGATTTGAAGGAAAAATAAAAGTAGGCATACCTCCTCCTCATTTTCAAGGACAACCTTTGGAAAATGTTGAGTATATTTATTTGGATTCTAAATCGCACCCCATCAATTTAAAAACAGGTTTGATTCTTGAAAATCCGTGTACAAATTTTATTTATTTTGATTCTGATATAGTAGTGAATACATCCGAATTTTTGGAGGAGTTAGAGAGTTTGCTTTGTCATTCTTCTGTTTTTCCGATAGAGGCTATTATTCCTAAAGAAGACTTCAGACGATTGAGATGGAATCAACAAATAAATGGAAATATGGATTTTTCCAAAAACTATTCATCTTCTTACTATAATGCTGGCTTTTTTGCAGGAAATTGGGAAAGAGATATTTCTTTAATAAAGGATTGGAAAAATAAAATGCAAGAATGTTTGACTTCTTTAGAAAGTGTAGAAGGAGTAGGGAAATATTTTAAACTTTCTGACCAAGATGTATTAAATGCTCTTTTGCAAGATGATAAATATAATATAGCAGGAATCTCTCGCCCTGATTGGTGGGCAAACATGGGAGAAGAACAAAGCCCATTTTTGTTTATTGGCTTGTGGAATGAAGCTGGTTTTTATCATCATACTGCGCAACCCAAAACATGGCTACACAAATCAGTTCCGTTACGCCCCCCTAATGCCTATGATATGTTATGGTATAAATATTTGAAAATGGATTATTATAAAATGAACATAAAAAAAGTAATCTCTTCCAAAATGATAGATTGGATAGAACACAAAAAATATACAAGATGCAATAGAATTGTCAAAAAAATAATTAAAAAAATAATATAATTTGCTTAGTATGAAACTCATTTCAGTCATAATTCCTGCATACAACTGTGAAAATTTCATAAATCAAACGCTAGAAAGTGTTTTTAATCAAAGCATTGGGGGGAATAATTTAGAGATTATTGTTATTAATGATGGCTCAACAGATGCAACTTTAGATATTTTGAAAGAACATGAAAAACAAGGACAAATTATTTTAATAAATACACCTAATAGAGGTGTTAGTGCAGCAAGAGAAATGGGAAGAAATAAAGCAAAAGGAAGTTATATTCAATATTTGGATAGTGATGACTTACTTATTTCTCAAAAAATAGAGATTCAATACAAAAGTTTAGAAGAAAGTAAAGCTGATGTTGCGTATGGAGATTGGCAGAAATTTTCTGAAAAAAATAATACCAAAACTCTGTTAGATAAAATAGAAAGAAAAATTGAAGGTGATGAAGAAGTTGCTCTTTTTACCGATTTTTGGTGTCCTCCTGCTGCAATTTTGTACTCCAAATCTATTGTGGATAAAATAGGCAGTTGGAATATGAATTTGCCAATTATTCAAGATGCTCGTTATTTTTTAGATGCAGCTATTTATAAAGGAAAGTTTGTTTATACAAAAGGAGTTATGGCAGAATATAGAGTTTCAGAAGGAACTTCATTATCACAACGTCATGGAGAAGTTAAGTTTGTAAATGATATTTTTACTAATGCAAAACAAATTCATAGCCTTTGGAAAGATGAACTAAAAACTAGAAAAGATAAGTCAGATGCCATTATTTCTTGTTATAGATATTGTATTCAAGTATTTGGAGTGAATAATGAAAAACAACTTTTTGAAGAAGCAATTTCCAAAATTTATGAAATAGAGCCTCATTTTATTCCTCAAAAATCAAAACCAATAAAATACTTGAGTAAAATAATAGGATATGCAAAAACCGAAAAACTAGCTAATATTTATAGAAAATCAAAACTGAAAAAATAAATAATTAAAAAATGAAAATTGCATTAGGAGTAGGTTACTATTACCCCGATTCTATTGGAGGAACTGAAAAATATATACATGATTTGGCTATTTATCTTATTTCTCAAAATATTGAAGTGTGTATTATTGCACCTACTTCAAAAAAAAACTATTCATATCAAAATAAAGATGTAAAAGGAAAAGAATATCAAGTATATAGGTTTGAAGTTCCCAAAGAGTTTACAAAAGAAGAAATAACAGATAAAGTGATTTGTAGAGGGTGGCAAAATTTTGAAAAATTATTAATAAAACTAAAACCTAATATTTTTCATTTACATACTCTTTCAACAACACTCAATTATCACCATCTCAAAATAGCTAAAGAAAAAGAAATTAAAACTATTTTTACAGCTCATATTCCAGGTGTTATTTGCCCTAAAGGAGATTTTATACAATATTCTAGTAAGGTTTGTAATGGAAAATTGCAAAATTCTGTATGTGGTTATTGTTATGCTCAACAAAGACATCAAAACAAATTTGTAGCACAAATTACAGGAACTCTTGCTAAATCTACTTTTATATCCAATTTAGTACAAAATAAAATACCTCAGTTTAGTATTGTTAGTCAGAAAAAAAAAATACTTCATGAGCTAGAAGAAAACACAAACTATATTATTGCAGTTTGTCAATGGCTTTATGATGCTTTTTTGATAAATAATGTTCCTAAAAGTCATCTCAAAATTTGCCGACAGGGAGTAAGTACAACTTATTTAGAAAACATAAATCAAAAGACTATACAAAACATAAAAACAAATAAAAAGATAAAAATAGGTTTTATTGGAAGATTAGAACCCATAAAAGGATTACATGTTTTATTAGATGCATATGAAGAAGCCAAATTAGAAAACCCCAACTTAAAAATTGAACTTGATATTGTGGGAGTAAAACAAGACTATTATTTAGATTATTACAATGAATTACAAAGAAAAATACAAGCATTGCCAAATATAACTTATCAAGAAAATTTGCCAGCAGAAAAAGTCAGTTCATTTATGACAAAATTAGATTATTTGTGTATTCCTTCTACTTGGCTAGAAACAGGACCTATTGTAGCTTATGAAGCTTTTGTAAATAAAATTCCGATTATTGGGGCTAATATAGGAGGTTTAGCAGAGCTTGTCGAAGATAATAAAACAGGATTTTTATACCAATTTGATGATATAGATTCGCTAAAGAAAACATTAATAAAAATAGAAAACCAACCACAATTAATAGCAGATTTGAAAGAAAATATAAAACCTCCCAGAACTACCAAAGAAGTAGGAAAAGAAATGTTATATTTATATCAAAAAATAATTAAAAATGATGATAAAAAATGAAAATAATACAAGCTCACCCTGGAACAGGAATTTTTGTCAAACAATCAGCTTTATCTTATTTAGAAAGTGATATGTTGGCGTATTTCTTGACTACTTTTGTTGCTCATGAAGGCTATTTTTTGTCTAATTTTATTACAAAAATAGTTCCTCAGTTGAAAAGAGATATAAGCCGAAAAGCCATTGACGAATTACCTTTTGAAAAACTTAAACTCTACCCATATAGAGAGCTTATTAGACTTTTTTCTAGCCGTTATGGTTCGCCTATGGTTACACATTATATTTGGGAATGGGCAGAAGTTGCCTTCGACAAATGGGTGGCTCAGACAATAGAAAAAGAATCTAAAAATCAAAAAATTGATGCAATTCATGTTTATGAAAATGCAGCTCTTGTTAGCCTTCAAAAAGCAAAAAAAAAAGGAATTGTTACCGTTTTCGAACAACCTAGCCAACATCATGCTTTTTTTGCTCCCATTGTCAGACAGCAATTAGAAAAATATCCAGAATTAAAATCAGCCGAAACAAATATATTAATAGATACCAAATATGATAAATATAAGGATAGGAAAGATAAAGAGCTTAAATTAGCAGATATAATAGTTTGTAACTCTTCTTTTACCAAACGTACACTTATTGCTGCCAATATTGATGAACAAAAAATACAAGTTATTCCTCATGGTTTTCCCAAAATATTGACCAATATAAACACAGATATAAAATCAACACTAAGTACAAATAACCCAAAACCAGTTATTTTCTTGAATGCAGGCACTCAAAATCTTCGAAAAGGAGTACATTTATTATACAATGCATGGCGAAAAGCAAATTTTTTACCACAAGAAGCTGAATTATGGATTATTGGTAGTAGTTCTTTACCAAAGAAACTGACAGAAGATTTACAAGGAAATGTGAAAATAAAAAATAGCATTCCTAGAAATGAATTGATGCAACTTTACAAAGAAGCTGATGTGTTTGTGTTGCCTACTTTGGCTGATGGTTTTGCAATGGTAATTTCTGAAGCTATGTCGCAAGGAGTTCCTGTTATTACTACTCAAAATAGCATGGCTCCTGATTTTATTATACATCAAAAAAATGGATTTATAGTGCCAGTAGGAGATGAAGAAGCTCTATTACAACAAATGAAATGGTGTGTAGAAAATAGACATTTACTTCCAAAAGTAGGTTATGAAGCTATACAGACTGCTAAAAATTGGCAATGGGAAGATTTTAGAAAAAAAACAGCTACAACAATAAAAGAACAGATTTTGATTTATAATGAACAACAAAAAAATAAATAATATAAAAAAACATATTTGCTTTATCTCTGCAGGACACCTGTCTTCTAATCCTAGATTAATCAAAGAAGCTACCTTAGCAAGTAAAAAAGGATATAAAGTTTCTATTATTGCTATTCAAACACTTGAAAAATTAGTACCTTTTGAAAATGAAATTTTAGCTCAAAACCCAAACTGGAAAACTTATATTTATCCATTTTATAAAAAGAAGTTGCTTTATATTATTGGAACTCTTTTTCATCATTTAGCTAAACGAATACCAAATCTAGCAAGTCATTTTGAGTACGGAAAAATGAGCATAAATACTCCTTTTTGGCTTTCTTTTTATAGTTTGTTAAAAAATGTAAAAGCTGATATTTATAGCAATCATAATATTTATCTTACTCCATTAGTTTATCAAATAGCCAAAAAAAATAAAGCTAAATTTGGAATGGATATCGAAGATGCCTATGCTTTTATTAAAGCTAAAAATATAGATGAAATAGAAAAAAGTATCATGAAAATAGAAAAAAAATACTTTCCAAAAGCCGATTATATTACGGCTGCAAGTCCATTGTATGTAGATTTTTATAATAAATTATACCAAAATTTACCTAAAATAATTCCTGTATTAAATGTCTTTGAAGAGATAAAAAAACAAGAAAAAAAAGACTATAAAGATAGAAAAAATATAAATAATTTATCTTTGTATTGGTTCTCCCAAACCATAGGAAAAGAAAGAGGAATCGAACAAGTCATTCAAGCCCTAAATATGTTAAATAGAGATGATATAGAATTACACTTGAGAGGAGAAGTAAATCAAGAAACAAAAAAATATTTTTTAGATTTAGCAAAAATGCAAAACATAAAACAAAATATTTTCTTTCATGAATTAGTTTCTAATCAAGAACTTGCACTAAGAACAACAGAACATGATATTGGTTTAGCTCTAGAAACAGGATTTAGTATAAATAATGAGCTTGCTATTTCAAATAAAATTTTTCAGTATATAAACAGCAGTTTGAGTATTATTGCTTCAAAAACACAAGGGCAATCATCTTTATTGAACAAAAATAAGGAAATTGGTTTGTTGATAGATATTCAAAATATAAAAGAATTTGCTCAAAAAATAGAAATTCTAGCAAATAGTAAACAAAACCCCCAAGAAAATAATTTATTAGAAATCCAAAAAAAGGCCTCTAAAAACTTATCAAAAACAAAGTATAATTGGAATATGGAAGGACAAAAATTTATTAAAATCATAGAAAAAACATTGAGTTAATCCTATAAAATGAAAAATCTACTTATTATTTGTCCGACTTTTCCTCCAAATAACGCTGTTGATATGCACCGTGTAAGGCAAGGTGTAAATTATTGGAAAAGTTTTGGCTGGAATCCGATTGTAGTCGGTGTAGAACCTCATTTGACGGAGTTTCCTAAAGAAGAAATTTTACTTAAAACAATTCCCCAAGGTTTAGAAACTTATCATGTAAAAGCATTCTCAACCAAATATACACGAAAAATAGGTTTGGGCGATTTGGGATTGCGCTCTATACATTTTTATCGAAAAAAGGTAAACAAAATTATTAACCAAAAAGAAAAAGAAGGAAATTCAATTCAATTAATTTATTTTTCTACGACTACATTTTCTCTCTGTATTTTAGGAGCATATTGGAAAAAAAAATTCAAAATTCCATACATAATTGATATGCAAGACCCATGGCATTCAGAGTATTACATGACTCGCCCAAAAAGTGAACGCCCTTCTAAGTTTTGGTTTTCGTATCGTTTGCATAAGTTTTTAGAGCCAATAGCTATGAAAAAAGTGAATGGAATTGTTTCAGTTTCAGAAGGGTATTGCAAAAATTTACAAGAACGTTATCCGACTACTATTACACCTCAAAACTGTATTACACTACCTTTTGGAGCTTTTGATAAAGATTTTGAAGTCGCTGATACTTTGAAGTATCAAAATCCTTTTTTTGTACAAAATAAAAAACAAATTCACTTAGTATATGCAGGTGTTGCTGGAGAATATATGCGAACGGCATCAAGTATTATTTTTGAAGTAATTAAGAAAGGATTGAACAAAAAAAAAGAATTATATTCAAAATTAAAACTTCATTTTATTGGTACAAATTATGATTCTTTAAACCCTTCTCCTAGATTGTTACCAATCGCTAAAGAATTTGGAGTAGAGGATATAGTACATGAACATGTGAGGCGAATAGATTATCTAAAAGTGTTACATGTTCTACAAAAAGCTGATGGACTCTTGATGTTTGGAACAATAGATAAAAACTATACAGCCTCAAAGTTATACCCTTATATTCTGTCTAAGAAACCTATTTGTGCAATATTTTATGAAAAAAGTAGTGCTGTTTCGATTTTGAGAAAAACAAATGCAGGTGTAGTAATTCCTTTTTTAGAAGAAAATTATAATCAAGACAAAATAAATGAAGCCTATACTATTTTTACAGATTATTTAGAAAATATAGAAGAAACACCAAAAACAGATTGGAAAGCCTTCGAGCCTTATACAGCTAAAGAAATGACAAGAAAACAAGCTGAATTTTTTGATAAAATCATAAATAAATGAAAAAGTTAGCCATCATTACTACACACCCAATTCAGTATTATGCACCAATTTTTAAATTACTTTCAGATTCGAGAATAGCAAACAAACTTTTTGCCTTTGAAGTTGCATACATAGTTGTATTTATTCAAGAAATAACTACAGATATTTATGAAGAACTAGTAAAAGAAATACTAGATTTAAGAGAGCTATCCAACGAAGAATTAGCCGAAAAATTTCAAGAAGATAGACACGCTTATGTAAATTCTGCTTATGAATGGGATTATTATGTTTCAACATTATTTTCAGGTGCAGGCGTTTTAGAAAAAACCCAAGGAGAATTAATCTGTAAACTTCAACACGGCACAACAAAGACCTTCAGAAAAGTAACGAGAAATGTTGTAGAAATTCCAACTCAATTAAAAGAACTGGTTAATAATCTAGAAATAAACTATTCATTTTTAGAGAAACCTCTTTTGTTAAATGACCCAGAAAGATTGAAAATAGATGTTATAAAAGAGATTTATAGCTTTTACCCTAGAATTTTACTTGATTCAATTGGTGAAGTTGAGAATGAATTAAAACTTAAATTACTAAATCTACCTAAATTAATAGAACAGTATTCAAATAACAATGATGGTAAAGAAGCTTATTTATTTGAAGATGCACTTACAGATGGCTTTAATATGTTCTACAATGTAGAAGCTGAAAAAATTGGTGGTGCTGGTAATACAGATATTGAATGCCTATATCTCACAAAAAAGAAAAAGTTTGCAGTAGATGCAAAATCGACTAAAAACAAACTCTCTGGCATAAATTCAGGTAGATTAGCTGGTCATAGAGATAAAATTGGTGGAGAATATACTATTGTAGTTGCACCAAGATACGTACCTGCTGTTTTGCAAGATATTCAGGCTTCGCCAATAGTTATAATTCGAGCGAGTACCTTTTCAGAATATTTATACAACAATATAGACAACGATATAAGAGAAATAGATTTTAAGGACTTTGACTCAATAATCACAAATA
The DNA here is from genome assembly GCA_937136415.1 of uncultured Cytophagales bacterium. GTDB lineage: Bacteria > Bacteroidota > Bacteroidia > Cytophagales > Bernardetiaceae > Bernardetia. Next base: position 2,674 of record CAKZOK010000037.1, on the reverse strand, counting down.
ATTTAGGAACCGACATTAGTAAAAACATTTCAAATATGACTATTGAAAGGTTCGCAACAAAAAGATAAAAATAATTATGATATCAATTACAAGAGAGAATAATATGGATTTAATGTCAAGATATCCTGATAATTATTTTGATTTAGCGATTGTTGACCCACCTTATGGAATTTTAAATAAAACTAAAAGAGGCGGAGACAAAAAATTTAATATGAAAGAATATGCTGAATGGGATGTAAAACCTAATGATGAATATTTTAATGAACTTTTTCGAGTTTCAAAAAACCAAATTATTTGGGGTGGTAATTATTTTGGGCAATTGTGGTTAAGAAGTGAATACAATAAAGGTTATATAATTTGGGATAAAAAACAACCTGAATCTCTAAATAACTTTGCTATGGCTGAAATGGCTTGGTCTTCATTAGATAGACCTGCCAAAATTTTTCATTATAGCGTTAGAAAAAATAGAAATAAAACCCATCCAACTCAAAAGCCACTTGACCTTTATAATTGGCTATTAAAAATGTATGCTAAACAAGGAGACAAAATACTCGATACACATTTAGGAAGTGGAACAATTGCTATCGCTTGCTACAATGCAGGAATTAGTTTAACTGGTTGCGAAATAAGTGAGAACTATTTTGAGAAATCTTTAGAAAAAATTAAGGAACATTTACCAGATGTAAAAGTAGATACATCAATTCCAAGTGCTTATTCAATTCAGTTCCCGAATCAAGAAAAAGAATCTCACGAACTTAATGAAATATTGATTGAACAAAACAAGCAGTTAAGAATATTTAGGGCTTGCAGATTTTCTAAATTCATTCATTTAATTATTTAATATTCAGTACTTTAAATTAAATTTAGAGTTGTTATTTTTTTGATATCTGCAAGGTTTTTTGTATCTTACTATCATAAACCCGTGCAGTTATGATAAAATACACACCCGCAAGTCAACTTACTTTAAATGGATTTTCACACCCTTTTGATCAGTCTTTAAGTCCCGATAATCGTTGGGTAAAGTTAGCAAAAATTATTCCTTGGGATGCTTTGGCATCTGTATATTCAAAATCTCTGAATAGTAGTTATGGAAGAGAAAGTATTGATGTTCGTATGGTTATTGGTGCCATCATTGTAAAACACAAATTAGGTTTGGATGATAGAGGAACTGTGGTTATGATTAGTGAAAATATCTATCTTCAATATTTTTGTGGTCTTACAAGTTTTCAAACCCAAGAACCCTTTCATCCCACAGTTTTTGTAGACATTAGAAAGCGAATGGGAGATAATGATTTTGATGCGTGGAATGCATTTATCATACAAAAAGCAGATGAGTTAAAGCGGTCGAAAAAGAAAATGATTCGCAATGATGATGATGATCAAACGAATTTACCAAAAAACAAAGGCTCTTTAAAGATAGATGCCACAGTGGCAAATCAAAAAATAGTTTTTCCTACAGATGCAGGGTTACTCAATACCGCAAGAAAAGAAAGTGAACGTTTGATAGATTTACTCTACCAACAATCTTGTTTAAAAAAGCCGAGAGATTATCGTAGAATAGCACGAACACAATATTTGGTGTTTTCAAAGAAAAGAAGGAAGTCCAAAAAAGAGATTCGCAAGTTTATAGGCAAACAACTCAACTATGTAAAACGCAATTTAGCCTATATTGAAAAATTATTGGACAGCATAGAAAGCATCAAAAAGGAGGAGGTTCTTCTGGGTTTATTTTCAACAAAAAATCCATATCCTTCTAAGTTTCCACTCTCAAAAAGAGATCAAAAAATATATTGGGTATTGCAACACCTCTATGAGCAACAACTTTTTATGTATCAAGAGAAAACACATAGTGTTAAAGATAGGATTGTCAATATCTATCAACCTTATGTACGTCCTATTCCAAGAGGAAAAGACAAAGCTGCTACAGAATTTGGTGCAAAAATAAGTGCAAGTGTGGTCGATGGAATGAGCCGAGTAGAACATATCAGTTGGGATCAATTTAATGAAGCTACTGATTTAGAGCTACAAGTAAATATGTATAAAAAAACCTTTGGGTATTATCCTGAACTGGTCTTGGCAGACCAAATATATTTGAATAGAAAAAACAGGAAATGGCTCAAAGAAAAAGCCATACGAACTGTGGGAAAACCTTTAGGTAGACCACCAAAACAAGAGCTTAATGCGTACCAAAAAAGAAAATTAAAAAAAGAACGAAATCAGAGAAATCATATAGAAGCGAAGTTCGGACAAGCAAAAAATGGATATGGTTTAAGCAGTATTAAAGCCAAAAGAAGTGATACCTCAAAGAGTTGGATTGGGGCAATATTCTTTATAATGAATTTAATAACATTGGAAAAAATAGCAAATCAATATGCTATTTTTTGTGCTTTATTCAAGAATTGCATCAACTCAAGATTTTTTAGAGTTATAAACATCTTTTTCTCTAAAGGATGTAAAATAAGCGATAAGACTATGGAAAAAAAATCGAAATTTAAACTCAGGTACTCTTGAGAAAATCTGCAAGCCCTAATTAGATCTATCTTAACATATAATTCAAAATAATGCTGCCATATTTATGGCCACTATCTTTTCGTAAGTTTTTAGATTTGTTGGTGTTGTAATTAAAAATATAACCAAAATAATCTTTAGATTTTAGCTCTGAAATGTCAATAGT
>CAKZOK010000036.1 GCA_937136415.1 uncultured Cytophagales bacterium | reverse complement strand
AATGAAACCAAAATCAGTAGAACCTTTACGCCCTCTTACACTTTTATTTTATATTACTTGTATTTCGCTTGTAATAATGGTGCTTTCGCCTGTCGAAATTCTGATGAGTGAAAATTTCACAATGAATATTTTTACCTTTGATGATTTGAATCCATTATCAGACACCACTCAAAAAGAGCTTGATTTTATTGCAGATATTCAAAGCAAAGTAGAAAATGCTGAAACTACTCTTGTTGATACTTTGGACTTTTCAGATACAGATTCATCAAAATATGTTCAAGAAGATACTGTTTTGCAAGAAGAGCGTTACGAACCTGTTGTTGATGCTCGTCAAGCGATAGAGTTTCCTGCTCAAAGCCCTGATGCGCTCAATGCCTTTTTTGCCTCTCTTCAATCTCTTTCAAAATCGCCTAACCTAATCCGAATTCTTCATTATGGAGATTCTCAAATTGAAGGCGACCGTATTAGTTCGTATTTGAGAGAGCGTTTTCAGCGTCGTTTTGGAGGGTGTGGTGTAGGGCTTGTTCCTGTTTATGTGCGTGGAAATGTGCGTGCGACACTTTTTACAAGTTATTCTCCTAACTGGACAAAATATGCCTACATAGACCAAAAGAAAAGACCTCGTCATAATAAATTAGGATTGCTAACAGAATACGACCGTTTTACAAACCCAACTGCTCATGAAGATTCATTGCACACAGACATGAAACATGCTTGGGTTCGTTTTACAGACCCACGATTAGGACACAAAAAAGCTACAAGTATCGAAAATATAAAATTTGTTTATCGTTCGCCTTCTGCACCTTTGGCTTTTCAGCTCAACCTAAATGGCGATAAAGTAATTGATAAATTAGACCTTCCCCAAAATAAAAACATAGCTATTCATAAAGTGCCTCTAAAAACTAAATTTAATAAAATTCAAATTCATTTGGGAAGTAAAGGAAACCCTGAAGTTTTGGGAGTTGCCTTTGATTGTAATACAGGAGTTGCCTTGGATAATATTTCACTTCGTGGAAGTTCAGGTTTTGAAATTCCTCGTATCAATCGTGATTTTATGAAACAGCAAGTAGAAGCACTTCAAGTCAAACTTATTATTGTTCAATTTGGTGTCAATATTAGTGGAGAAGGAAAATATAGCCTTTCATATTATGAAAGAATGTTTTATCGTCAATATAATTATTTAAAATCCTTACACCCAAAGGCTTGCGTACTCGTTGTTAGTGTTTCTGACAGGTCAAGACGCAAAGGAACTCGTTATGAATCTTATCCAAGTGTAGAAATAATCAGACAAGCCCAAAAAAATGCAGCTATGAAAGCAGGTTGTGCATTTTGGGATTTGCGTGATGCAATGGGAGGACAAAATTCAATGAACTCGTGGGTAAACAATAAACCATCTCTAGCCCAAAGTGATTATACACATTTCAATGCAAGAGGCGCAAAACTGGTTGGAGAAATGCTCTACAATGCTCTCAATAATTCTTATGAAAATTATAAAAAAAGAGTTCAATAAAATAAATTTATCAATTATAAAAACCAAAAAGCCATGTTAGTAACAAACACAGAAACTATCGTAGGACAAGAAATCACTGAAGTTTTAGGGCTTGTAAGAGGAAGTACTGTCAGAGCTAGAAATGCAGGACGAGATTTTGTAGCTTCTCTAAAAAATTTTATTGGAGGAGAGATAGAAGAATACACAAAATTACAAGCACAATCAAGAGAACAAGCATTAGAACGTGCTATCAAAGATGCCGAGCAGTTGGGGGCTGATGCCATCGTAAATATTCGTTTTGAAAGTTCGATGATTTCGCAAGGAGCTTCTGAAATTTTTGCGTATGGAACGGCTGTAAAATTGAAGTAGTCTTTGGAATGTATTTGTAGGGCAAAGACTTGCCTTTGACTTTCCAAACAGGTATTTTTTAATACAAATACAGTCAAAGGCAAGTTTCAGTGTTGTCAATTTAAGACTTTTTTCAACCGTCAACGAGGCTAAAGCCATCGTTGAGGATTACGATTTTAAACCTCGTTGACGGCAACGCCTCAACGACGGTTAAACAAAAGAACGACTTTTTTCCTTAAATTGACAGCATTGAGGCAAGCCTTTTACCTACCAACTATAAAACTAATTATTCGTTCCAAAATCTCTTTTCCGTCCTGTAAATCAACTTTATTTTTACTCAAAAATTTTAAAGTAATTTCTAAAAACGAAACTTGATTTACTTCAAACTGATTGATTTTATCAAAATCTAATTCAGAAACAGGCTGTAAAAAAGTCGTTTTATCAAACCAAATTTTATTTTCTTTCTCAAACCAAATTTTCGAACTTTTAGACATTTTTTTATTCTGATTTTCTTCAAACAATTCGACTATTTCAAATTCAGTTTTGATAGAATTTTGACGCAAAAATTTCTGTAATAAAAACTCTCCTTGATTGGCAAAATAATGAAAATCTTTATAAATCGGAATGCGTGGAATGTCATTTTTTAATTCTTCCTTATATTTATTTTTGAATAAATCTCGCTGCCAAACAGCAAAAATATAACCTAAGATTAATTTCTCTGTCATATTTTCCTCTGTCGGAACTACAAAATCTTGAGCTTCTTCGCTTTCTAGTTTTTGCCAATAATTTTCTATAAAATCAATCGCTTTTTCTCCCTTCTCAAAATAATTTTGTAGTGTTTTTTGGCTTTCTTTATTGCGTACTGCTTTATTTTCTAAACGCTCAAAAGTTCGTTTTGTATTCTTGAAAATCTTTGTTATTTGCTCAAATTGAATGTAGGTATTTTGCTCTGGGTTGTGCAAATTTTCTTTTAATTCTTTGGTTATTTTGTACTCATCTTTATCCACTATATCCGATAAATTTCGCAACTCAAAAGCTAATTCTTGATTGACTTGCAAAAATTCAAAATCAGACAAATCAAACAAAACTTGAATAGCACTCTCTATTTTTTCAATCCTTTTTTCGAAAGCTGCTGCATATCCTCTCCTAAATTTGTGCAAGAAAATATCCGATAAATTACTTTTTTGCTTTCCATTATCATAAATATAAAATGGAAAAATATACGCATTTGGCAAAATTTCATTCAAAAAATTAGATGGAACAGGTTTATCAGTTGCCCAAATTTCGCCACCAGTTGAAGTATTTGACCAAAAAATTAGGATATTTTCGCCTTGTTCTCGGCGTGGAAAAATTTTATCTAAATCATAATTATGCTGACTTTCAAGTTCCTCAAAAACACTTCTTTCATAATACCAAAAACCATTTTCAAAAAGAGAAATTTGAGTTTCAATTAAATTCTTTTCATCAAATTCTAATAGATTATTCCTTCTTTTCCGAATTGTTTTCGTTTCAATTTCCTCTAAAATGTCTTTCTCAAAAAGCGTGTTAGTTGCTAGTTTGGAAGCCAAAACAATCTTCTTTTTTTCTAATTTATTCTTTGTCTTTTCTTCTAATTTTTCAACTTGTTGATTATATTTTTTGATATAATTTTCAACTTTGACTTTCAGATTATTTTTAAAATCTGATTCAATAAACCTTTCTATTTTTTGTTTTGAAATAGCTCTAAAATGAGTTTTAAAAACAGCATTTTTTTCTTCTTGCAAACTAATGGCAGGAATAAGTTTTTGATATTCTGACAAAATTGGTTTTGGTTTCCACGTAGAAGGTAAAAAATTATTCTGGAAAATAATGGATTTATTCTGTCCTACTTCTGAATAAAAAACTCCTTTTTCTTGTTTTGTTTTTTTATAAAAAAATATTCCTAATTCTTTTTTATTATCATAGATTTCTATTCTCTCAAACCATTCTTGCAACAAACGGCGAAATGATGAAAGTGCCTTTTTGTCTAATAATTGATTTTGATTTTGATTCAATAAAAGAAACAAAACTCCATTTTCTGAAAGCAGTTTAAAAGAATTTTGAAGAGAACAAACAAGCTGTTTATCTTTTTTTGATAAGGATTGAAAAAGTAAAATTTCTTTTGTAGAATTGAAGCTCTGTTTGTCAGAATCTAAAATAATTAAATCATAATTTGATTCTGAATTTAATCTATTTACTAATTTTGAGTTTTGAGAAAGCCCAAAAATTCCTACTTGTGAAATTATTTTTTTTGATGCTAAGGCAAACTGTAAAGTTTCATTTTGAATAAAAAAAGCTAAAAGCAAATCAGCAAAACTTTCATACGTTCCAAAAAAAGTTTTCTTTTCAAAATCTTCATTATTAAACTCTAGTGGTTTTAAAATTTGATTATCGTTTATCCAAATCTTTTTTGGTTTGTCTTCATTAATTTTTTGTTGAAGAATTGGGACAAAATCTAGCCTTGAAATATCATTTTTATTCAAAAATTGATTCAAAATTCCATACAATAAAATTTCTCTTTCCTTTATTTTATTTTTTTGACAAAAATCAATTACAAAATTTTCTATTTTAGAATAAGAAATAGGAATTTTTGATTTATGAGAATTGTTATAAAAAACACCAAAAGCCTTCAAAATTTCATTCTTTTGGAAAAATGATTTTTCAAAATTAGATTTTTGACAAAAAAACTGCCAAAACTCAAAAATAGCAATCCATTCAGGAAGTAAAAAAACTGAATGTCCACCTTCTTCTAAAAGCTGAAAAATAGGTGCTAAATTTTCTTTTTGTTGAACAGAAAAACCATTTCTAAACTGATTTTTGAGTTCTTTTTTTCTTTGCTCAAAATCTATTTTAAAATTTTCTAAAAGTGGCTTTATGTTTTGATTAAACTCTATTGATAAATTATTTAATTCTTCTAAAAAATTTACATCTTGTCCTTCTGACACTTGGAACGGTGCAGCCCTCAACGAAGTTAAAGTGTCAGCTACTTTTGATTTTTGCTGAATAGAAATTATTTTAAAACTATCTTTTTCTACTTCAATTTTTGCCCAAATCACACCATTTTTATCCCAAAGCTGAAACTGCATAGCTGAAAACTGCACTAAAAATAGTGAAGGAAAATAAGTTTTGAAGAAGGTAAATAATTGAAGATTCATTTTAGGATTTTAATGAAAGAAAGCGAAATACAGGTTTTTATAATAAACTTATCGCTTGTAAAAGTGTTTGTTATCCAAATAAAATTGTAATTTTATCAAAAAAATCAAACAAAATTACCTTTTTTTTCTTATAACTGTCTATTTGTCAGTCAATGAAACAACGGCTTTATTTTAGTAAAAATAGCCATAAGTAGCAAGACAAACTACAAAATAATTAAGACTTTTAGAAAAAACGATTATTTACTTATATACAAAACCATTTTTATATGTTTGATCACAAGAAATTTCATAACACCGACTTTTACAAGCATGCTCACAAAGCACAGGGCATTCCTACAACAACTTTAGAGGGCTATGCCAAACAAAGTATCACTAATTTTACTCCTTATATCATCGAAGAGCGTCAATTAAATGTTGCTCAAATGGATGTTTTTTCTCGTTTGATGATGGATAGAATTATCTTTTTGGGTGTTCCTATTGATGACCAAGTTGCCAATATTGTAACAGCTCAACTTTTATTTTTAGAATCTGCTGACCACGAAAAAGATGTTTTGATGTACTTGAATAGCCCTGGTGGTTCTGTTTATGCAGGTTTGGGTATTTATGACACAATGCAATATATTCGCCCTGATGTAGCAACACTTTGTACAGGTTTGGCTGCTTCAATGGGTGCAGTTTTATTGACGGCTGGTCAGAAAGGTAAGCGTACTGCACTTCCTCATGCTCGTGTAATGATTCATCAGCCTTTAGGTGGAATTCAGGGGCAGGCTTCTGATATTGAGATTACAGCAAAACAAATTTTGATTGTAAAGAAAGAATTAACGCAAATTTTGGCTGACCAATCTGGACAAGATTACGAAACCGTAGAGAGAGATTGCGACCGTGATTATTGGATGATTGCGCCAGAAGCAAAAAAATATGGCTTAATCGATGAAGTTTTGGAGCGTAAAACTTCTAAGTAGTTATTAACTCTTAATGTTTAGATATGAAGCATTATATTCTATTTTTTTAGAATGTAATGCTTTTTTTCTGATAGACTAAAGTCTATTGTACATTTTCTCATGCTAAAGCATAAGCTACATTTACTGCTCAAAAACCACATCATAATAAATATCTTTCAAAGGAATAATAAGTGTTTCAGTTTCCGAAATTTCTAATTCAAGATTACTTTCTAAGCCTTCAATCGTCTGAATATCCCAAAGTGATGTAGGACTTTTACGAGAAAAAATATCTATTTTTGCTTCCTTTTGTTCTACCAAAACATAATGACGAAGTGAACAAATTGCTCTATAAAAACCAAATTTATCTCCTCTATCATATCCTTGTGTAGATTTCGATAAAACTTCTATAATGACAACAGGGTTAGTAAAAGCATCTTTTAAATTTTTGGCTTTTTCTTGTTCTCCACAAATAATCATTGCATCTGGATAAACATATTTATTTTTATTTTCTAAATATAATTTTGTTTCACTATTTTTTATTCGACACTCTTTACCTTTCAAACGAGTATATATTTCACCTGAAAGATTAACCATTATGGTATTATGACTATCTGTTCCACCTGCCATTGCATAGACTTGTCCGTCGTGAAACTCATATTTTTGATTGGTTTCTTGTTCTAATTTTACATATTGCTCTACTGTAAGTTTAGAATTATAGTCTTTATTAGTTTGTGGCTGCATAATTTTTTTATGATTGATGGAAATTATTTATTATTGATACGAATTAAATTACTCTATTGTTCAATTTATAAAAGCTAAAACATTTGCTACATTTTATGAAAAAATACATACATTTTATTTTACTTTTTGGGTTATTAATTTTAGTAAGTTGTGATTCTAATTCTTCTGACAAAATAAATAATGACAATAAACTAGAAAGTTTTGATGTAGAGAATAAGCAAGAACGCATTGAGGTTCTGTCTAAACAAATCAAAGTTTATTCTGAAATTTTAGATGCCGAATTTTCACTTTTTAATGCGAATGGTTTTGGAAACACAATCATTTTTGTTCCTGCTGCTTCTTCGTGGGATTATAAAATGGCTATAAAAATAGATAAGAAAAATATAGGAAAATGGCTTAAAGGAATGTATGAAACTAAAAAGAATCCACAAGATTCTGTTTGGATAAACTCTATTTTAGAAAAATTAGATGATAAAAGAAAAAGAAACTGGCAAAAAAGCACAAAAGATGCTGCTTCAACAAGATTCAACACGTTTTATGATAACGGACAAAGTAAAATAACGATTTTTTATTGGGCAGAGGAAATTATTTTTCAACGGATTATACAAAACTAAATTTAAAACTAATTCTCTTCTTTATTTAGAATAATTCTAAAAAACATTTTTTTTTATGCCTTCTCTGTCTTATTTTTGCACAAAATGAGATTGTCTATAATTAGTCTAAATAAATGAAACCTTTTTTTCAAGATTCTTTGTGCTGTTTTTGTGGTCGTATTTTTATATTTTGTTGTTGTTTTTGTGTGTTGCCCAATTTTGGTATAGCCCAAAACCTTACACGTGTTGTAAAAGAAAGTCCAAAAATAGAAACTCAAATCCGAATAAAAGGAAATATTTTTACCTCCTCTCATTCATCTGAAAACGAACCTCTTTTTGGTGCAACTATCGTAGTAAAAGAACTCAATAAATATGCTCAAAGTGATATAAATGGCAATTTTTTAGTAGAATTTTTATGCCCTTCTTCTCCCAACTCTACTTATACTTTAGTAGCTTATTTATACGGTTTCAAAACAGCTTCGAAGGAAATAAATATAAAAGATAAAAGCGTTCTGACTATTAATTTTGATTTAAAAGACCTACAAGATTCTCTCAAAACAGTCGTCATAAAAGGAAAAACAGAATTAGAAAACTCAAATTTGATGGCTCGCTTAAATACTGTTGATGGAATGGGAATTTATGAGGCAAAAAAGAGTGAAGTAATCGTTCTGAACAACACAACGGCAAATTTGGCAGCCAATAATTCAAGACAAATTTATGCAAAAGTAGCAGGTCTGAATGTCTGGGAAAGCGATGGGGCAGGTATTCAATTAGGAATTGGAGCAAGAGGGCTTTCGCCAAACCGTACAGCAAATTTTAATACTCGCCAAAACGGCTATGATATTTCGGCTGATGCTTTGGGTTATCCAGAAAGCTATTATACGCCACCTGTTGAGGCAGTCGAACGGATTGAACTTGTGCGAGGCGCAGCTTCTTTGCAGTACGGAACGCAGTTTGGTGGAATGCTAAATTTTGTGATGAAAGATGCTCCCAAACAAGATAATTTTAAAATTAATTTGCGTCAAACTGTTGGCTCTTATGGTTTTACAAATAGTTTTGTAGATGTAGGTGGAAATTTGGGAAATAATAAAAATCAAAATTCAAAGGTAAGTTATTACGGATTTTATCAATACAAACGTGGCGATGGCTGGAGAGAAAATTCTGGTTTTGATGTACATACAGGTTTTGCAAAACTTACTTTTCGACCAACTTCGAAGCTCAAAATATCAATAGAATATACTGGAATGAATTATTTGGCTAGGCAAGCAGGAGGGCTTACCGATGTTATGTTTGAGCAGAATCCACGCCAATCGATTAGAGATAGAAACTGGTTTGCCGTAAATTGGAACTTGGGAGCTATTGTTTTGGATTACAAAATTTCGAATAGAACAAAAATAAATAGTCGTACTTTTGGGCTTTTGGCAGAACGAAAAACTATCGGAAATTTGGATAAAATAAGTGTTATTGATTTTGGGCAAAACAGAACATTAATAGATGGAGATTTCAAAAACTTTGGCAATGAAACTCGTCTTTTGCATCGTTATTCTATTCATTTTTTGGGAGAAAAAATAAAAAAACAAACACACGCTTTTATTACAGGTTTTAGATATTACAACGGCTTTACCACACAACGACAAGGCGATGCAGATGCAACTAATAAACCTAATTTTGCTTTCCTCAATTCTGAAAATTTAGAAAATTCTTCTTACGAATTTCCAAATCAAAATGCTTCTTTTTTCATAGAAAATGTATTTAATCTTTCTGACAAATGGAGCATCACTCCCGGAATTAGAGCCGAATATATCAAAACACAAGCAATTGGATTTTATAAAGAACAAGTTTTTGATTTTGCAGGAAATTTAATCTCCGAAACCAAAAACGAAGAGAGTTTGGAGCGACCTAGAAGTTTTATTTTGGGTGGAATTGGAATTAGTTACAAACCTAATTTCACGGAAAAATACAATAAAAATGAATTGGAAATTTATGCCAATTTTTCTCAAAATTATCGCTCGGTTACTTTTAGTGATTTGCGTATTCAGAATCCTAATTTAGTAATTAGTCCTGATATAAAAGATGAAAGTGGTTATAATGCAGACCTAGGTTTTAGAGGAAAAATAAATACTCTTTTGCAGTTTGATATAAGTCTTTTTTACTTAAATTATAACGACAGAATAAGTCAAGTAGAGCGCAAAGGAGTTGCCCCAACATACAATCCGTATCGTTTTAGAGGGAATATTGCACAAGCCAAAATTTATGGAATAGAATCTCTTTTAGAATTTAATATTGGAAAAATGGCTAATAATTGGATAGAAAATATTTTACCAAAATCCTATTTAGGGCTTTATTTGAATACTTCTATTTTGAAAAGTAAATATACAAACTCGGAAGAAACAGCCATTTTGGACAGACAGGTTGAGCTTGTTCCACCTATTACATTGCGTAGTGGCTTGCAATTTGGCTACAAAGATTTCAAACTTTCATATCAATATTCTTATACTAAAAAACATTTTACAGATGCTACAAATGTAGTCAGAAGTGCAACGGCTGTAAGTGGGATTATTCCTTCTTATTTTGTAATGGATTTGTCAAGGAGTTATACTTACAAGTGGCTAAAAATAGAAAGTAGTATTAATAACCTTACCAATAATTCTTATTTTACAAGACGAGCAGACGGTTATCCCGGACCAGGGATTATTCCTGCTGATGGTAGAGCTTTTTTCTTGACTTTGGGAGCTAGTTTTTAAAACTAAATATTCAATTTATTTTTCTAAAAATATTAGCATAATAGAACATTTTTGATAAATAAATTGTTCCAATTATAGTAAACTCCTAATTCTAAATTGGCACATAGAATTACACCAAATTTCCCTTAATCTCAAAAAGTAAATTATTAAATTATGAAAAAGCAACTCCCTTTGTCCCTATTATTTTTAGTTCTCATTTTTAGTTGTTCTATGGTATTTTCGCCAAACTTATATGCACAAAATTGGTTGGAAAAAGCTAAGAAAAAAGCAGAGGAAAAACGAAAAAAGTTAGAAAAAAAAATTAAAAAAGAGGTAGAAGAAAAAGTAGAAAACACATCTCAAAAATTAGTAAGTAAAGAACTTATCGACCTTCGTACTTCGTATGATACAGCTACTTTTGGTTATGCCATTGCCTTTATTGATAATTCGGATTTGTATGAAGAAAAACAAAGAGGACAAAAAACAAAGCGTCTTTTATTACGATTATCCGACGAATCAGGCATAACAAATCAACATAAAAATGACCCTTTACAAGCTGCAAAAAATTATTATGATTTGGGAGAAATTGCCTATTCTTCTCGCTCATATAAAAGAGCCGAAGAGAGTTTTTTGAAATCTGAACAAGAATTTAAGCGCAAAAACAAAACTTCACACCCACTTTACCCCAAACTTATCAACAATTTGGGTTTGCTTTATTATACTACAAAGCAATTTTGGGAAGCTGAAAAATACATAGAAAAAGCAGTAAAGATAAGTGATAAGTCAAACAATGAAAATTACATGGCTGCGCTCAATAATCAAGCAATGATTTGGAAAGATAAAGGGTTGTATAGCGAGTCTGAAAAACAATTTAAAAAAATTAAAACTATTCAAAACAACAGTAATAAAACAATTTCTTCGGCGATTGTTTTGAATAATCAAGCCATTTTATTTCAAGAATTAGGGCGTTATGAAGAAGCTGAAAAATACTTATCTCAAGCAATGGAGATTGCAGCTTTGACTTTAAAAGGAAGCTCAAATACTTATCAACGTTTTTTGATTAATCAAGCTCTTTTGTATCAACAGATGAAACGCTATGAAGAAGCAGAAACTCTCTTTTTGCAAAGCATCGAACTAAAAGAAAAACGCATCGGAACACGCAATCACCCCGATTTGGCACACATGCTGACAGGCTTGGCAGCTCTTTATATTGAGATGAATAAAATAGAAAAAACAGAGAAATTACTTTTGGAAGCACAACGAATTTATGAGAAAAAACTAGGAAACAATAATCTTTCTTATTCAAATGCCAGTCATTATTTAGGAGAGTTTTATAAGAAACAAAACCAGCCAGAAAAATCAGAATCCAACCTCAAAACAGCTTTAGAAATTAGAGCAAACCAGCTAGGAAAAAATCATGTAAAAACTATCAAAACACTAGAACAATTAGCTTTGTTGTATTGGAAAGAAGGTAAAATTGAAAAAAGTGCCGTATTATTTGAAAATGTAATTACTCATAATTACGATTTTATCAAAAATTATTTTCCTGCTATGAGCGAAACTGAAAAAGAACGTTATTGGGACAAAATCCGTCCTACTTTTTTGCGTTTTTATAGCTTCGTAACGGATACAGAAGCTAAGTATCCAAACAAATACCCTGCGCTTATTACTCAAATGCACAATGCTCATTTGGCTACAAAGGCAATTTTATTAAACACTACAAACCGAATAAAAGAAAGTGTTTTGAAGTCTGATAATCAGAAATTAAAAGAAGAATATCAAAAATGGATTAGCAATAGAGAAGAGCTTATCGAACTTTATGCTTACACACCAGAAGAACTCAAAGAACAAGAAATTGATAGAGATGCTTTAGAAAAAGAAACCAATCAAATTGAAAAAAATCTTTCTGAATCTTTACCTAAATTATTCAAAGAAAACGATTTAAAAACTTACTTTGATATTCAGAAATCATTGCCTTCGCATACGGCTTTTGTGGATATTATTGCTTTTCCAAAATATATCAATGACAGTTTTTCTAAAACTCAATATGTTGCCTTAATCGGAACACCAAACTTTGATACTCCAAAATTAATTATTCTAAAAGAGAGTGAAAAATTGGAAAAAGAACACTTTCAATATTATAGAAATACCATTCAATTAAAGATAAAAAATAACGATAGTTTTTCTGCGTATTGGAAAGCAATTTATGATGAATTAGAAGAGATAAGAAATCAAGAAAAAACTGAAGAAATATTTGTTTCTTTAGACGGAATTTATAATCAAATCAACCTAAATACACTTCGTCTTCCTGATGGTTCATATATTATTGAGCATCAAGACCTTGTTTTTTTGAATAACTTAAAGGATTTGACAAAAGAAAAAATCAATACTAATTCTATCAATCAAAATAATGAAATCGTATTAGTAGGTTTTCCAAATTATGGAAATAAAGGAAAAATAAGTCCACTTCCAGGTACAAAAATAGAAGTAGAAGCAATCCAAAGATTACTACAAAAAGAAAATCAAAAAACAGAAATTATTTTAGGAAATGCAGCAAGTGAAAAAGCAATCAAATCTATGCAAAGCCCTCGTATTTTGCATATTGCAACTCATGGATATTTTTTACCTGATGCTACTATTTCTACTGCCCAAAATGCTCGTTCGTTTGGTTTGCAGGCAAATCAAGTTCGTCAAAATCCTCTCCTTCGTTCTGGTTTGATGCTCGCCAATGCAGAATCAGCTTTAGAACTCAAAAACTCAAAAGAAAGAACAGAAAGCAACAACGGAATTTTGACAGCCTACGAAGCTAGAGGACTAAATTTGGAAGAAACAGAGTTAGTCATTTTGTCTGCTTGTGAAACAGGATTGGGCGATATAAAAGCAGGAGAAGGTGTTTATGGGCTACAAAGAGCCTTTCAACTGGCAGGAGCAAAATCAACAATTATGAGCCTTTGGCAAGTCAGCGATGCAGCAACAGCAAAATTAATGATTTATTTTTATCATTATTGGGCAGAAAGCAACGACGTAGGTCAATCATTCAGAATGGCACAAGCAGAACTAAAAAAAGAATATCCATCTCCATTTTTTTGGGGTGCTTTTATGTTGATACAGACAGAGAAGTAAGTTTTTTCAAAGTAGGGCAAAGGCTCACCTTTGACTTGTAAGATTTTTTTTAATTTAAAAAGAATACAAATACAATCAAAGGCAAGCCTTTAACCTACAAATATGTTGATACTTATCAAAACAAAGCAATTCGTTTTTCGACTTCTTTTCTAATAAACTCAAATAATTTATGGGGGTTTGTGGTGCGCCAGTTGTCTATTTCGTCCAAAATTCCTCCCCAAATAAGATAGGAATCCAAATTGTAAGCGTTCATCTCTCTCAATACAAATTCTCTAAAATTAAGAAGAACAATCCAACCATTTTCCACATCTTCAAACCATTCTTCATAATATTCGTCGTCCGAGCCGTGAAAGTTGAGAATATTTTCTCCTATCAAAATAAAATGATTGATTCCTTGATTTGTAAAATAATCAATTACATTTCGTTTGAGGTGCATAATATCATTGTGTAAAGCATCATTCCATTCTCCAATACATTCAATAATCACGAAGCTATGTTGATAATCTGCCATCAAAACTTTGATATACAGCGTTTCAGAGCCTATAAAATCCCAATAAGGGTGAATATAATATCCATAAATGGTGTTCGTGTATTGGTTGGTATTGTAGGTGGCTTCATAAAAAGGAGAACGTTCATCAGTATTCGAATCATAACTAAACTCCCAACCAAAGAAAGGTTCTATATCGTGCATAAAAATAGATTTGAGATAAGATTTTGATTATAAAAACGTGAAATAGTAGTTTCTTGTTTAGATAAAAACAGATTTTAGATTAGATTTGAAATAAATATTTTTTCACTCCTTTTTATCCGAAAGCTAAAGCACTTGGTACTTTTCTCTCACTCTAAAGAGTAAGCTATATGCAACTTCATTTTATATATTCTATTCTATTTATTTTCCTATTTTCTAATTGTCAGAATAAAAAAAAAGATACTTTTTATACAACTCTCAAAGATGGAGAAAAAATTGGTATTCGTTTGATAAAAAAAGAAAATAAAAAAGACAAACACAACTTTGCAATTCAAACTTTTTTGAAAGAAAAAAGCAAAAAAAATACGATTTTAGATGAATGGAAATTGCCTTACCCTGTCTATAATTTTGAAATTGGCGATGCAGATAACGACGGGCAAGATGATATTTGGGTAGGAGTAATCAAAGAAACTCGTTTTGATAAAAACTTACGAAAACGACTTTTTTTATTTAAAATTATTGAAGGCAAAATACGTCCATTGTGGTTGGGTTCTCGTATGAGCAAGCCTTTAGTAGATTTTTCGCCTGCTTATTTGATTGATTCTTTAGATAAGAAAAAATGTATTATCAGAACAATAGAAAAAGAAAGAAATGGAAATTTTTTGGTAGCTAATTATCAATGGCGAAAATTTGGAATAGAATTTATAAACTATAAAATTAGAGAAACTGATAGTTTGACGGCATTACATTTTTTAGAAGAAAAGGAATTATAATTGTTTTGCATGGAGTATTTTTCGTATTTGTTTGCTCATAAGCGATAAGCTCAGTTTTAAGCAATTAAATACACATAAAAAAACTGTTATAGCCTTTGATAAAAAAATTCTTATTTTTTACTTTTATGAAGCAAAAACAAGAATTTTTTATTTTTTCAGAATAAAAGCTATACCAATTATTACTAATTAATATAGCTATTTTTTTATTAAAAAATTACTTACTCCTTAATAATACGAGCATTTGTTGTATTTCTTGAATCCGAAATTTGAAGTAAATACAAACCAGAAGCCTGCTTTTCTAGGTTAATAACACCTTCCAAAAATGCACCTTGCTTGTTCTCAACTCGTTCCAAAATTAATTTGCCTGTTGCATCAAAAAGACGAACAGTCTGCATTCCTTCGCTATCATTTTTCAAACTATATGAAAAATTATTAGGTGTTGGATTAGGATATGCTACAATATGACCTTTTTCACTAAACACTTTATTGGTCTTGAATAAAACAACAAAACGCTTAACTTCTTTACTCGCAGAAGCTACAAATTCATATTCTGGATTTGCTTTCAAATCGTGAAGCGTTTCTGTCAATGAATCATACAAATAAATATTACTCAATGAATGGAAATATTTAATTTCACGAACTACAATTTTATGTTTACCACTTTTTACAATGTTCATAGCCAAAGGTAAAGTCATATCCTCATTAAATTCATTCAAGCCATTGATAGAAAAATAAGTATCAATACCACTTTCTTCAATATCTTCATTATAAGAATATAAAGTAGGTGTAGTTCCATTGATTTTATGGATTTTCAAAGCATCAAATTTGCCATCAAACTTGCTTGTTGCACCTCGTTCAAAATAAATAGCTGTTTCATCTAATTTGCCATCTTGCTCAATAGCTAATTTGATTAAACCTTCTTTTGCTCCTTTTGCATTGCCTCCAGTCATTTTGTAAAAACGAGAATCTTGATACGCATCTGGACGAATATCATTATTCATAATCAAATTACCAGTAGCTTTTGCTTGTACAAAAAAGCCTTGGAAAGGCGCAATATCAGATTTTCCTCCATTGACAGGAACGCTATTGATGAAAGTAGCATACGTTGCTCCATACTGGCTCGTCGGAATATCAATATAAACTGCATCTTTGACAAGTGTATTCGCATTCGTTTGTGCCAAAATTTCTGTCCAACTAATAGGAGATGGATAAGGATTACCAATTAAATTGAAACCTTGATTAGCATAAGCCAAACCTTGATGAGTAATTGAAATTGGAATATCTCCATTGTTCAATGTTCCGTTCATATCAACTGTTGTCCCTGTTGCAATATTGGCTTCATAGCCTTTACCAACTTTAAGATTAACAGTAGTTGGAACTTTATAACCAATCGTAAAAGCATTGTAAATGCCTGATGGACTTGGCGTGCCTGCACTCGTTTCGTCGTACTCATAAAAAGTAGGGAAAGGACGAGTATAAGTAGGTTCGACAGCTCCATTAAAGGCTGTATTTAATACCAAACTCATATCATCACCAAACTGTGAAATAGTAGCATCTGAGAAAGGAGATGAAAACATGTGATACCCTTGAGCATCATAACCACCTGCCAAATCAGATACAGAACCCAAATAACGCTCAGCAATAACATTGCCTTGAACAGTATTATTGTCATCATCATTGATAACCATAGCTGTTCCTGATGCTGTTGAGCGAAGAGCAAAATTAGCACTAGCAGTTACAATAACATCACCTTCTTCCATATTGAGAAGTTCGGTTAAACACATATTGCCATCAATAGTAAGCGTTTTCCCTAAGCCATTCATTTCAATTTGGTCAATAGAAACATTTTGGTATATAGCTGCATTTGATTGGAAAGTAAGCGTTTTGCCAACCAATACATTTTCTGGATAAACTCTATCAACAGTCATAACAAGAACATCACCATCAATAGAAGCATCAACGCCTTCTTGAATTGTTGGATAATAAGTATTTGTACGAACTAAAAGTACATCGCCAGAGGAAATATTACTTCCCTCTACTGCAAAATCATAAACATCTTCATCACAATCATTATTATTTATGGTAATGGTTGCTGTTCGTGTTCCAACTGCCAAAGGAGTAAAAGTAACATCAAAAGTAGCCGTTCCACCTGCCGTTACAGAAGCTGGAACATTACTTACCACAAAATCAGCCGAATTTGTGCCACTTGAAATGATAGAAGAAATTGTAAGAATTTCTGTTCCTGTATTTTCAATCGTATAAGTGATTGTTCTTGAAGTAGTATTTCCAAAATTTGTATCATCTGCTACATCAGGAGTAGCATCGCCATCAACAATAGAAATTGCATTGCCCAAAATATTGATTTCCTTACCATCATTAATAATTACGTTTTGGTCGGCTGTTACAGAATTGCCATTGCTATCTGTAAAAGTCCAAGTTACAAGAGTAGTTGTAGTAATAGGAAATGCTGTTCCTGTTGTTCCTGTAATAGTTCCTGCACAATTATCAGTCGTTGTTGGTGCAACTGGTGTCGAACTACATTGTGAATTTATATCAGCCAAAGTTGGAATAACTGGGTTGGTAGTGTCAGCCGTTCCATTTCCATTAATTACAAAAGTATAAGGATTTTCATCAGTATCATTATTATTTATAGTAACTAAAGCTGTTCTATTTCCTGTTCCAGAAGGGTCAAAAGTAACTGTAAAAGTTTGTGTTCCTGTTGTAGGTGCAACTGTTGTAGGAAAAGCAGGAAGACCACTTAAAGTAAAATCACCTGCGTTTGTGCCACTAAGCGCAATTCCTGTAATATCCAATACTGCACCTCCTATATTTTGAATAGTGTAGGTCTTAGAGATAGTATTTGTTCCACATTCAGCTATATCTCCAAAATCAGTATCATTTGTTGGGCTTGTACCTGCTGCGCCATCTGCAATATCATTTCCATTGCCTTGTACATTGATTTCTGGATCACAATCTAACATATCACCTATAATATCCCAACTATCATCAGCAATAAGGCTATTTCTTGCTGCTTCACCTGCGCAGTATTCTAAACCTTGTGCGCCTAAATTCACACCAGATGCTACATTTTGTGCAGCCCAAGCAATAAGTGTTGCATCATAATTAGCTATATTTAATCCAGAGTTATCAAGCATTTGATATGCTCCAGTAAAAAAACCTGAATTTAGATTTGATATATTCCACCCTCCAATATTTTGATTAAAAGAAGTAGCACCACTAAACATAAAAGCCATACTTGCAACCGTTCCAGTAGTCCAGCCTCCAATATTTTGATTAAAAGAAGTGGCATTAAAAAACATACTAGCCATATTTGTAACAGCTCCTGTATTCCAAGTGGCAATATTTTGATTGAAAGAGGTAGCACCACTAAACATAACACTCATATTTGTAACTGCTGCTGTATTCCAATTTGCAATATTTCCATTGAAAGAAGTAGCACCACTAAACATATTAGTCATATTTGTAACTGCTGCTGTGTTCCAACTTCCAATATTTTGATTGAAAGAAGTAGCTCCACCAAACATATAACTCATATCTGTAACTGCTGCTGTAGTCCAAGTTCCAATATTTTGATTGAAAGAAGTAGCATTATAAAACATACGGTTCATATCTGTAACTGCTGCTGTATTCCAAGTTCCAATATTTTGATTAAAAGCAGCAGCACCATTAAACATAAAACTCATATCTGTAACTGTTGTTGTATTCCAATTTCCAATATTTCCATTGAAAAGAGTAGCACCACGAAACATATAACTCATGTTGCTCACATTACTCAAATTAGGAATGTCAGTAGCATTATAGGTAAGGTTCGAACAGCCATAAAAAGCTTTTTCCATGCTAGTCCAAGCCTGTGTTCCCCATTCTTCTATGGTTTGTAATTTTAGTCTTTCAGCTCCAATATTCATATAAAAATGAGGAAAAGCTCCAGTAATTGCTATTTCGTAGGTATCTCCATTTGCCAGACCTGTAATCTGATAATTACCCACAGCTCCTGTCGTAGAGCCATCTCCTATACCTGCGTTGGTTAGGTTTGTCCATGTAATATTGTAGTTGTAACCTCCTCCTGTGGTAGGAATTGTTATTGTTCCATCAGTGGTAATCCATGTGGTACGGAAGGCTTGTGCCTTTGCATTAGATGTACTTAACCCAAAAAAAAATAGGGTGCAAAATAGTAAACAACTAAAAACAAAAGTATGTTTAGCTTTATGTTGTAGAGAGTTATGTTTCATATGAAATTAGAGTTTTGCCCCCTCCCTAAACATCAAAGTCCTTGCTATAAACACCTTCTTTTTTTAAAGAAGATAAAACTTTGAAAAATATTTTTTTCTTTCTAAGGCTTGTTGGAGTGGGTAGGTTATTGATAAATAAAGGTTTGACAAAGTTAATTTAAAATTATTAATCAAACAAAATAATTATATTCAGTAGTATTATATAAAATATGATACTACTTTTTTTTATAAAAAAATAGTCATTCAATTTTTCATATTATTACTTTTTTATAATAATAAAATTATTGAATGACTACTTTTAATTTGAAGCTGAAATAAATTAGAGTACTGGACACTAGATGTATTTGCTGTTCTGTGAGTCACAGAACAGGGAAAAACACCGTTCGTTGGTGT
>CAKZOK010000035.1 GCA_937136415.1 uncultured Cytophagales bacterium | reverse complement strand
AATATTTAAAGGGATTTTAATATTAGGATTATGAGTATTTTTTACTCAAACAACCATTGCTTGACTGGAATTTTCATCTAATTCTGAATGTTTAACTTATGTTAATTCACATGGTTGAGATTTTTCTTGTAAAAGAGAAAATAAAGGTAAATCAAATATGACATATTGATTATTAAAATTAATGTTCTTGAATAATCTACACATACTTCCATATCCACCACCAAATTCGAATACCATATCAATATCTTTTATCTCTGTTTGTATAGTTTCTTCAAACTTTTTTATATGATAAGCATGGTGTATAAGATTTGCGCTACTTCCTAAATATTTTTTATACAAAATAGGTAAGCCGACACTTATTTCTTGTATAGCTGTTTTCCATTTAGAATTAAAATCAGAAGAGTTCTCTAACTCTTTTAATTCAATATCTACATAAGGAACATTTCCAATAAACATAGAATATTGAATAACTTCCCACGTCAAAAACTTTCTAGGGTCTTCATTCAAGATAAGATAACGAAGTTGATTCATATACTCAGCCCAATGCAAAGCAGCTCCTTCTAAATTAGATATTTCTGTAATAGGAATAAGAGATGTTTTGCTTCTTAATTCTTCAATCAATTCTTTTTCTTTCAAAGAAATTTTTTTTAGTTTTACTATAATTTCGCCGTGTACTAGACTCCTATAAACTTCTTTGAGTATATGTATCATTTTTTTTAATGTTATTTTTAAAATTTAAGTAATATCAAAACAACAAAAAACTCTCAAATAAAATTTGAGAGTTTTTTTGTATATTATGATAAAGAGCCTTCTAACGGGATCGAACCGTTGACCTATTGATTACAAATCAATTGCTCTACCAGCTGAGCTAAGAAGGCTTGTTTTTCTTTGGTGATACAAAGGTAATATTTTTTTTTGAATTAGACAAGTTTTTTTGAAAAAAAATAAATTACTTCAAAGCCTCTAGTATTTTATTAGCATTAAATTCTATCATTCCGATATAATTTTCTTCTGGAGTTCCTGCCGCTCCCATTGCATCAGAAAAAAGAGTTCCTCCAATTTTGACATCAGCACCTTTATTTTTTGCACCTTCCAAAACGGCATTAATAGCTTGTGGCGAAATAGAACTTTCTACAAAAATAGCTTTTATCTTTCGTTCTACAATAAAATTAACCAAATTATTCATATCCGAAATTCCTGCTTCTGATGCTGTTGAGATGCCCTGTAATGCCTCTACTTCCATTTCATATTCTTTTCCAAAATAATAAAAAGCATCATGAGAAGTAATCAAAACACGCTGATTTTTTGGTATTTCTAAAATTTGTTTTTTTATTTTGTTATCTAATTCTTCTAATTTTTGAGTGTAAATTTTGGCTTGTTTTTCAAAATAAGCTGTATTTGAAGGTTGTTTTTTGGACAATGATTTCACAACCGAAGGAATTGTTTGTTTCCAAAGTGCTACACTCATCCAAATATGAGGGTCGTGAGTATTTTGCCCTACTTCTCTCAAAACTGTCTTGTCAATAGCATCTCCCAAGGCTGTAACAGATTTTTGGGAAGAAAATTGTTCTAAAATTTCAGCCATTTTTCCCTCCAAATGTAATCCATTATAAAAAATCATATCCGATTCTGTCAAACGATTTACATCATTTTGAGTAGCCTTATATAAATGAGGATCGACACCAACACCCATAAGAGCAACTACATTTGCCGAATCTCCTACAATATTCTTTACCAAATCGGCAATCATTCCTGTTGTACAAATAATTTCTAGTTTTTTAGAAGAATTTATAGTTTGTTCAGAAGTCTGTTTTGAGTTTTTTTCTATGCAACTGCTTAAAGAAAAAAGAAGTAAAATAGAACAAAAAAAGAATAGTTTTGGTAAAATAGTCTTGAAAAAAGAAGTCATAGAATTTAGATAAAAATGATTTATACATTACAAAGGTAAAAAGAATAGTAATCAAAACTATCAAATTAATTTTTTTACTTTAAAATATATCACAAATTCATTAATTCCAAAAAAAACATGAAAAATCAAACATCAAAAACAACATTTCAAGGGCATAGAGGTACACGAGGTTTAGTACCTGAAAATACGATTCCTTCGTTTATAAAGGCATTAGAACATGGTGTAGATGGGCTAGAACTTGATATTGTTTTGACAGGAGAAAATCAGTTTTTGGTTTCTCATGAACCATATTTTTCTCATGAATTTTGTTCAAAACCAAATGGAGAGGCTGTTTTGAGAAAAGAAAGATTTCATCATAATATTTATAAAATGGATTATCAGACCATCAAAAAATATGATTGTGGAGAGCGTGGGCATTGTCGATATCCAGAACAAAAACCTATGAGAGCAACAAAACCTCTTTTAAAATCTTTTTTTGAGGAAATTGAAAAGTATGCTTTTATTAATAGTGAGCAAAATAAAATACAAAAACCTTTTTATACAATAGAAATAAAATCTGACCCTGCTTGGTATGGTTTTATGCAGCCTTTGCCTTCCGAAATGGTACGATTATTTATTGAAGAGATTACAAATTATTCATTTTTTGATAAAATAAAAGACAGGTTATTTATCGAATCTTTTGATGTAAATATCTTGAATGAACTTTATAGGCAATCTCAAAATAATAATATAAATTTTGAAATTGGTTTTTTGGTAGAAAACAAACTTTCTATTGAAGCTAATTTAGCCAAATTAGACTTTATGCCTTCTTTTTATGTTCCGTATTATAAATTATTGACAAAGAAAAAGGTAGAAAAACTGCATCAAAAAGGCTTAAAGGTTTTTACATGGACTGTAAATAATACCCAAATAATGCAACAACTTAAAAATTGGAAAGTCGATAGTATTATTACAGATTTTCCAAACAGAATACCTATTTTAGAATATTCTGAAGTGTAATAATTAAAATTTTAAAGACCTCTAATAATTTGTCTGTATCTTCTTATATGTGCTTTCATTTTCATCCAAAAAGCAAGAACTAAATAAAGAAAAATAGGCGAACCAAAAGTAATAAAGGAAACATATATAAAAGAAAGGCGAATGCTTTCAGAAGAAATACCTAAGCGTTCGCCTATTTTGGCGCAAACACCAAAGGCATTTTTTTCAAAGAAGTAAAGTAGTTTTTTCATCAGTACATCAGTTTTTTAAATAATTGGAATAAAATTATTTTATCAATCAATCAATGTTATAAGTATAATTTAATAAATTTTGTTTTTTAGAAAGCATCTAAATTAATTTTTTATGAAAAAATCAAATAAATATACTAATTTAGTTTTTCAGTATTTTTATTTCTAATCTATCAATATAAATTAAAATGAATACAGTTTTTAGCCTTACTCAACATTCTTCGATTGCCCATTATTTTATGAATAATTTGAGGGATACAAATTTGCAAGCCCACAAAGGTAATTTTCGTCAGAATCTTAAAAAGATAGGTTATTTGTTAGCATATGAGATTTCAAAAAATCTTGATTATCAAGATTTTAAGTTAAAAACAGGATTAGGAGAAAAGCAAACCAAACAACTAAATGAGTTTCCTGTCTTGATTCCAATTTTGCGTGCTGGTCTGCCTCTTTATGAAGGTTTTGCAGAATTTTTTGAGCAGTCTGATAGTGGTTTTGTGGGTGCGTATAGAGGGGAGTATAAGCAAGATTTGCAAAATAAACTCAATCAATATGACTTTGATATAGACTTACTTTATACAGCTTGCCCAAATTTGGAAAACAAAACGGTTATTTTGATTGACCCAATGCTTGCCACAGGAAAATCACTTATCAAAACTTATCAAGAACTTTCAAAACAAAAAGGAATGCCCAAAGAACTGCATATTGCTTCTGTTATTGCAAGTCAAGAAGGAATCAAAAATGTAGAAAAAGAATTACCAAAGGCAAATTTGTGGATTGGCGATATTGATGAAAAACTAGATAAAAAATCGTATATTATTCCAGGTTTGGGAGATGCAGGAGATTTGTCGTTTGGAGAGAAGGTCTAAAACAATAAAGAAAAACCTAATCTACTATTCCTTCATAATGCACTGCCACCAAAACGTTTTGTTCGAAAGTGAAAAAATAATAATTTGTTTCTTCTTCGTCCATCACAACAACCACTACATCTTGTTTCATTCCTTCTTCTGTTTCTGAAAAGCAGCGCATAAAATCGCCTTTATTCATTCCCATAGAAAGACCTTTTCCGATGGATAAAGGCTCAAAACTTACTTTTGCTTCTAATAAAAGGTCTTTTTCATTGGCACGATAAAATCGTAAATGAGTTTTTTCGGTTCTAACCTCAATAACTGTATCAGTTTCAGAATTATTATGTACATTTTCGATAGGAGTGCGTTCAATTTTGGCATTTGGATAATAAGTAAGCCATTCGTCAGCACTGCGATTATGAAAAACCCAATTTGGAGAAATTAATTCATCTATTAAAGCAACTGTATCTACCGAAGCAATAGGAGGAGTATTTTGTTGATTAATTGAATTATTAGAAGATTTGTATTGCACTTTATTCCCTTTATCAAAATTCATTTGACAAACTCCAGCTTCTGCAGAAGTAACTATTATATATGCAAATAGCATGAAAAAAAGTCTGACAGTCAGTAGATTAGACATAAATGAAAAAGATAAAATAATAGAAATAGAATAGGTTTATTTGTGAAATTAATACGTTAAAAACTTAAAAAACGTTGCATTTTTTATTGATTTTAATGAAAAACTTACAAATGTCTTATCTAATCTTATAACTTTTATATTTTGAATCAATAGACAATCATTCCTAATATTCCGATAAGCATCATGATTTTACAAAACAGGCTTAATTTTTTGTAGTAGTATTTTTTTTGATAAATTGTATTATTATTCAATAAAAAAATAAAAATACTTATTAAAAGTATCATTATTAATTTATGAGTTGAATTAAATAAAGTGATTTTATAAAAAAACAGAGAGCTAATAATTGAAAAAATAAGAAGAATAGAGAGAAAATTAAGCAACAAAATACTTCTTTTTTTACCTAATTGAACAACAGAAGTAAGGCTGTTTTGAGAAATATCTCCCTCCCAGTCTTCCAAATCTTTTATAATTTCTCTATTCATAGAAAGTAAAAAAGCCCAACTAGCAAAAAAATAAATTATCGGAACAGTAGAAACAAGAGAGTCAAAACCTACTAAAATAATTGAAAAAGCTGTCAGAAAGGAAACCAAAATGGGTTTTAAAATTCCTATTTTTTTACTTTTATAGGCATAGAAAATAAGCAAAGTAATACTAAAAAAAACAGCTAATCCAATTTTAATAGAAATCAAAAAACTCAAAACTAGAGACGTTCCTAAGAAAAAAAAACTAATAAAAGACAAAAAATAAAGATGTTTTATTGTAAAAAAACCACGACGAGGAGCATTAATCAAATCTATTTTTCTATCAAATATATCATTTAAGATATATCCACCTGCAGCACTCAAAAGAGTACTCAAAACAAGAAAATAAAAATTAAAATGGGTAGTTTTATTAAAATCCAAACGTAAAAATAAATTTGAAATACAAAGTGAGTTGTCTAATAAAAAAACACAAGTTAGTGTTTGGGTAAGTACAATAAGAAATAAATTGAGGGGGCGTAAAGAGAAGAAAAAATCAGTAATAAAGCTAAAAAATGATTTCATAATATATCTTTTCGAAACTTGTGAGGGAAGCAAAACTTCCCCCTCAAGGCTTTCAACCAGCTATGAAAAAGCTTAGAAATTTTCTTATACCAAGTATAAGCATATTTCTATTACCAAATGTATGATTTGATACTGATAATTGCAAGCTATTTCTTAAAAAATGGTTAAAAAGTTAAAATATTTTTTATTTAATTCTTGATTAGAGTTCTATTTGTTCAAAAAATAACTTTCTAATTATTTTTTAAGTAATGAACAAAAAAACTTTTTTGAGTAAGTTCTTATCTATTTTCTGCCTTATTTTAAATGTTTTGGAACATAGAAAACTAAACAGCAACATTTTTTTCTTCTGTGTCTGTTAGATTTATTGCCACAACACTTTTTATTTCTGATACATGACTCAAAATAGCTTGTTCGATACCTGTTTTTAATGTGATGGGCGAAATAGAACACGAACCACATGCGCCAATCATTTCTACTTTTACTATTCCATCTTCTGTAATTTCAATTACTTTTACATCTCCTCCATCTGCTTTCAAATAAGGACGCACTGTTTCTAAAGCTGCTTCTACTTTTTCTTTTAGGTTCATAATTATTTTTATTTTATGTAATAATTTGTGTTCAAATATTATTTGTTACTAACCAAAAGAAACGGCTTCTGTCGGATTTTGTTGTGCATTTCTTAGAGCAACACTTTGTGCTAGTTTTTGAGCAATATCTTTAAATGTATCTGTAACAATTTCAGATTGATTGTCAATATTTTCTTGAGCTGTTATAGGCACTCCTGTATCACCAGCTTCACGAATTTTTTGTACCAATGGAACTTCTCCCAAAAATGCAACATCATTTCGTTTTGCAAGTACTTTTCCTCCGTTTTCTCCAAACAAATAATATTTGTTTTCTGGAAGTTCGGCAGGAGTAAAGTATGCCATATTTTCTACAATTCCTAAAATAGGAACATTGATTTTGGGTTGTGTAAACATAGCTACTCCTTTTTGAGCATCTGCTAAAGCTACTTTTTGGGGAGTTGTTACAATCAGAGCGCCTGTTACAGGTACAGTCTGAACCAAAGTAAGATGAATATCACTCGTTCCGGGAGGAAGGTCAATGAATAAATAATCCAATTCGCCCCAATCTGTATCAACCAAAAACTGACGAAAAGCAGAACTCGCCATAGGGCCACGCCATACAATAGCATCATCAGGAGGGGCAAGAAAACCAATAGAGAGAAGTTTTACGCCGTGTTTTTCGAAGGGTAAAATAATATAACGCTCACCCTCTTGACGAACTCCAGGGCGTGCCGATTCGCAATCAAACATAGTAGGGATAGAAGGACCAAAAATATCAGCATCAATTAATCCAACTTTTGCACCCGTTTGAGCAAGAGCAACAGCCAAATTTGAGGCAACAGTAGATTTGCCTACACCACCTTTTCCAGAAGCAATAGCAATAATATTTTTTACTTCAGGAAGGATTTTGCCTGTACGAATACTTGTAACATTCGAAGACATTGTAATTTGACAGCGCACCGATTCATTGTATTTTTGATGGATTGCTTTTTCACAATTATTTCGAATGAGTTCTTTGAGAGGGCAAGCAGGCGTAGTCAGAACAACAGTAAAATGTACTGTTGTTTTGTCTTTTTCTGCTTCAATAGATATATTTTTTATCATTCCTAGAGTTACCAAATCTTTTTTCAAATCTGGGTCATCTACTGTCGAAAGAGCTTCTAAAACTCCTTCTTTTGTAATTTGTATAGACATTCTTTATTTTTTATAAATCTTTTTATAGCTATTTAATGATGATTTACAAAAGTACAAAATAGGAGGGTAAAATCCTTACTTTAATAGAATTTGAATAGGCAATAAATTGTTGTTTGAAAAAATTTAGGGGCAAGCTACAATGCGTTGTGCTATTCTGAAAAGCCCTACGTCTAATCCAAGATTTGATTTTTGAGCAGCCTCAATATTGAGTTCGAAGCGATAAGGATTGTTATTTACTGTTACAAAATTAATAACTCCACATTGTTCGATAAATCCTTTCAAATTATCTCCAATCGTAAGGGTGGGGTATCTTCTAAAATAATCTAAAATATCAGTCAGTTTGTCTTGTTCGGATTTGCTAATATAAATTACTTGACAGCCCCACAAATCAGAAGCATTTTTTTTCCTTCGAACACGCAAACCACGCCCATTGATACGATAATGAGCAAAAAAAGATTCTAATTCATCACCAAAAGGGTCATCGCCCAAAATTCCAATTTGTATCATTTCTTTTGGGCTTTTGAAGGCTTCAGGAGGAAATTTTGTGTGTTCGATAAAATGAACAATTAAAGCAATCTTGACTTGCGTAGGCGAGTATTGCGCCTTCGAAGGCAAAGCAATAAAACTAAATAAAATAGACAACAAAAAAGGGAAAAGAATTTTGAATGAAATTTTAGAAATCAAATTTCTTTTATATAATTTTTGAAGAGGTAATTGTATAAACATCAAATAAATTTAAAATAGTTTGTAATAACTCTTTATTGTGCAATTAAAACCAAATACACAGCATAAGGCTATAAAAAATGAAGATTAATAATGAAATTATGCAATTTTTTAATCATGTTGCAATCTAAACTATAAACGTTTATCCTACAAATAAAATATATTTTTGTCGAAAAATTAGCTTTATCAAACTAATATAGCCAAAAAATAGACCATAAAAAAGAGAAGAGTTAAAACAAACTCTTCTCTTTCTTTTGACCAACCAAAAATAGTCTATCTTTTGTTTGGGTTTTCACTCTCAACAGGTGTTTCTATATTTTCCATCAAATATTTGTCTTTATTTTCTTCTGTAATGGGAGAAAAATTTTCCAAATCAACCAAAATTCCACGTAATCCTAGTTTTTCTTTTAGGTTTTTGTTATAGACCTCTGCATGCTGATAAGTATAAAAAGGTCCTAAAAGCAAACGATAAAACATCTTTCCATCTACTTCTACAAAAGTTACTAAGATATTGTCGTGCCAATGAACTTCTAATTCAGAAACATTATTTACCAAGTTTTGATAATTCTCAAAAACACCTAATTGGATTCCAATCGTTTTTTCTTCTACTCCATAAGGGCGCACGCTAAAATGATATACCTCCTGAATCTGCCCTTCGGTCTGTAATTTTAAGGATAATTCTGGGTTAGCAGCTCTTTCAAAATCAGAAATACGGTCTTTCGAAGAGCCTGTTTTGTTTTCTTGTAATTTTAGACGAGCAATCATTCTTTTAGGGCTAAGATATGATGTAATTCTATCAACTAACTTACCTTGAGGCGTAAAAATCAAAATTTGAGGAAAACTTTTTACTTCATATTGCTTAACAACATAATCAGCATACAAAGAGGGAGCTTGTAGCTTTTGAACCAAATAACGCTTTTTTATGTAAGTTTGGACATATTTGTTGGTAAAAGTAACCGAATCAAATTTATTTTTATTGGAATGAATAAATACAAAATAAGGTTTGTTTTTCTTTTTGCCTTCTTCTTGAAGCTGGTCAAAAGAGCCTTCAAAATAAGATATTTGGTTAGTTTTAGAAGTTGCAATATCTTTTTTTTGGGCAAAAGCAGTATTTGAAGAAATATGTAGAATAATAAAAAAACCTAAAAAATAGAATGAAAATATTTTTTTTGAGAAAAAATTGAAATAAGACATTGAAAATAGGGTTAAGGTGAAAAAATTTCTTTACTTTTAATTTAATTATGAATTGAGAATAAAGATAGGAATAAATTCGTTTTAGAGGTTAAAAAATAGGAGCAAGAAAGTTGAATTATGCTATTCAAAATTTATTTTATCAAAATCATTGTAATTTAAACCATAAAAATTAAAAAGTGTTTTTGATTAGAAACAATTTAAAGAAAACAGATTAAGTAAAAATATGAGCAATTATTACGATTTATTAGGACTTACCAAAACTGCCACCATACAAGAAATAAAATCGGCATACAAAAAAAATGCTTTAAAATTTCACCCAGACAGAAATTCAAACACACAAAACCCAGAAGAAACACAATTAGCCGAAGAAAGATTTAAGATAATAAATGAAGCCTACCAAGTTCTTTCTGACCCTTTCAAAAGAGCAAATTATGACGGACAATTAGAGTATGAAAAGGCAAGAAGACAAGAATATTATAAACAATATACTTCAAGTGGAAATTACTCTTCAAATAACTCTAATTATCAAAGTAAAAGTAATTCTACTCATCAAAAAAAACAGACCAATCCAAATAAACAGCCTATTTTGGTCTTTGGAAAAACAGAAATATACATTGTTTTGGGTTTTGCTCTAATGTTTGTTGTGGCTTATTTTATGATGAATATAATGACAAATTATTCCTATAACACCTATATAGAAAAAGCTCAAACGGCATTAAAAAACCAGAATTTGGAAGAGGCATATCACTTTTTGAGCGAAGCTAAAGTGCAAAAAGAACAAGATGCTGAGATAAATTTTTTGTTAGGAAAAATCCAGTTAGAATATGAAAAGAATTATTCTGATGCGATTGATTATTTCAAAAAAGCACTTTCTTATTCAGAAAAAGACGATAAGGAAGCAAGAATAAAATACCATAATGCAATGGCTGATACTTATTTTTTGATGAATGAATATTATTTGGCGATTGAAGAATACAAAATAGTGGGTTCTTTAGGAGATTATAACCAAAAAATATTGATGAATATTGCTGATTTGTATCTTCAAAAGCTAAAAGATTACGATAAAGCAAGTTTGTATTTTGATAAAATTATTGAAAAAGAACCTGATTTGGTAGAGCCTTATATCGGAAAAGCTGTTGCCAAATTACAAGCAAAAGACTATCAAGCTATGGGGCAGCTTTTGGATAAGGCTATCAAAATTAATCCGAAAAATTCATATTTGTGGTATTACAAAGGTTTTTATTTTTGGGAAAAACCAGTTTTACAAACAAATCAAGAAATAAAAGAAAACAACAAGAAAAATGCTTGTGAGAGCTGGAAAATAGCTCTTAATTATGGAAACCAAGATGCTCAAAATCCTTTAAATCAATATTGTAAATAAATAAAATTAAAACTATGAAACTCAACAAAATTTTTATTCTTCTTCTATTTGCTTTTCAAAGTTGTATTAGTTCTTTTTCAGAAAAAAGCATTAATATAGATAACCTAGAAAATCAAAACTCAACATTAAATTATCAAATAAAAGTAGGTGAAAAAATTAGCTTCACAACCTCTGTTCATGGTTCTGTTGGAATGGCAGCAGATTACGAAATTTTGGATAGCAAAATTCTGAAGTTAGAGGATAGCAAAATTATTTATGATAATCCTAATTTTGAGGGAACAGGAGGAGATGGTGGAATGAAAAAATTTGTTTTTAAAGGGCTTTCAACTGGAAAAACAAAAGTAACAATAAAGAAAATTTATAGAGGAGAACTCCAAAAAAAGATTATTTTGGAGGTAGAAGTACTCTGATTATTTTCCAAAAAACTCTTCAATAATAATCGGAACAACTCTCAAAAAAGCAACAATAAAAGGAGCTGCAATCAAAAGTCCATCAAAACGGTCTAAAAAACCACCATGACCGGGCAGAACCGAACCCGAGTCTTTTATACTCATACTTCTTTTAAATAATGATTCGACAAGGTCGCCATATGTTCCTGCCACAACAATAATAAGCGAAATACCTACCCATTGCCATAAAAGCAAGGTTTCTTGAAAAAAGTAACCCCATGTTGTTCCGACAATTAGAGCCAAAATACCTCCTCCGATGCTTCCTTCCCATGTCTTTTTGGGAGAAATACGAACGAAAAGTTTTCGTTTTCCAAAGTTTTTACCAGAAAAATAAGCCCCTGTATCATTTGCCCAAAGAATAAAAAGAGAACCCAAAATTATCTCATAATAATAAGTTTGTCCTTTAAAAACAGCAATATTAAGGAGAGCAAACGGCAAAGCAACATAAATAATTCCTAGAAAAGTAAAGGCAATATTATGAAAGGGTTTGGTTTCTCCTTTTTTGTAGAGTTTGATAAAATAAGCCCCCGAAAGACTGACCAATAAAAGAATATAATAATTGGGGTTGAGCGCAAAGCGTTCTATTAAAAAGGATAAAGTGAACAGAAAAAGCCCATTGAATGTGCCAAAGGTGCGTAAAGGAGAGTTTCCATCTAAACCTAAAAGTTTGTAAAACTCCCAAAGAGCAAACATGCTAATGAAGAAAAAAAGCGAAAAATAAGTCCATTCGCTCCACATAATTGCTGTCAGAATTGTGATTGCTCCCAAAATTCCTGTGATGATGCGTTGTTGGAGTTCTGAAAACTTGTCTAAATTTAGGCGCATTCTTTATGGATAAGTCGTATAAAATTAGTATTGTATTTTCTGTATTCGAATACAAGAAAAATAATAAACACTAAAACTACACAAAATTTAGAAGGCAAAAAAATGATATTCTATTTTTTAGTTTTTTGAAGGCTATGTTACAAAAAAAAATATTTTTTACTTGCAAATTTGAAAATACTAGCGTACTTTTGGGGTGTTATTAAGATTTAGTCTAAATAAACTTAATACAAATAATTTTAATATAAATTCCTAAAACAAAAAAATGTTATGAAATTCAATTGGAAAAACTCATTTTTTTTACTTGCCTTTTCAGCTTCTTTATTTTCTTGTGATGATGATACAACAGATGTAACTTTTCCTACTTTAGAAATTCCAGCTACGTATGAAAGTGCAAATTATACATCAAATGCAGTTGCAGAATTGACTCTTCGTTCGAATCTTTCAAATCTATCTTCGACAATGAAAGTTGGAAGAAGTGGTGCAACGGTCAATGAATCCGAACTTTTGACAGCATTTAATGTAGGAAACCCTTCTTTAAAATCGGTTACTACTTCTTATTATGCCGAAAAAATACCAAATTGGTTGGGGCAGTTAGCACAAGCAAGTGGTGGAACTTTTGACCCATCGGCTGCACCTGCTGGAAATGGTGGTGTGTATGGTGGATATTTATTTGATGAGAATGGTTTGGAAATCGAACAGGTTGTGGAAAAAGGACTTTTTGGAGCTGCTCTTTATAATCATGCACTGACAATCATCAAAGGAAATAATATTACTTCGGCTGATATTGACCGTTTGGTAGCTGTTTTTGGAGCGCACCCTTCTTTTAAAAATAGTGATGCAGCAGAGCAAAATAAAGATATTTTTGCAGCAAAATATGCAGCTCGTAGAGATAAAAATGATGGGTATGGACTTTATAATTCTATCAAAATCAATTTAATAACTGCAAAAGCAGCGATTGAAAAAGGGCAAAATTATAATCAAGACCGTGATAAAGCACTTTCAGATTTTCGTTATAATTGGGAAAAATCAAATATGGCTACCGTAATTAATTATCTTTTATCAACCATTTCAAAACTAAATGATAGCAATGCTTCTGATGCAGACAAAGCCTCTGCTTTACATGCATATAGCGAAACAGTTGGGTTTATGCACGGCTGGAAAGGTGTTTCTCAAAATGATAAAGCGATAAGTGATGCTGATATTGACCAAATTTTGGAATATATGAATGTGCCTACAAATGGAAACCCTACTTCTTATATGTTTGTTACTGATTCATTTAATCAGTTGCCAAAACTTCAATTAGCGATTGATAGGTTGCAAGAAATTTATCAATTTACTGACCAAGATATTATTGATTTTGAATATAATTGGGTAAGTGAGCAGGGAAGATAATCATTTTTTGATAAATTAGTAATAATAATTAAAATTCCTTTTTTATATAAAAATAGGGCATGTTCATAAAGAACAAATTATTTTATGCAAACTCTTTGTGGTTCGGAATCTTAATTTTATTCTATTAAGCTATATATATGAACTCTTTGGCACTCAAAGTACGTTTTTTGTAGTTGTTCAAACCTCAAGAGATTCGTATGAAAAGAACCATAAAATTTTTATGAACATGCCTTGTATGAAAATATAGAATAGGGGTTCGTTATTTAATTGAAAATTTTGATATTCTAAATTAGAACAATCATTCTGATTTATTTATATTTGACTCATTATTTTTCACAAAAAAACGATTTCATTATGTCTTTAACACATTCTAATATTTTTAATATTGGCAAAATTGCGCCTAATTTTACTCTGCTTGATGTTATTTCTGATAAAAAAATAAGTCTTGAGGAGTCAAGAGGTCAGAAGGGAACTGTTATTATGTTTATTTGTAACCATTGTCCTTTTGTAATTCATGTTAATGAGCAGTTGGTCAGCATAGCAAATGAATATATTGAAAAAGGGATTGAATTTATTGCAATAAGTAGCAATGATATTGAAAATTACCCACAAGATGCGCCTCTATATATGAAAGAAGTCGCTCAAAAATTAAATTATCCTTTTCCTTATCTTTTTGATGAAACTCAACAGGTAGCCAAACAATATGATGCAGCTTGTACACCTGACTTTTATTTGTTTGATGAGAATTTGAAAGCTGTTTATCACGGACAATTAGATGATACAAGACCAAAGGGAGCAAAATCAGATGGAAAAGATTTAAGATTGGCTATGGAAAAATTAATTGCTAATCAAGAACCCATTGAAACACAAAAACCAAGTGTTGGCTGTAATATTAAATGGAAATAATTGTCAGTTTCTCTGAAAGAGGAGAGGAATTACAACTACTTGCTATTTTTGAAGCAAAATTAGTAAAACCAATTCTTTAATTTTAGAAAATGTCTAGTAGTGTGCAAAAAATGATATTAATCATTATTTTTTTAAATTAGTATTTTATCAATTTCCTTCATTAATTTATCGGTTTCAGATAAAGCAACGATGATTTTTTGATAATGATTAATTTCCTC
>CAKZOK010000034.1 GCA_937136415.1 uncultured Cytophagales bacterium | reverse complement strand
TCAGTAACCAGTAATCAGTAACCAGTAACCAGTAACCAGTAACCAGTAACCAGTAACCAGTAACCAGTAACCAGTAACCAGTTAATTTCATTGTATTTTTTTACTCTCTGTGTTCTCTGTGTTTAAAACTGTATTTATCTTCATTTATCATATAAATTCTTTACTAATCCTATTCTAGTATTTTTGCATTTCAAACACCATCAAATCGATAAAAAAAAATGGGATAAATGTATTTCTTCTTCAAAAGAAAATATTATTTATGCCTTTTCGTGGTATTTAGACCAAGTTTCGCCAAAATGGGAAGGCTTTGTTTTAGAAGATGAGAATAATGAATATATTGCTGTAATGCCACTTCCGACAAAGAAAAAGTACGGGATTTCATTTCTTCAAGTTCCTTTATTTGCTCAACAGTTGGGAGTTTTTTCTATTAAAAAACTCTCTACTTTTGAGTTTAAAGCCTTTCTATTTTTACTTCAAAAACGGTTTAAATTAATTTCAAATTATCCATTTAATACTACAAATTATGAAGAATTTGAAATCGAATTTGAAGAAGTTTTTGATAAAAACACAGCACTTAAAAAACACAAAACACATCATCTTTCTCTAAATAAAGAATATTCTCAAATTCGTCAAGATTATAAAAAAGATACAAAATATAGAATCAATCAAGCACAAAAACAGAATTTTGAAGCTGTTCGAAAAACTCAAAATGATGATATAGATTTAGTTTTTGATTTTTTTGAAAAAAATGTTTCTTTAAAAAATGGAATTTCTAGCCAAGCCAAGCAAACACTCAAAACTCTTTTCAAAATCTTGAAAGAAAGAGGTTTAACAGAATTATTTTATATCAAAAATAATCAAAATGAAATTGTGAGTGGAGTTTTTTTTGTGAAAAGTGAAATGTTTTACCAAGAAAATAACCAAAATTATTGTACAACAAAATGGATTTATTTATTCAATGCAGCCAAAAAAAAAGAAAACCAAAAAGATGAGAGTAGAAGGTGGTTTTTGGATAAATTTATTCAAGAAAAAAGAAGTTTGATAATTGTAAATAATTTTGAAAAACAAAGTAAAAGTACAACCTATGAAACTGTTTTGGATTTTGAGTCGGCACAAGAAAAATCAGTAGTTCGTTTTTATGAGAGTTTTGGGAGTAAAGAAAAACCATTTTTTGTTGTAGATTATAACAAATTGCCATTTTATACTAAAGCAATTCAATATTTAATTCGTATAATAAGACAATTTATTAGCAAATAAATACCATAATCAAATACCTTTTAGATAAATGAATTATTTTATTTAAAGTTTTGATAGATTTAACCTTGTTTACTCTTATTTAATAGATTTTTTTTTTATTTTTGTGAATAGTCATTAAATATCTACTTCTCAAAGCCTTTGGCATTTCCCTTAGTTTACGTGCTGATTAGCCTATGAACAAAAATTTTACTTGTCTTTTCTTTTGTCAAAATAATAATAAATAATATAATTTTATACTAATTTTTCTTTATTGTAAAGACTTTGAGTATAGAATAATTACAAAAAAAAGATTTAATGAGGCTTAATCCCTTCAGCTTTTAACTAAATTATAGTCAAAATTTTATCTTATAAAACTAAATAATTGTATGCAAATACGTAAAGTTCTTGCAGCCGTTTTGGGTTGCTTAGTAGTGAGTTTTTTTTATTCAAATTTTAATACAACATTAGCTCAAGGTTCTGGTAATCCTGCTGGTATAGACACGACTGGACGCAGGGTCATCACAACTGCTGTTCCTATTTTGTTGGTTGGTCCTGATTCTCGTGCTGCTGGTATGGGAGATTTGGGTGCAGCCACTTCACCAGATGCAAATTCGGCACATTGGAATCCATCAAAACTGGCTTTTATCGAAAATGATTGGTCGTTTGGAGTTTCGTATTCTCCGTGGTTGCAAAAATTGGTAAATGATATGTGGCTTGGCTATGTGAGTGGTGTAAAGCGCATTTCGAAGACTCAAACAGTAGGCGTTTCATTGCGTTATTTTGATATGGGAAGCCTTCAATTTACAGATGCTAGAGGCGAGCCTTTACAAGATTTTAATCCTCGTGAAGCTGCCATTGATGCAACATTTGCCCAACAACTGTCCAAAAAATTGAGTATTGCTGGTACGTTTCGTTTTATTCATTCCAATTTGGCAGGAAATGTAACCAACAATGGTCCAGTAGAAAATGTCAAGCCAGCCAATACAGGTGCAGTTGATGTATCGATGTTTTATAAAAGCAAATTAGATTTTAAGAGTTTTGAAGGTGATTGGGCTTTGGGTGTAAATCTTTCAAATATTGGTGCGCCAGTAACCTATAATGATGCAGCACAACAAGATTATTTGCCAGCTAATTTGCGTATAGGAACTGCCCTAAATGCACAATTTGATGAGTTTAATAAACTAACTTTTGCTTTTGATGTAAGCAAATTGCTTGTTCCTACTCCTGAAAATACAGCTTCAAATGGAAAAAATGACCCTGTTTTGTCTTCTATTTTTAAATCTTTTGGAGATGCTCCTGATGGTTTTGGAGAAGAGGTAAAAGAAATGATTTTTGCTGTTGGAGCAGAATATTGGTATGCTGATTTGATTGCCCTTCGTGGTGGATATTTTCATGAAAATCAAAATAAAGGAAATCGTCGTTATTTTACTTTAGGTTTGGGTTTGCGTTATCAAGTCTTTGGATTTGATTTTGCTTATTTGATTCCAAATCAACAACAACACCCACTTGCTGATACAATTCGTTTTTCTCTTTTATTTAATATCAATAAAGGTGATAAATTAGATGCACCAGAAGAAGGAACAAACTAAATTATCTTTTAATGAAGGATAAAAAAAGCCATTTCTATTAAATTAGAAATGGCTTTTTTGAGTTATTTTTTTGAAAAAACTATCTCAAACGATTTGCACTGCGTACCATGTCGTCATCTTTTTTGATAAAACGAACAGAAAGCCAGTTGAATAAAATAGCTCCAACAGGTAGAAAATAACCAGCACCAAATACACCACCTATTTCAGGTGAAAAAATATCTTGTGCTTGATATGTTGTGAAAGTAGCAACACCAATAAAAATGGCAATAAGAAGTGTGCAGAAAAGAGAAATCTTCATCTGAAAACGACGATTTTTGAAATTAAAAATATTTCCAAAAGCCAAAAGAGCTGTCAGACCTGCGATAATGGCAAGATAAATAGTTGTTTGTTGCATAACTACATCACCTGCTAGAGTTTGTATCATTTCAATAGAGTTCATTTCAATTTTGTTTTGACCATCTATTTTTCCCCAAAGAGGAAGGAAAATAGTAAGTCCCATCAATACAGAAACCAACAATAAAAAAATACTTTGAATGCGTTGAATCATAATTTTATGAATTTAATTTTATGAATGAGTAAAGAACAATTACGAATTACAGGTTAAAAATTATGAACGATAAAATGAATTTGATAAAACATTTATAAATTGAAAATATTCTTTAGCAAAACGTTGTTCTTTGTAGATTAAATAAATTATTTTTGTGGCTGCAAAATTACAGAACTTAGTGTAAAAAGTGCTATTAGATTTCAAAATTTTTATTATTTAATCATTAAAATTATTTTTTACTTATGAATATTCAAATTTTTCAAGGAACTCCATCAAAAAATTTAGAAGATGCTTTTCTTATTCGTAGAATTGTTTTTATTGAAGAACAAAATGTACCAGAGGATGATGACCTTGATGGATTAGATGAAGGAGCGAGCCAAATCTTAGCAATCGATGAAAACCAAAAGGCAGTTGGGACAGCTCGTTTTAGAGTAACCGAAAAGCATACAGATAATTCTCCTAAAAAAATAAAATTAGAGCGTTTTGCTGTTTTGGAAGAAGCTAGAGGGCAAAAGGTAGGACAAAAAATGGTAGAGTTTGCTCTCAAACAAATCAAAGAAAGTCAAGAGTTTGAAACAGTAAAAACGATTTATTTGCATGCCCAACTTGCTGCTGTTTCTTTATATGAACGCTGTGGGTTTGAGAAAGAAGGAGCTGCTTTTGATGAGAGTGGAATTATGCACTACAAAATGATTTGTTTGATTAGAGATTAAAGAATTATGAATTATTCAAATTTCGATTCATTGTTACTTGAATAGAAAAGAATGCCAATTCTTTATCTACATCTGAAATAGTAAATTTAGTTTGTAGTGGGTTATTTGATTTTCTGACCATTTCTATAAAGCCAATATTTCCACCATAATGCCCATCATAGCGAATAGCACGCCTTTGTAAGCGATAAAAAGCACGCAATTCCTTTGAGTTGAGAGAATTGATATGCTCACAATGGCTTTTCATTTTTTTTATTTTGTCTATTTTTATTTTGTTGGCAGCCGTAAAAATATAATGGGTTGGCGTTTTTTGGACAATAAACATTCCATAGCCTACTTCTCTTCTGTCAGCAACAGAAAACTCTCTTTTTTGGGAATAATGATTAATATTTTGTCCGAGTTCTATCATAATGGCAAAAAGACGTTTGCTAAGTAAATAATTTTCTTCAACTTGGCGCAATCGTTTTGCCATTGTTGTTAGAGCTGTTTGGGACATTGCGCCTTGATACATCAAAATAATATTTTGATGAGCTAAAGAAGGATATAAATCAAGCATAATCAGTTGTCAGTTATCAGTTATCAGTTATCAGTTTAATACTGTATCTGTACTGTTTAGTTTGTAATTTGTAATTTTCTACTTTCTCACCTCTATTTTCTCATCATTAAAGTCTTATTCCGATAAGTGTAATGTCATCTCTTTGTTTTTGATTTCCTTGATGACGCAACAAATCTTCCTCTAAAATAGTTTTTTGTTCGCTCATATCAAAATCGGCATTCTGATTTAATAATTTATGTAATCGTTTTGAGCCATATTTTGTACCTGCAATATTGTTTTGGTCTGTTATTCCATCGGTAAACAAATAGAGAGCATCTCCTTTTTTTGCAGTCATTTGAAGCTGCATAAATGGGCGTTTTTTGTTTTTTCTCCAACCACCAATAGATTTTTTATCTCCTTTTAAGATGTGTGTTTCACCTCTACTTACCCAAATTGCCTGACGTTTTGCACCTGCAAAGACAATTTCTCTTTCTAATGTATCTTCTTCTAGGGCATCAATTCTGCACAATGAAACGTCCATTCCATCATCATTTCTTGATTTTTCTTGTTTTAGAGCCTTTTTTAGACGAAGGTGCAGCTCATCTAAAATTTTGGCAGGCTCAAGTACATTTGCTTCATTTATAATTTCATTCAAAAGTCTGCTTCCAATCATTGACATAAATGCACCTGGAACACCGTGTCCTGTACAATCAATGGAAGCAATAAAAGTACGTCCATCAATTTGTCTTAGCCAATAAAAATCTCCAGAAACAACATCTTTTGGTTTGAAAATCATAAATGAATCTTCAAAGCTATTTTCAAACATATCGTTTGTAGGCAAAATGGCTGTTTGGATTGTTTGAGCATAGCGCAAACTGTCCATAATACGAAGGCTATTTTCTTGAATGGTATTTTTTGCTTGTCCTAGTTCTGAATAATTTTGAATATTATCTAGTGCAATCGAAACATAAGAAGCGAGTCCTTTTAATAATGTTAAATGACGGTCAGAGTAGGCATTTTTTTCTAAAGATTGTACTGTTAGCACACCAACAGGGCGATTTTTGATAGCTAATGGCAAATAAATTAATGATTTTGGAATAGTAGTTCCTACGGCTACAACTTCTCCAGCTACATATTTGGCATACTCACTTTGAAGGTCACCAATTTTGACTTCTTTTTGGTTTCGAATAGCCCATGATGAAAGCAATGTTTTATCTCTTGCTGCATTAAAGTCATAACTTAATTGTTCTCTTTCTACCGAATATCCTCTAAATTCAATCAAGTTACTTTTTTCATTTAATACTCCAATTCCAAAACCGGGGGCATCCATCAAACTATTTACATGTTGATAAAGAACAGCTACCATTTGGTCAAAATCTAGTGTTGCTGTTACTTGTTGTCCAATATCAGATAGAATACGAATATTTTGATATGAGTTTTTGATTTCATTTCTTTTTGTAGAAAGGTCATCACGTTGTTTCATTACCTCTCCTTGTTTTTGTTTTAAGACGGCATTCATATCCAAAATTTGTCGGCTTTGGTTGGATATTTCATTATAAGCAACTTGTAATTTTTCTTTTTCTTTTTCCAATTCATTTGTTCTTTGATGTACTTTCATTGAAAGGCGATTTTTTTGTTTGCGCACTTCTCCATTTCTCCAAAACCAAAAAGAAGCACCTGCCCCCAAAATTACCATAGCAAGAGCAATTCTGAACCAAATTGCTTCCCAGTAAGGAGGTTCAATATAGACACGCAAGGTAGCACCACTTTCGTTCCAATATCCATCACTATTTGCAGCCTTGACTCTTAAAATATACTCTCTTCCTTGTGGCAAATTGGTATAAGAAGCTGCATGATTTCTGTATGTTGTATAATGCCATTCTTCATCAAAGCCTTCTAATTTGTACATATAGCTTGTTTTTTTGGGTAGTCGATAATTTAATGCTACAAAATCGACAGAAAAGCTATTTTGTCCGTGAGCAAGTGTTATCATATCGGTTTGAGTGATATTTCTACTCAAAATACCACTTTTATCATTTGCACGAATTTCTCTAC
Organism: uncultured Cytophagales bacterium; assembly: GCA_937136415.1. Lineage (GTDB taxonomy): Bacteria > Bacteroidota > Bacteroidia > Cytophagales > Bernardetiaceae > Bernardetia. The sequence continues at coordinate 3,277 of CAKZOK010000034.1, read as the reverse complement.
CCAAAACTTTTAGGTTGGTAAGATAAACAGGAGGGATATAACTATTATCTTTGATGCTATCAGGGTGGAAAACAGTAATTCCGTAAACTGTACCAAAAATAAGCTCTCCATTTTTTGTTTTTTCGATAGAGTTATGATTAAAACGATTGCTAGGTAGCCCATCATTTACATCATAATTTCTAAAAACTTGAGTATCAATATTAAACCTAGATAATCCTCTGTTTGTACTAATCCATAAATGGCGACTATTATCTTGTGCAATAGCATAAATTACTCCGTCTGGCAGTCCATCTTTTTCGGTATAATAGGTAAAATTATCAGCTTCTTTATGAAATCTATTCAATCCTCCTCCGTGTGTTCCTGCCCAAAGTACTCCTGTTTCATCTTCAAAAAGAGTAACAATATAACTATTACTTAAACCACCAGAATTATCACTTGCTTGGTTGTATGTAATAAAGTCATTGCTTTGTTTTCTAAAACGATTTAATCCATTGCTAGTGCCTACCCACAATATACCATAACGGTCTTGTAGTAATGCCCAAACGGAATTATCACTCAATCCTGAGCCATCTCTTTCTGTGTATTTATGTACTTTTTCTGTTTTTTCTTTGATGGCATAAAGACCGTTGTTTGTTCCTATCCAAATATCATTATAAGTATCTTGCATCATTGTCCAGATACTGTTATCAGCTAGTTGAGGGTTTGTGTTTGAGGGTTTGTTGGCTAGTTTTGTGAGGTCAAAAGGAATAGCTTCGGTAGTAGAGTTTCCAGTCAAACCTAAAGATTTAAGAGAATATTTGTATAAACCATCTTGTAATGTTCCTATCCACAAATTTCCTTTTTTATCTTCCAAGAGGCTTAGGATATGTTTGTTTCGGAGTCCGATTTTATCACTTATTTTGATGAGTTCCCATTGTGTTGATTCGGGTTTTGGCATATATACATACAATCCATTTTCAGTTCCTATCCAAGTATTTCCTAAGTAATCTTGTTCTAATGCCCATATTTCGGTTTGTAGATTATGTGCTACATATTGTAATGGAATTGGATAGTTATAAAAGACTTCTTTTTCTTCGTCGTATTTATTTAGTCCGTCATAAGTTCCTATCCAGATAATTCCACTTCTGTCTTGATAAATAGTTTGTATAATATCATCACTCAATGAATATTGTTCGGCATCGTTTTGATTAATGGTTATGATTTGTCCTGTATTTTTGATGATTCGGTTTATTCCACCTCCGTATGTTCCTATCCAAATATCTCCTTTTTGGTCTTGTGCTATTGTTTTTACAATATCATTACTTAGTGGATTTGGAAAACTGATTGAGGAATATTTTTTGAGGTTTTGTTTTTTTCTATCTAACCTAAATGCTCCTTCCTGTGTTCCTATCCAAATATTTTTTTGTCTGTCTTCGAAAAAAGTATATACAGGAAATTGAGTAATTTGTTTGTTCTCAAAAAGTGCTGGTACAAAGGTTTTGCGTTGTCTGTCTAGTTGATAAATTCCCTTTTCAGTTCCTACCCAAAGAGTGCTATCATTATCTTCATACAATGCCAAAACAGGAATGTCGGAAAGCCCAGTATATTCTTGTGAATATTCAATGCTATTGTTGAGTTTGTCATAAATTTTGATTCCATTTTCAGTTCCTACCCAAAGTAACTGATGGCTATCTTGAAAAATACTTTTTACTGTACGAGTATTTAGGTTAGAAATTCTGTTTCTTTTTAGTTTGTATTGAATAAAACGGTCTTGTGTAAAATCATATTTATTGATTCCATTTGTTGTTCCTACCCAAATTGTACCGTTTTGGTCTTGATGTAAAGCTGTTACCATTCCAGCCGATAAAGAAGAAGAATCTTCTACGATATGTGTATAATTTTTAAACTCGTATCCATCATAACGGCTCAATCCATCTCCTGTTCCTATCCAAATAAATCCACGAGTGTCTTGCAAAATAGTTGTAATATTATTTTGAGCCAATCCGTCATCAGAATTAAATTTTTTGAAACGTAATCCCATTATTGCCTGTGCTTGTTGGTTTTGTTGTGCTTCTAATTGTTGAACGGTTGTTTTTTGTGCAAAAACAGAAGGCTTGTTTGCAAAAAATAAAACAAATAAAATGATTATATACCCAGTAAGCGTAAAAGCAAATGTAGAAAAAGGGGTTTTTTTGATTATATAAATTGAGGGGAAAAGTTTTGGGGATAGTGATTTCATAATTCACAAAAATTAAATAGACTGATTAGAATGATAGGATTTTTATTTTAGTCTATACTTTTCAAACTTATAGCCATAAAGCAGCTTTATAATCAAAATGCTCGGTAAGTAATCTGAAATACTCGACGAAAAACGAATCAAAGGCTTTTCTGTATTTTATTTGAAATAAAGTAACTTAACTTATCATTTATAGAGTTGATATATACCATTTTATATAAAAATACGTTCTTTAAATAAGTTGGGTACAGCCAAAAAATAGAAACTAATTAAGACATACAATCTTTAGCATAAATTACTTATATTCAGTTGTTTGTGTTCATACACCTGTAATTTTTAATTCATAATTGTTTTTGACACAACTAAGTCATTGAAAATTTTGTATTTTTGTGCCTACTATTATCCTACTATTATCCTAAAGTTATTTTATACTTCAAATTCTACTTCTATGAAAATTACTTCAATCAAAAATATTCGCAGAGCATCAGCTATCGTTGGTTGTCTTTTAGTTATTACGGCTAGTTCTTGTGCTTCTTACAAAACGTGTCCTACGTATGCCAAAAAGACGACAAAAACAGTTCAGAGTTCTGTAAATAGCTAAATTGTTTTTTTTGTATGAGAGAAAAATATATTTTTTCTTTACAAAATGAAAACCTCTACTTATCTTCGAATGGGTAGAGGTTTTTTTATGGATTGTATTCTCTTTCTTTATTTAAAAAACTGACAAAACGGCACTCTTTATTTCTAGCTTTAACGTTTTATTTTATAATCAATCTTAATTTTATGCTATTTTTTCATTATTTTTATTAGCATTTCTTAGAAATTGTTAATCAGATTGAAATTATTTAGAATTAGTACGACTTTAGTAATCAATTATTAAATATTTGAATACAACTAAATATAGCTAATAAAGGATTGGTAAGTAATTTTAGAGTACTGGACACTAGATGTATTTGCTGTTCTGTGAGTCACAGAACAGGGAAAAAGTACGACTTTAGTAATCAATTATTAAATATTTGAATACAACTAAATATAGCTAATAAAGGATTGGTAAGTAATTTT
>CAKZOK010000033.1 GCA_937136415.1 uncultured Cytophagales bacterium | reverse complement strand
ACAAAAAAGCATAAATGGATTGACAATTTAACTCTTAAAACTTTTCATAGTCTTTGTTATGGAATTATGCGAAATTTTGGCGTAAATGAATTTGATAATAAATTTAAAATAATTGGAGAATCGGTTAACAAAAATGAAGATTTTGCAAAATTTTCAGCAACAGAAACTTCTTTCGAAATTATTCATAAAATTTTAATTCAAAACTGTGAATCTAATGAATATTTACTCAATCTAAAAAGGTACATTTTAGATTATATGGTAGATAAAATCCATATTAAAAAGAGTGATAAATCCAATTCTCAAAACTACGAAAAACCATATACTACTCTAAACGGAACAAAAGTTCGTTCAAAATCTGAACAATACATTTCTAATTGGCTTTACAGGCATAATATAAAATTTGAATATGAACCATCTGTGAATTTTAGAGATTTCGATTTCAAACCAGATTTTTATATACCTGAAGCTAATCTTTATATAGAACACGTTAGTAAAATAAGTTATCCGACTAAAAACAAAGAAGAACAGTTTAAAAAAGCAAACAAATTATTAGTAAAAACATTTGAAGAACAAACTAAAGATACTGCTGTATTCAATTTAGCTCTCGAGAGAATTATAAAGAATAGATTACCAGCAAATTATCATTATAAAAGTGCATTGTCATTTGAAGAAGAATTTAGAACGTATCATAAAGAAATAAAGGACTTTTTACGACAAACCATACAAGTAATAAATATGGTTAAAGTTGAAAACTTAACCTCAAATCAAATACTAGAAAAATCAGAGAAAGACCAACACGAAAGAGTTAGAGATTTTTATAAACTTGCTGTTCCAATAATATCAGAATATAAAAACTATTGTACAAATAAATCATATCTTGACTTTAGTGATATGATAATTAAAACAATCTCTCTTTTTAAAAATCATCAAGAAATTGCAGATAAATTTAAAGAAAAATACGAATATATACTTGTAGATGAGTTTCAAGATGTTAACAACCTACAAGTTGAGTTAATAAAACTGTTGTTATCTAACAAAAATCAATTGTTTTGTGTTGGAGACGATTGGCAAAGTATTTATGGGTTTAGAGGTTCAAACGTTGATTATATTGTTAATTTTAAAGATCATTTTATAAATTCAAAAACTATAAAATTAAGCCTTAATTATAGAAGTACTGAAAACATAGTAAGCGCAAGTAACGAAGTTATTAAACACAATAAATTCAAAGTAGATAAAGATGTTAAATCATCTAAAAAATCAAATAGTAAAATACGTATTTACGCAGGAAAAAGAGAAGCCGAAAATATTGAATATGTTGTTGACCAAGTTAAAAGACTAAAAGAAAAAGGATATAAAAAAGAAGATATTTTATTTCTTTATAGAAGAAGTAAGATGTTTAACCCGTATTTTGAAAGGTTTAGGCAAGAAAGAATATTTGTTTCCGGTAAAACTATTCACGCATCAAAAGGGTTAGAAGCTAAAGCTGTTTTTATTATTGGACTAACACAAGGAACTGGTGGTTTTCCAGACATTTGGATGGAAGATAGAATTTATCAAGTTATTAAGGAATCAAATCACGATTTACTTTTAGAAGAAGAAAGACGACTTTTTTACGTTGCAATAACTAGAGTAAAAGACCAACTTTTCTTGTTGACAGAGAAAGGAAATGAATCTAAATTTTTAAAAGAAATCCCAGATGATTTTACTTTTAAAACTAGCGTACCTTTCAAATCTGTAATTGAAGAAGTAAATTTATGTGTGAATTGTGAAATTATGATTGACAAAGATTCTGCTTTTTGCAAATATTGCGGAACTAAACAGCAACAACAACTTGAATAAAACCTGCTGGCAACACAGTGTACATTTTATTGCTTGCTTACAGAGTTAGTTCCCTAAATCAAGTAACAAAGCATATATAAACAAGTTCAGTATGAAATTTTAAGTTTCGGCATAAAAAAACTGTTTAGTAACTTACTAAACAGCTTTTTTTATATAATTAAAATCGATTATTTAAAATACGAAAAATCTTCTCCATTTTCAATTTTTAATAAACTTTCATAAATCATTTTAATAACATTTTCAACATCTTCTCTGTGTACCATTTCTACAGTAGTGTGCATATATCGTAATGGTAATGAAATTAAAGCAGAGGCAACTCCACCGTTGCTATAAGCAAAAGCATCAGTATCTGTACCGGTAGCTCTTGATAAAGCAGAACGTTGAAAAGGAATTTCGTTTGCTTCAGCAGCATTAATAATTAAATCACGTAATTTTTGTTGTACTGCAGGTGCGTAAGCAATTACAGGACCTTTACCTAACTCTAACAACCCTTCTTTTTTCTTGTCAATCATCGGAGTTGTAGTATCGTGAGTTACATCGGTAACTATGGCTACATTTGGCTTGATGGTTTGTGTAATCATTTCAGCACCACGTAATCCTATTTCTTCTTGAACTGAGTTGGTAATGTATAATCCGAAAGGTAATTTTTTTCCGTTTTCTTTTAATAGACGTGCCACTTCAGCAATCATAAAACCTCCCATTCGGTTATCTAAAGCTCTACAAACAAACTTATCATCATTTAAAACATGAAATTCATCTGGATAGGTAATTACACATCCAACATGAACACCTAGTTTTTCAACTTCTTCTTTGGTTGAGCATCCGCAGTCAATAAAAATATTATCTGGTTTTGGCGCTTCTTCTTTCGCTCTGTTACGAGTGTGAATTGCTGGCCACCCGAAAACACCTTTTACAATACCGTTTTTAGTATGGATATTTACAATTTTACTTGGTGCAATTTGATGATCAGAACCTCCGTTACGAATCACATAAATTAATCCGTTGTCTGAAATATAATTTACATACCACGAAATTTCATCAGCATGTCCTTCAATTACAACCTTGTATTTTGCATCAGGATTGATAACTCCAACTGCTGAACCGTAGGTATCTGTAATAAATTCATCAACATAAGGTTTTAAGTAATCCATCCAAATTTTTTGCCCTTCCCATTCGTATCCGGTAGGAGCAGCGTTATTTAAGTATTTAGCTAAGAAATCGATTGATTTCTCGTTTAAAATTGAGTTGCTTTTAGCCATAATAATTATGTTTTTTTATTATTCCTCTTCTTCTTTTTTAGAATCAGGTCCCCAAAAACGTCGTTGTTCACGATATTCTTGTTCATCTTTAATTTGTTCTGGTGTTAGTACTTTTAAAAATGATGGATGTTGTTCAATTGCATATTCAATTTTTTCAACAATGCTTGATACATCTTCATTTTTATAATCAATCTAACAAATCCTTTACGAATTAATAATTGGCATTCGACTCGTATAATCCATAATTCCTAGCTCATTAAGCAAACCTTCTATCTCAATTAATTCTTTATTTGAAAATGTTTTATGCGGAAATCTACAAGGGCCACAATCAATTCCTAAAATTCTCATAAACGATTTACCTGCGCCGTTAAAGCCTCCTCGTCCATCTAAAAGTTCAACAAATTGAACAGATTTATCTTGTAACCTGGTAGCTAAAGCAATATCACCACTATCAAATGCTTCTTTAATTTTATAATATAATGGGGCTAAATGATTATAAGTGCTACCAACCCAACCATTGGCTCCGTACGGTAAGCTAGATAAAAACATTTCATCTACACCATACATAATATTGTATTTCTTGTTATTAAAATTCCTGCTATGTTTAAACCCAATAACATCATTATTTGTAAATTTTATTCCTGCTAAATTTGGTATTTGTTTTTCGGCCAAAGCCAAAAACGCTTTCATTGAAAAATTAGCGCCTGTTAAAACAGGAATGTGGTAATAATAAAATGGCAAATTTGGTGCACACATAGCAACTTCACTACAATAATCCACCAATAATTCTAAACTTTTAAGCTTAAAGTAAAATGGAGCTAGTGTAGCAATTGCATCAACTTTATCAGCACTGTGGCTAGCCAAATCTTTGGCTGTTTTTAAACTAACATCTCCTACATGATTTATTAAAGCAAAATCAGACGGCTTATCTTTAGCCCATTTATCAATTATTAACTTTCTTTCATCTGGTGTTAAGGAAGCAAAATCTCCAGTTGTTCCATTTACAAATGCACCAGCAACCTTATTAGACTTTAAAAACGTACCATAACCTTTAATTATTCCTAAATTTAATGATCCATCTTCTTTTAATGGTGTATAAGTAGCAGCAATTAAATTTTTAATATCCATAATCATATTTATGTATTACATAATGCAAATAAAGATAATATGTTTCATATATTCAAAAATAAGTAAGATTAATTTCAGATAACAAAAAGAATCTTCAATTAATTAATGAAACTGATGGTTTTAAAACATTATGTTTTTTTGAGTATCTACATGATATAATTTTCTAAACTGATTTGGAGATTGATTATTTAGTTTTTTAAAATTCTTATAAAAATTAGATTTGCTTTGGTATCCGCATTGAAAACCTATGCTTGCTATGTCTTTATTTGTACTAACAATGAGTCGTTTGGCTTCTTCAATTCGTATTTCATTTACAAATTCTGTAAAAGTTTTACCCATTTTCTTTTTAAAATAATGGCAAAACGCTGGCACTGTTAAATTGGCAATGTCATTGGATACAAATTTTAATTTTATGTCTTCAAAATAATGCTGAGCAACATATTTACAAATAGAATTTATTCTTTTACTATCTACTAAATTAAAATTAGCAGTATACCCCGTTAAATTAAGATAATCTATTTCGTTCGATTTTTTTATGATATCCAGTATTTTTAATAATTCTAATATGCTGTCAAAAGCATTTAAATTAAAAATATTTTTTAACCTTTCTCCTATTATTCCATTGGTTTTCCCGGTAATTAAAATACCTCTTTGTGCTTCTTTTAATAAATTTTTTATATGCTGAAAATTATAATTATCAAAAGTATGCGCTCCTAAAAAATCAACATCAAACTGAACAACAATGGCTTTACTCTCACTTTTATAATCTCTATTACTATACCAAAAATGAGGTAAATTTTTACCTATAAGAACCAAATCGCCTGCTTGAAAACTAGCAACATCATTACCAACAAAACGTCTCCCATTACCTTCTAATACATAGGTTAACTCAATTTCTGGATGAAAATGAAAAGGCGCATCAAAATATCGTAATACTATTTCGTTTAATGAAAAAGAATCTTCTTTAGACTTAATTATTTTTTCAAAAACAGGTTTCATTTATTTCAATTAGTCCTTTTAATTAGTTAATTATATTCAAAAATAAATAAAAATAAGTAATATAATGGAACAATAGAGTAAAATAGAGGTGTTATATTATTGTTTTAATTATTTCTTTGTACATTATTTTAATATTTAGAAGCTTATCGTTATGGATACAAAATCTTATACTGGATATAAAGGGTTACCGCCATTTGTTAATTTATTAAGTGTTGATGAGGCCTTAGAAAAAGGACAAACAGCAGAACAAAGTGTAAATCAATTAAAAAGATTTCATTGGACTCTAAAACGTTTGGCTTTAATTTTTTCCAACCGCATTACTTCCATGCCTATATATGAGTTAAAAATGGCATTGGGTCATCATGCTCATTTATGTGCAGAACACGTAAATACAATACACGAACGCGTTAGAGAAATGAGAGAGCCTCCATATGGTTTAGATACCGCGCCAGATAAAAATCTGGATTTATTGCTAGAAGAAATTCAATGCGCTCCATCTCCCGAGGCTTTCGCATTAGGCGTTTATACTAAGGTTATTCCTGCGTTAACTCGTGGCATGCAAAACAGCCTCAACAATATTAATAAATTATTTGAGCACCCCACATATAGAGTTATCAGATTTGCTTTGCTTGAAATGCAGGATATTGAAATCTATGGTAAAAAAGTAGTTGAAAGTTTAATTGATGATAATAAGCGTGAAGAACTCGCTAATTGGCTAACGTTTTTAGATAATTGTTTGGACGCTTGTGGGGATTTAGATGGCACAAAGGATAAAAAAGAACAAAATTTACAAGCTCAATTTTCAGCAACACCATATCAATACGACCCCATACCACAAAGAGATGAGCGTTTTATTGACAAATATAATATGGGGGTAAATGCTGAAACCTTTCTTTTAGATAGAGAACAGCCCGCTCAAGCAAAACTAATCATGCTATGTTTTAAAAGAATTAGAGAAATTGATGTCCCTGAAATGATGGCCAGTATTATTGAAGAAACCAAAGGTAAACCTTGGAATTACTATAAAGATATGATACGCCAATTATGGGATGAAACACGACATGCCATGATGGGAGAACTTGGTTTTATATCATTAGGAATAGATTGGACCAAAATACCAATTACTTGGGCATGGTCGTTAGAGCTTAACACAAAATGCACCCCTAAAGAGCGGCATGCCATTTTATTTTTTATTGAACAAGGTTTAATGCCTGCGAAAACAGGAAAACAATACGAATGGGAAGTTGCTGTTGCTGCTGAAAATAATTTAGCAAAATTAATTCAAGATTACGATTGGGCAGATGAAGTATTACATGCTAGAATTGGTAGAGAGTGGATTGTTCCTGAAATTGGTGGACAAAAGCAAACTATGGAATTTGGTAGTAAAGCTTGGGATAAAGCCTATCAAGAATGGGATAAATGGAAAACCGATGGCCTTACAGAGCATAAAAACTGGTGGCCAGAAATATACGCAGAAGCTTGTAAAAATTGGAAAATAGAGCCAGACGCAAAGGTTCTTGCTTATAACCAATCCTATAAAGAATCGAGAGCAGACCAAAAAGAAGTTATTAATCATTAAACAGTTTATGCAAAAAAAATATAAAGTCTTTAAAAAAGTTAAAGAGAGTAAACTTGTTTCCTCTTTGTATTTGCGTTTAGAGGACGAAAGCAAACTAGAAAACTTTAAACCTGGGCAACATTTATTATTTAAAATTAAACCTGAAGGACAAGATCATGTCATACAACGGTTTTATAGTTTTTCTGAAGCACCAGAATTAGATCATTATAGAATTTCGGTTAAAAAAGAATTGCCGCCTAAAGGTATTTTAAATGTACCCTCAGGAAAAGGATCAACCTTTATTCACAACACCATTCAAGTTGGTGATATTATTGAAGCAAAAGGACCTATGGGAGATTTTTTCTTAAAAACAGAAGAAAGCGAACCCGTTGTTCTAATTGCCGGAGGCATTGGTTTAACGCCACTTTTAAGTATTGTTAATACTATTATTAACACCAATAGCAAACAATTAGTAACACTGTTTTTAGGCGTTACAAATAACAGCGATCATATCTTCAAAGGCTATTTAGACACTATTAATAAAGCCTATAATAACATACAAATTTACACCTGTTATACCAATCCGTTACCTACAGATCGTTTAGGTAATGATTTTGATTATGAAGGTTTTGTTCATATCAATTTTATTAAAAGTAAACTACCCGAAAATTTTAAAGATTTTTATATCTGTGGCCCTTCAGTTATGATGGATTATATCTCTTTAGAATTGAAAAAAATAGGTGTTTCTACAGATACGATTTATACCGAATCCTTTGGACCAGCAAGTGTATCATATACTGCCATTGAAGAAAATAATTCTCAAGAAAAAACAGAAATTATATTTTCAGATTCAGGTGTTACTGTTGCGTGGGATAATCAGTTTAAATCCATAGTAGAATTGGCTGAAGCTAACAATATAGATATTAGCGTGGGCTGTTTGTTTGGGGATTGCGGAACATGTATGACAGATTTAACAACAGGAGAAGTAGAATATAATCATCCCACTATGATCGTTCCAGATCCCGGTAGTTGCTTACCGTGCAGCTGCAAACCCAAAGGCTCAATCACCTTAAATATCTAAATTATTGCATATTGAAAGACTTAATTAATCAATACAAAAATGGCTTACTAAATGATGTTATTCCGTTTTGGTCAAAAAACTCACTAGACAAAGAATTTAGTGGCTATTTAAGTTCGTTAGATAGAGACGGAGCTGTGTTTGACACCGATAAATACGCATGGCCTATTGGTAGACAGGTTTGGACTTATAGCACACTTTATAATAAAGTTGAACAAAAACAAGAATGGCTAGATATCGCAAAATTAGGCGCTGATTTTTTACGAAATAAAGGCATGGACACCGATGGAAAATTCTATTTTGCTTTTAACAGAAAAGGTGACCCTTTAAAAAAGCCTTCAAATATATTTTCAGACTGTTTTGCAGCCTTAGGTTTTGCTCAATATTATCATGCATCAGGTGATGAAAGTTTTAAAAATTTAGCACGAGAAATTTATAATAGAATTGAAATCCGTTGGCATAATCCTAAACACGTTTTCAATAAAGAAACAGGTATTCGTCCCATGGATGGCATGGATAAACTCATGCTTGATGCTAATATGGCGCTGGAGATGAAAGGTGTTTTAGATGATTCAACCCTAGCTGATTTAAAAGAAAATAGTATTCAGAAATTACTGAATCACCATTATGATGAAGATTTACAATTGTTTTTTGAAAACGTTGCTGCAGATGGAAGTCACCCAGATACTGTAGATGGACGGTTAATAATACCCGGGCATGCTGTTGAAGCGATGTGGATGGTGATGGATTTAGCTGCTCAAACAAACGATATAAAAACCATAGAAAAAGCCACCAATATTACTTTAAACATGCTAAAATATGGTTGGGATAAAAAATATGGGGGTATCTTCTATTTTATGGATGCCCAAAACAAACCCATGCAATGGAAATTAGATTGGGATCAGAAATTATGGTGGGTACACAACGAGGCTTTAATTGCTTTATTAAAAGCCTATCAGCATACCAAAAGACAAGATGTTTGGGCATGGTTTGAAAAAGTACACCAATATACTTGGAAACATTTTCCCGATCCGGAATTTGGCGAATGGTTTGGCTACCTCAATAGAAGAGGCGAAGTGCTTTCAGAATTAAAAGGTAGTTTTAAAAAGAAAGTTTGGACTTGGATTGAAAAAACTTTTGTTGAAAAGTTTCATTTACATTATACAGTAAATGAAAGCCTAGCTAAAATTTTTGAAGAAAATTTAAACCAAAAATTTAATGTGGTTAGAAATATATCGCTACTTCAAAAATCTAAAAAAAGATACAAAAAGAACCAAGATAGATTTATTTTATATCAAGGAGCACTTAACAAAGGTAGAGGATTAGAAGCATTGATAAAAGCTTTACCTAAACTTAAATATCCATTGGTTTTAGCAGGAGATGGAGATGTAAGAACTGAACTTGAAGCGCTGGTGAGTACTTTAAACTTAAAAGATAAAGTTGTTTTTCTTCGAAAATTAGTTGCTGGTGGTAGCGAACACAGTTTTGGTATTTATGTTGCAAAATTGGCCGGAATGCCAACTTCGGTTATTCACAGGGCAAGTAAAATGTTGAAGCAATTAGAGAAAAATCATACAAATGCAGAGGTGAAAGAAACCTTAAAAAATGCACAAGAAGAAGAAATGCGTATCAGTATGGAATACTTACAAACTGCTCAAGAAACATTAGATTATAAGACCAAAGAGTTTAAAGATTTTCATGAGTTTATTAATCAATTTAATATTATTATTGACTTTGATAAAGAAGGAAAAATCTTGACAAGTAACCCTCTTTTTGAGAAGACAACAGGGTATAAAAATGAAGAAATCATCGGAAAAAAATACTCTGATTATAAAGAATTAGAAACAAAAGAAACTTTTCAACAGCTATGGAAAGAAACAATAGAAGGAGGTTATACCGAACGAATGACAAGCCTAAAAGCTAAAAATAATTCGATTATTTATCTCAAAACATTCTATATTCCTATAAAAGACCAAAATGGAAGCATAACCAAAATCACGTCTGTAAGTGATAATATTACAACCAAAAAAGAACAACAAAAATTAATACAAAGAAATATAATTGATTTGGAAGAAAACCAAAACACACTAGAAAGAAGAGAAAAATTTTTAGAGTCTTTGTTGAGTATTCTTGATGAAGTTCCTGCGCTTGTTGGGCGTGCAGTACTGGGTAAAAAACTCAAAATTATTTATGTCAATGATTATGGACAAGAATTTATTGGTTATGATGCTCATTTTATCAAAAAGAACGGTTTTGCTGGTTTTATTCATGAAGAAGATTTGCCAAAATTAACCCAGATTACACAAGAAAAACTCGCTAAAAATAATAGTTATTCGGCTTCTTTTAGAGTTGTTACTAAAGATAAAAAAATAAAAACAGTTTGGGAATATGCTCAAAAAGTAAACTTTAATGGACAAAAATGTATAGATTTTTTCATCATTGACCCAAATATTATTAATCAAAATGATTTGTAAATATTTAAACAAAAAAATACCCTACTAGATAGTTTGCTTTTTGACCTCCCCTAGCTCCTCCAAAAGAGAGGAGGAACTACAACTACTTGCTATTTTTGAAGCAAAAAAAATAAAACCAATTCTTTAATTTTAGAAAATCTCTAATAGTATCCAAAAAAAATACTCTCAAAAATACAAAAGTAATTTTGAGAGTAAATAAATTTTTATGCTATTTTATTTTACAAAAATATTATAAGTATTCAACATCAGAAAGATTATCATCATCTTTCTTTTCTTGTTCTGCTTCTTCTTTTGCTTTCTCGGCTTCATTAAAATTTTCAATAAAACTCAAAAGTTTTTCGCCTCCCGGAATACTACTTACCATTTCCAAAACATCACCATATTCATTATCTGACTTTATAGTTTTGACAACTTCTTTGAGCATCGGAACTGCCATTCCAACTCCCATAACTGTTCCCATAATGTTTTGCATCGGAGAAGAACCTCCCCCAAATACATTTCCATTGGCTGCATTGCCTTGAGAAGCTCCATTTTGCATTGCTCCCAAGCCATTGACATTCAAGAATTTGATGCTATCAATTTTCTCTGCTGGTGCCATAAGTTTTTCCATAATGGTAGGCAATAATGGAATAAGCTCCTTAATTGCATCAGCAAGAATAAGATTTTTACCCACTTGATTTTGTGCTTCAATTTTAGCCAAAAGTGCATTTGCTTCAGCTTCTCCAATTTGCTGAATAGTCTGTGCTTGCAACTCGGCAGCTTTGCTCTCTAGCTCGGCAGCCTCTAATTTTGCTTGTGCAACCGTTCTCAAACGATACGCCTCTGCATCTACATCAACATTGAAAGCAATAAGCTCTTTCTTTGCCTCTTTATCTGCCTCAATAACCTCAATTTGAGCTTGTTTGTCAGCCGTTTTCAAATCCAAATCGGCAGCTTCTTGTTTTGATTGTGCCTTTTTAATCAAATTATAGGACTGAATATCTGCCTCTACACGCTGATTGGTAAGCTGTGTTTCTGCTTCCTGTTTTGCCTTAATTACCTCAATTTCTTTATCACGATTTGCCACCTCAACAGCTTGAACTGTGCGAGCTTGCTCTTCTGCCCTAATTTTTTCAGCTTCTTGTTTTGCTGTTTCTTCTAGCATTTTGAGTTTTTCACGAAGCTGCTCGGCTACTTCACTTTCTCTGCGAATACGAGCTAGTTCAATCTCTTTTTCTTTGTTCTCATCTGCCACACTCACAGCTTGCTCTTTTGCTTTTTGTGCTACAATAGACTCCTGTTCCTTTTGTTGATTTGCCAAACTAATTGCTAATTCTCTAGCAATTACAGCTTGTTGCTCAATAGATTCTTGCTCTTGTTTGGTTTTTTCTGCCAAGGCATTTTCCTTAGAAACAGTTTCTGCAATTTCACGTTTTTGCTTTTCAGATTTAAACTCTAAATCTTGTGTAATCTCCAACTGACGAGTTTCGGCAGCCTGATTTTGCTCTGCAATACGAACTTCTTTTTCACGTAAACGAAGATTGGCAGCCTCTGCCTGTGATGCCGTTCTTTGTGCAATTTCTTTGATACCTTGCGAATCCAAAACGTTTTGGTCATCGTGTTGAGAGAGAGGGAGTTGCTCCAAATATTGGATTGCTACATCATCTAATCTATATCCATTCAAAATTACATCTCCTTCATTTTCTTGCCCCAAAGCTGTAATAATTTGTTCTCTAAATTCAGTACGATTTTGATAAAGTGAATCAAAAGTAAGTTTTGAGCCTGCTGTTTTTAAAGCATCTGAAAATTTTGCTTCAAAAAGTTCTCTAATAATTCCAATATCAGAAGCTCTATTACAACCAACAGCACTTGCTACACGACGAATATCCTCGTCCATTGCATTGATTTTGATATAAAAATCAACTTCAACTTCTGCACGAATACCATCTTTACAAGACAAGCTCTCGTGTTCACGCCTTTTGATTCTAACTGTTTTGACTGTCAAATCAATCGTTTCTATTTTGTGAAGCAATGGAATAACGATTGCCGAACTGGTAGAAATAGATGCCTTTTGAAGCCCAAAACCTGTCTTTACAAGTGCTGTTCCAGGGCTTGCTTTCTTCAAAAAGGCTCTAAGTAATGCTACTAAAAAAACTAAAAAAAGAATAACTCCAGCAGCTACAAAAACAAAGGTGGGTACACCATTGATATTAGTTGATTGCAAAATAATTGCGTTCATATTTTTTTGATTAAAAATTAATAAAATAAGTTAAGTTGCTTTTTTGTTAATTTTTATACTAAATTTTTCATACAATTTTGAAACAATACAACTAAAAAATAAATTACTTGAAATTGTAAAGATGTTTTGACAAAAAATTCTTTTATAAACTTTAAAAAAGTGTTTTTTTATTAAAAAACATTAAAATAATTTGAGTATTAACAAAAAAAAGCACTACGAAAACAAGTTTCGTAAAAACGAAGGCATATAGAGTTTACATGAGAAGGTAAAATTAAAAGTGTGAATTAAGAAGTAACAGAGTTAAAATCTGTTAATAATGACATAGAAAATGCGAAATACTAATTCAAAATAAAACCAAAGATATTTTTAGTTGCTTCTAACTTCATACATCTGATTTTGCAAACTTTATTTAGTTTAGCATGACAAAGTAGAGATTTTTTTCGGCATCAAAATCTACGATAACTACCTCTTGCCCTCTCACAAAGACAGCTTCTTTTTCGGCTGTGCGAATAGCAAGGTCGACAATATCTCCTCCATCTAATTTGAAGGTTGCAGTTCCAAAATTTCCTGTCACTTTTGAAGAAGAAACAATGGCTACTTTGCCTATCAAACTATTTGCTGTTCTGACAATTCCATAATCTCTAAAGAATGGTTTGATAGGTTTGAGTATAAAACCTGCAATAAAAACAGCAATAAAAAAAGAAATTCCAAAGTTGGCAAAAAACATTATCCAAAGTTGCCATGAATCTGAAAGTTCTAATTGATTAATGGCAAATTGATTTAGCCAAACTCCAATAATTGCTTGAATAAAAAATAAAACTGTTAGAATTATTGAAATAGGAACTTGTCCAACACTCAAAAAGGTAAGAAAGCCATCACTTAAAGAAAAACCATCTGCATCAACATCTATATCTACATCAACATGAGGATGTGGAAAAATGCCTTCTATTGCGCTATGACTAAACAGCCCAATAGCTGAAACAAGCCATATTCCAACCGAAATTGCACCCAAAACACCATACATTAAATTATAAGGGTGTTCTAAAAGTGTGATTAATTCGTTCATCAATATTTTTTTTATTGTTTTATTAAGTTATAAATAAATACAAATATGCAAAAATTAGTTTAAAATTTACTTACTCTTTAAGTAAAGTGTTTTTTGTTTACAAAATTTATAACTTAAAGTGTTTGTGGTTATATTTACGTAAGAAAACAAAAGAAGGTTTTGTTTTGCAACAACCATTCCAATTATTATTTTGCTAATATGCTCATTCATAGCATATTATTTTGTTAAAAATTTTAATATTTATTTTGATTTAGGTTTATTTTAAGCAAAAATAACCCAAATTCCTCAAACAAAAATCTGTATCTTTGCAACTTAATAGATAATTGAATTATCAATTATCCCATTTATTCAAAAAATTATTACACTTATTTGCTTTAGTGAGATACTAAATGAATTAATCTTTTACAAATAAGCGTTTACTGATAACTGAAAAACTGATTTGGATTCTCCTAACTTCATAGATTACGTTAAATTATTTCTTCGCTCTGGTAAGGGTGGAGCAGGTTCTACACATTTTCGCAGAGAAAAACATGTTCCATTGGGTGGCCCTGATGGTGGCGATGGTGGACGTGGTGGGCATGTTATTATTCGTGCTAACTCTCAACTTTGGACACTTCTACATTTGCGCTATCAAAAACATGTCTTTGCAGAAGATGGAGGAAATGGTAGTGGACAAAAAAGCTCTGGTAAGCAAGGAGAAGATACTATTTTGGAAGTTCCGTTGGGAACTGTTGTAAAAAATTCCGAAACAGGCGAAAAAGTAGGTGAGGTATTAGAAGATGGGCAAGAAGTCATTTTATTGAAAGGAGGACGAGGAGGGCTAGGAAATTTTCATTTTCGTAGCTCAGTCAATCAAGCTCCCGAACACTCTCAACCAGGTGAGCCTTGCCTTGAAAATTGGTTTACTTTAGAGCTTAAAGTTTTGGCTGATGTCGGTCTAGTAGGTTTTCCAAATGCAGGAAAATCAACGTTACTTTCTGTCATTTCGGCTGCAAAACCCAAGATTGCAAATTATGCTTTTACTACTCTTGTACCTAATTTGGGAGTTGTTTCTTATCGTGACCATCGTTCATTTGTAATGGCTGATATACCTGGAATTATTGAGGGAGCAGCAGAAGGAAAAGGGTTAGGCGTTCGTTTTTTGAGGCATATCGAACGAAATTCAATGCTTCTTTTTGTCATTTCAGCAGATTCAAAAAACATTCAAGAAGAGTATAATATTTTGGTTGGCGAGCTTGAAAAATACAATCCAGAACTATTAGATAAAAAACGTCTTTTGGCTATTTCTAAAATGGATTTAATAGATGAAGAACTCAAAGTAATGTTAGAACCTGATTTGCCAAAAGATATTCCTCATATTTTTATTTCAGCAGTTACTCAAACAAATTTAGATACATTGAAAGATAATATTTGGGCAAACTTGCAAAAATAATTTGATTTATTTTAGAAGATTAACGTGAACTTGGTATTATTTCACTTTGTAGCGCATGCTTTAGTGTGCGAAAAAGTACCCTAATCTTTAGGTTAGGAATTTTGAGATAGTTGTGTTCCGAAAGCTAAAGCATTCGATGCATCTACTCACACACTAAAGCGTATGCTATCCTAGCTAATTAAAAAAATAAGTGGTGTTGTAAAAAGTATGATAAGTTATTTGGTTGTTGGTGTCGCTTCGCTAAAACACCAACAACGGCATTGTGGGTAGTTTTTAGTTATATAATTTTGCTATTCTAAAACGCTTTAAAAAAATCATACTTTGTGTAACAACACCAAAAAATAATCAAGGCTTTCTTATAAAAAATACACGTTCGTTTTTAGATTACAAAGGTCTATTCAAAGTGTTGTTGTTGGTGTCGCTATCGCCAAAACACCAACAACAGCATTTTAGAATTTGATAAATTAAATTTCTAAAACTATTTTTTAATCTATAAATGTGTACTAATTTAATACAAACTAAATAAGTCAAAACCTTGATGGCTTTCTAATTGGTCAAATTGATAACCAAAACTCAAATTAGCAGGTCGTTTGGCAAACTTAACATACGCATACCTATCTAAAAGATGAAAAACTCTACCTTTTTTATTGATTTGTCCATACAAAATAACTTCTAATTTTTGGGAGTTAATTTTTATATCATCACTTACAGCCAAAATAAAATAAGCTACTTCTTCAGCATTTTTAAATTCAAAACGATTCAAGAAAAGTAAGTTTTGCTTATCTAATACAGCTACAAAAAGTTGATTTCCTTCGATAAGCGCATGAACTTGATTTGACTGGTTTTCTTGTAATAAAAGTCCTTCTAAAAAAGAAGCTGTTTGATGAACATAAGTAATTCCTGTTTTTTGATTAGGGTACTTTTCTTCTATCCAATCCGAAATTATCTTTGGCATCGAAAAAAGGCAATTTGTAGAAGCTAATTGATGCTCACTAAACTGTATATAACTTTTAGAGGTGTTTAATGTGGTGTTAAAACGCAAATAAGATAGCGCATGTTCGGTTCTGAAATATTCATCTGGCACATAAGTAAACTCTTGTTGTCCCATCATTAATGTAATTTGTTGCCAATAACCAGCCGAAGCAAAACTATGTGTATCAACCAAACTACTAAAGGCTTGCAAAAATTGCTCATCTGTTTCCAAAACAACATCGGTTGTATAAGATTCATAACATAAACAATGGTCTGATTTTATATCAAAAACTACCAAACGACACTGTGTAGGAGTAAGGGCAAAGCAAAGTTTGTATCTGCCAATTTGATCGACTTCAAACTTTTCATCTCGTAAAATTAAATCTTCTTGAAACACGTTATATTTTTGTATTAATATGATACTATTACTTTTTAGACTAACTAATTTGAATGGCTAAGAAAGCAAAAAAAATACACTCTTACAAACAAAATCAAAAAGTAAAAAATAAGAATTTAGAAGTGAAATGTGGCAGCAGTTCTTTTTTATAAAAAAAGTTTAATTTTGGATTAAAATAATCCTATATTAAATCATTCCTCTCGCCTTCAATTCCATATATTTATTTACAGTATTGACAGACAAATCTTCTGGTTTGGTAAGAACAGATTGAATGCCATATTTTTTGAGTTCCTCTACCATTCGACGCTTTTCTACCAAGAATTTTTGTGCTAATGTTTGGCTATAAATATCTTCTAAATCAGTAGTAGGTAAATTTGAATAGTCTGTCAATTCAGTATTTTGAAAAAATACAACTACCAAAAGATGAAGTTTATTCAGACGGCGAAGTGTTGGCAGATTTCGTTTTAATGCACTCATACTTTCAAAATTGGTAAAGAAAATCAAAAGACTTCTACCATTTGTAAGACGACGAACTCCATCATACATCAAATCATAATCAGCCTCCAAAAATTCTGTTTTTTGACGGTATAATGATTCCATTATTTTTCCTAATTGCCCCGAACGTTGCTCGGCTTTTATTCTTGAATCTAATGTATTGGAAAAGCTAATCAGACCTACTCTATCTCCTTTTTGAAGAATAATATTTGACATTACTAAAGTAGAATTGATAGAATAATCCAATAAAGTCATACCTTCAAATGGCATTTTCATGACTCTACTTTTATCCAAAATCAAATAAATGGGCTGCGAACGTTCATCTTCATACTGATTTACCATAAGCTCATTTCTTCGGCTTGTAGCTTTCCAGTTTATACTTCTAAAATCATCTCCACGTACATAATTTTTGACTTGGTCAAACTCATAACTATGTCCGATTCTGCGCAATTTACGAACTCCATTTTGCATACTAAGATTCGAAAACATCATCAGTTCGTATTTTTTCATTTGCATAACCGAAGGATAAACAGCCGTATCATAACTAGCAGGCAGCTTGACACGACGCTTTAGAAGTCCAATTTGAGTTTTGGCAATTAGGTTTATGTTTCCAAAGTTAAAGATTCCTCTCTCTGTTGGTGTAACATGATACAAAATTTCTTCAGGTTTTTCTTGTTGCAATTTTGTTGTAATTCCAAAATCTCTTACTTGAAGCTGAAAAGGCAATTCATCAAAAATTTCTATCTCAACAGGTAATGGATATTCACTTTTTAGCACCAAACGAACAGGGTTTGCATCTCCCAAAGAAAGTTTAGGGTTTAGAAGACGTTCGGCTTGAAGTTTCATCTTTGGGTGGAAGAGCATAATTCCCTCAGCAGTAGTCAGGACAGCCAAAGCAGCTAATGCTATTTTGGCAATCCAAAGCAGAGGAGGAAACCAAAAAGCAGTAATAAAAAGGCAAATACAACCCGTAATGGCATAAAAAAAACGATTTGTAAGGAAAGTATTTTTAATAATTGACCACATTTTTTTGTAAGGTTTTGTTATTTTTTTATTCGTTTTTTCAAAGACTGAAGTCTTTAGTATATTTTTGCACTACAAGGCAGGATTATAACTCTAGTGCAACCAAAATTACATCATCGGTTTGTTTTTGGTTTCCTTTCCAATTTAAGAAATTATTTTTCAAAAGTTTCTTTTGTTCAGTATAAGATAATTCTGCGCTTTGTTCGATATTAGAAATCAAATTTTTTGACATAAATTTACGATTATTCGTTCCTCCAAATTGGTCTTGATAGCCATCGGAAAATAAAAATAGTCTATTTTTATTTTGAAAATCTACTCTATGAGTATAAAATTCTTTTTCTTTTGTTTTGTGTTTTTTTCCTCCAATAGCAAAAGGAGAGCCTTTTATTCGTTCTGTTTTTCCATTTCTAAGCAAAATTAGAGGTAACTTAGCACCTGAAAATTCTATTTTTTTTGTTTGTTCATCAATGATTACCACTGCAGCGTCCATTCCATCATTTGTTTTTGTGACTTCTTGATGTAATGCCTCTCTGACATTTTCATCTAAGATATGCAAAATTTGGGAAGGTTCTGTTATTTGTTGGTCTTCTACAATATTTTTTAGCAAGGTTATTCCCAAAACGGTCATAATTGCACCTGGAACACCGTGTCCTGTACAATCTGCAACAACTACAATTTTTTTAGAGTTTATTTTGGTTGTCCACATAAAATCTCCACTCACAATATCCCGAGGGATATAAATAATGAATGATTTTGGAAAAAAATCTTTCAATTCTTTTCGGCTAGAGAAGGCATTTTGAATGCGCTGTGCATAATTTATGCTGGCAGTAATATCTTTATTTTTTGATTCAATCAGATGATAGGCTTGTTTTAGTTCTACATTTTTCAATCTATAAATTTCTGATTCTTGTTGGGCTTTTTCGGCTTCAAATTGAGCTTCTAAATTTTTTATACGTGCCAAATTTTCATCTCCTAAGGCAGTATCTTTTATTTCTTTATATTTTTCTAAATGATAAAATGCTTTTTCATAATTTTTATTTTTTTTATATACTGTACTTATCAAGAAATGATTCTTAAATAATTTTGCTTTTGCATTTAATTTCTCAGCCTCTTTTATTGCTTTTTCAAAAAAATTGATAGCTTCTTTTATCTGCCCCATTTGCAGACTCAAACTTCCCATTTCGGAAAGTGTTGTGACAACTGCTGTATAAAAATTTCGTTCTGACCTTATTTTTAGAGCTTTTTCATAATAATCAAATGCCTTTTGAAATTGTTTTTTGGCTGCATATATTTTTCCTAAATCATTATAATCTCTTGAAATCCCACTTATATTATTTTCTTTAAGATGTATTTCTAATGCTTGATGTGCCTTTTCCAAAGCCAAATTATGTTCTTCTTTGAGGTAATGTACATTTGCAAGCCCATTTATGATTCTTCCTTTTCCATTATTTTCAGTTCTATTTTCAAAACTTTTGTAGGCATGTTGATAATATATTTCTGCCTGTTGATAGTCTTTCAAATCAATAAAAAATCCTCCCAAAAGATAAGCACTAAATCCTATTACTCTATAAATTTGCAATTTATTTGCCAACAAGAATCCTTTTCTAGTCAGTTTTAGTCCTTTATCATAATTTCCCAAATTCCAATTTACACTTCCCAGCCGTATATAAAATTCTGCCAAATACTTACTCTGTATGTCTTCTAAATAATATTTTGCTTTAAACAAATACTCTAGTGCTTTTTCGCTATTGCCCAACGAGCTTTGAAGAAATCCTATATTCGAATATCCTTTTCCTTTTATCTCATAATTTTTCTTATCATCTTTTACATTTTCTATATTTTGAGTGATTATGTCACCAAATTTGAACGATTTATGGATATTTCCTCTAAAAAAGAATCCTTCTCCAATATGAATAGCCAGTTGAACAATTTCTGCTGGTTCTGGATTTTCTGCATTTTGAGCAGCTTCTAACTGGTTTTGTAGTTCTTCTATTTTGTCCATAAATTTTATTAATTTATTAAAATTCAGTCCTTTTTTATTGGTAATTATCTCTTAATCAATCTGTAAATAAATGAATTTAGTTTCTTTCCCTACTTCTAAAGAGGTGAGAGCTAAAGCAGGCTCAATAAAATTATTCTCATTGATAATAAATAAAGACATTATTTTTTCTTTATTTTTTTGGTTATTCAAAATTTCTACTATTTCTTCTTTACTATTTACTATTTTTTCTTGAATTTTTGGATTTTTACGAATGAAATGAGAGAAGGCAATAAAATCAGCTTTTCCTTCAAAGAGGACATTTTTTGGATAATCTTCTTTGTTAAGAGTTTCTTTTTCACGATTCGAAATGAAGCGAAATACTTTATCTTTTACGAGTTCTTCTCCTACAATTCTACAAGCCAAGGCATTTATTTCTGCATTTGGTGTCATTGCCCAAAGCTGCCCATATTGGGCAAAATCAACTTCTTCCCATGCTTCTTCATTCAAAATACTTCCTTCATAAATAGGAATTTGTTGCATAGATGCCTCCCTAGTATTTGCTTTTGAGGTATCAGCCAGCAAAACAGGAATATTATATCTTTGAAGTATTTTGGCAATAAAACGAGCCGATTCATCAGCACTTAAAAATGCAACTCCATTTGGTTCTTTGCGTGTAACTCCTAATAATTTAGCTATTGGTTTGGCTGTAAGTCCTTGTAATACAACTGTCCCGACAATTACCAAAAACACCAAAGGCAAAAGCATTGCAGCTTCATCTAAAGGAATAATGTAATCTTTGCTTTGAAACAATGAAATTGAAAAAATAGAAGCGACAGCAGCCGTAACAATACCACGAGGGCAAATATAGGATAAAAATATTTTTTCATTGAGTGTAAGATTTGTTCCCCAAGTACTCAAAAAGACTGACAGAGGACGCAAAACAAAAACAACAACAGCAAATAAAATAAAACTATTTGCTGTCAATACTAATTCTATATCAACAATATCAATTCTTGAGGAAAGAAGAACAAATAGAAATGAAATTAGAATGATAACCAAGTCTTCATTAAAAGAAATAATTTCTTTAAGATTTGATGTTTTCATATTTACCAATGCCATTCCCATAACTGTAACGGCAAGTAAGCCTGACTCATGCTGAATAGAATTTGATAGTGCAAAAGAAGAAATTACCAATCCTAAGATAACAATATTTTGAAGGTATTTTGGTATTAATTCTCTATTGATTAATAAATTTCCTAGCCACGCTGTAGCCCAACCTATTGCAATTCCGACAGCAATAGTAATAGCAAATGTTTTGAGTGCAATCCAACCAATTTGCGCTCCTGCTGTTCCTGAAATAATAAATTCATAGGTCAGAATAGCTATCAATGCACCAACAGGGTCAATGAGAATCCCTTCCCATTTCAAAACGGTTGTAATATTAAAATTTGGCTTTACATTTTTGAGAATAGGACCAATAACAGTAGGACCAGTTACGATAATAAGCGACCCAAAAAGTAATGATGTTTGGACAGTAAAGTCCATAATTAGCATTGCAGCCACTGTTCCTCCTGCCATCGTGATAACAGAACCAATCACAATTATATTACGGACAGCTTTTCCTAGCACTTTTACTTCTGATAATTTGAGTGTTAGCCCTCCTTCAAAAAGAATCAATCCAACAGCCAAAGATACTACATCAAATAGTACTTGCCCTTGAAAAATAGAATCTCCATCAATCAGTTTTGGCCCTTTTGAAACTAAATATCCTTCATCACCTGTAAAAAGGGTAGAAATAGGGCCTACTAAAAGACCAATAATAATAAGAGGAAGAATAGCTGGTACTTTGATACGCCATGAAAGCCATTGCGCAAAAAAACCAAGTACGAGAAGCCCTGCGAGTTCGAGCATATATTGTTTTGATAGAGTTAGTTTCGAATAAAGAATAAAAATACTAAAAATATATGAATGAAAAAGAGAAATTATTGATTGCTGGTTTTTTTTTCAATAAAATTCTGTTTTTAGGACATTTTCTTAATAAAAAAATCTACCGAAGCATAGTTATAACTGTCATTTTCCACCCTAAAAATGAATTTTTTGGATATTTATAAATTGTCCTAATAAATTATTAGTGGTGTTGTAAAAAGTATGATAAGTTATTTGGTTGTTGGTGTTGCTTCGCTAAAACACCAACAAGGGCATTCTGGGCAGTTTTTAGTTATATAATTTTGCTATTCTAAAAGGCTTTAAAAAAATCATACTT
>CAKZOK010000032.1 GCA_937136415.1 uncultured Cytophagales bacterium | reverse complement strand
GAAACTAATTGCTATATCCAAATAATTTAGAGAAAATTAAGCTGTTGATAGTAATTCAATCCATTACTTTTTTGATTGTTTAAAACTGTAATGGATTTTTTTGTACTTTTGCATATTTGAATTTCAGTTCTTCTTCAAACCGAACAAAAAAACGAAGTTATCTCTATGGAAAATCACAAAAAAGCAGTTTTACTCCTTGCAGACGGAACAAAATACGAAGGCATTGCTATCGGAAAAATAGGCACAACAGGTGGCGAAATCTGTTTCAATACAGGAATGACAGGCTATCAAGAAATTTATACAGACCCGTCTTATTTTGGGCAAATTGTAATCAATACTAGTTCGCATATCGGAAATTATGGAACAATAGATGTAGAAAATGAATCTGCAAACGTACAAATAAACGGTCTTGTAGTTCGTAATTTTTCAGATATTCATTCTCGTAATTTGGCTGATGATTCGCTTCAAAATTACTTAGAAAAAGCAAACATTACAGGAATTGCAGAAATTGATACTCGTGCTTTGGTGCGCCATATTCGCAACAAAGGTGCAATGAATGCAATTATTTCTTCCGAAAACCTAACCGAACAAGAACTACAAAAAAGACTTTCAGAAGTTCCTAACATGAACGGTTTAGAGCTTTCTTCATTCGTTTCGACAAAAGAAACTTATACTGTTGGCGATGAAAATGCAGAAATAAAAGTGGCTGTTTTAGATTTAGGAATCAAAACAAATATCTTGAGAAGTCTGGCACAAAGAGGTGTTTTTTGTAAAGTTTTTCCTGCCAAAACTTCTGTAAAAGAGCTTTTAGAATTTAATCCAACAGGCTTTTTCTTATCCAATGGGCCTGGCGACCCTTCAGCAATGGATTATGCAATAAAAACAACAAAAAAACTTTTAGAACTAGACAAACCTATTTTTGGAATATGTCTAGGACATCAAATTTTGGCTCTCGCTGGTGGACTTTCTACCTATAAAATGTTCAACGGACATAGAGGACTAAACCACCCAGTCAAAAATTTAGAACTAGGAAACTGTGAAATAACTTCTCAAAATCACGGATTTGGTGTTGATAGAGAGTTATTAAATACACAAAACGAAATTGTAGAAACACACAAAAACCTAAATGATAAAAGTGTAGCAGGTATTCGTTTTAAAAATAAAAAAGCGTTTTCTGTTCAGTATCACCCAGAGTCTTCTCCTGGCCCTCACGATTCTCGTTATCTTTTTGACCAATTTGTCGAAATGATGAAAAAGGAAAAAGTAGTAGCTTAATTTTATTTATAGGTCAAAGGCTTGCCCTTAGCAAAACTATGATAAAAAAAATGAATAAAATTTAGTTTTAAAATATGTTTAAGCACTACAATTTTTTACCTTTGTAGTCTTACAAAAAAATAATTTACCATTTAACATATACAATATGAAGTTTATTGTTTCGTCGGCTGCATTGCTCAAACAACTCAATTCGCTCAAAGGACTTGTTCCTAGCAACCCTGTTATTCCCATTTTAGAAAATTTCTTATTTGAGATTAGTGATGGTCTTTTGCGTGTAACAGCTTCTGATTTACAAAATGCAATGACATTGGAAACGGCTGTCGAAACAGAAGAAAAAGCAAATGTAGCAATCCCTGCTCGTATGCTGTTGGATACACTTCGCAATTTGCCAGAACAGCCTATCACTTTTACGATTGATACAGAATCTCACGGTATCGAAATTTTGTCGGATAATGGTCGCTATACATTGGCTGGCGAAGATGCTGGGGATTTTCCTCGCCCTGCCGAACCAAAAAATACGACAAACTTAATGTTTTCGTCTGATGTAATTTCAAGTGCGATTGCTTATGCACTTTTTGCTGTTAGCTCGGACGAAATGAAACCTGCCATGAATGGTATTTTTGTTAATCTATCTGATGGAAAAACAAATTTTGTAGCAACAGATTCTCATCGTTTGGTGCGTTATAGCTATGAGGGAACAGAGGGAAATAGTAACTCTTCAATCATTATTCCAGGGAAAGCATTCGAACAACTCAAAAATGCCTTGCCTTCTTCTCCTCAAGAAATTCAGTTAGAATTTAATGATACAAATGTATTTTTTAGCTTTGCTAATATCAAAATGGTTAGTCGTCTGATTGATGAGCGTTTTCCAGATTATGAAAATGTAATTCCGACAAACAACGACAAAAATCTAAATATTGACCGTTCGCAATTATTGAGTTCTTTGAAGCGTATTTCTATTTATGCAAACAAAACTTCTCAACAAATTCGTTTCAAATTAGAAAATAATAATCTATTGATTTCGGCTGAAGATGTTGATTTCTCAAACGAAGCAAAAGAAAACTTGCCTTGTGATTATGATGGTGAAGCATTAGAAAT
The DNA here is from genome assembly GCA_937136415.1 of uncultured Cytophagales bacterium. Lineage (GTDB taxonomy): Bacteria > Bacteroidota > Bacteroidia > Cytophagales > Bernardetiaceae > Bernardetia. The sequence continues at coordinate 26,311 of CAKZOK010000032.1, read as the reverse complement.
TGGTTTTAATGGCAAGTTCTTGATGGAAATGTTATCAAATCTAAATTGTGATACTGTTCATTTTGAGTTTTCAGAGCCAAATCGTGCTGCTTTGATGTACCCAAGTGAGGCAACAGGAGATGAAAATATTTTGATGCTTGTGATGCCAGTGATGTTGAATAGTTATTATTAATAGATTGACTATTTAGCCTTGAAACATTATTTTTTCAAAAATCCTTTATAAATTTAGATTTGTAAAGGATTTTTTTATATTGAATGAAAATTTAATATTAACTTAAAAATATTGATAATCAATGTATTAATTTCGTAATCTGTAATTCTTTCTATGCTTTCTCCCGTTATTTTATTTTCATACAAACGTTCCAACCATACTAAACAAGTTTTGGAGGCTTTGTCAATGTGTCAAAATTCAGAAAATACTCCTCTTATTATTTATTCAGATGGCGCAAAACCAACGGCTTCTTCAAAAGACAAAGAGGAAATAAAGAAAACAAGACAGGTTTTGAAAGAGTTTAAAGAAGAAAAAGAAAATCATTTTTTGAGTATAGAAATTTATGAATCTGAATTAAATAAAGGATTAGCCAAATCGGTAAAGGAAGGAATTAGAACACAATTTGATAAATATGAGAAAATAATTGTCTTAGAAGATGATATTGTTCCACAAAAAGGTTTTCTGAAATATATGAATGAAGCTTTAGAAATATATGAAAATGAGAACAGTGTTTGGGGGATTTCGTCGTATGCCTATCCATTAATTAATGAAAATAATGTAAAGCAAGATACTTTTTTTCTACCTATAAATAGTTCGTGGGGTTGGGCTACTTGGAAAACAACTTGGAATAAAATTGATTTTGATATAGAAAGTATTTTCCAAAAATTTAATCAAAACTCAATTACAGCAAAAGAATGTAACTTTGGAGGTTATTATTATTATCAAATCTTGGAAGCACAGCGAGAACAAAAAGTTGATTCTTGGGCTGGTTTTTTAATGGCTTCTATGCTTTTAGAAAAAGGCTGGTTTTTATTTCCTAAATATTCATTATCCAAAAATATAGGTTTTGATGCAACAGGAACACATTGCACAGAAGAAGATTTATTCTTTAATAGTCCTGTAATTGATTTTATAGAACTCAAAAAAATACCTTTAAGTATTGAAAACGATGGAAAAATAGAAGTAGAAAAAACACTCAAAAAACAGTTTGGAAAACCCTCAATTTTTAAAAGAATCCAGAATAAATTAGACCCAAATTCTTCTTATTTTATCGTAAAACGAATAAGAAGTATTTTGAATAAAAAATAATTCCTTTTTTTTTATTTTAAATTTACTAGTTCAAGCATCACTACTTGAACTAGTAGAAATTAATTCTTAAAAATCTAATCCAGGAAAATAAGCAGCTTCACCTAATTCTTCCTCAATTCTAAGAAGTTGATTATACTTTGCCATACGGTCAGAACGAGAAGCCGAGCCTGTTTTGATTTGTCCAGTATTCAGAGCAACTGCCAAATCTGCAATCGTGTGGTCTTCTGTTTCTCCACTTCTGTGCGACATAACAGTTTTGTATTCGTTTTTGTGAGCAAGATTTACGGTATCAATAGTTTCGGTAAGCGTTCCGATTTGATTTACTTTTATCAAAACCGAATTAGCAACTTGCTTTTCAATTCCTTCTTGTACTCGTTTTACATTGGTTACAAAAAGGTCATCTCCTACTAATTGAACTCTATCGCCAACAAGCTGTGTGAGTTTTTGCCAGCCATTCCAATCATCTTCGTCCATTCCATCTTCAATCGACAAAATTGGATATTGCTTACACCAATCAGCCCAATATTCTGCCATTTGGTCAGATGTCAGTTTGTCGCCAGTTGATTTATGGAAGTGATATACTTGTTCTTTTGCATCAAAAAATTCGGAACTTGCAGCATCAAGCGCAATAAAAACATCTTGCCCAGCTTTATAACCTGCTGTATCGATGGCTTGTAAGACTACTTCAATAGCTTCTACATTTGAGCGAAGATTTGGAGCAAAACCACCTTCATCACCTACATTAGTAGAAAGTCCGTTTTTCTTCAAAACTGTTTTTAGGTGATGAAAAATTTCTGTTCCCATTCTCAACGAATCTGAAAACGTTTTTGCACCTACTGGCATAATCATAAACTCTTGAAAATCAATGGCATTATCGGCATGCGAACCACCATTCAAAATATTCATCATCGGTAAAGGAAGAGTGTTTGCATTTACACCACCAATATAACGATACAACGGCAGGTTTGCTTCCTTTGCAGCAGCCTTTGAAAGAGCGAGCGAAATACCAAGCATTGCATTTGCACCCAGTTTTGATTTATTTGATGTTCCATCAATCTCAAGCATCAATTTATCAACAATATTTTGGTCAAAAACTGAAAAACCGATGAGTTCGGGAGCAATAATTTCGTTTACATGCTTTACAGCTTGCAAAACTCCTTTTCCTAAGTAAGCAGAATTATCATTATCTCTAAGTTCGACGGCTTCGTGTTTTCCTGTCGATGCTCCAGAAGGAACGGCAGCACGCCCCATTTTTCCCTTTGAAGTGTGCAAATCTACTTCAATAGTTGGGTTTCCTCTTGAGTCTAAAATCTGACGTGCGTGAATATGCTGAATTTGAGCCATAGATGTATGTTTTGAAATAAATGAGAGAAAAGTTGAAAGAGTATTTATTTTTGATATAAATAATTTTGATACAACAAAGGTAGTTTCTTAATTGAAAAATGGCAAGTCTGAATCTAAATCTATCTTTAAGTTAGCTTATTATTTTTAGGGATTTTTTTAGAAAAATAAATAATTATTTAGATAATTGGCTTTCTAATTAGATTTTTGTTTATTTTGAGATTAAAAACTATTTGCTTTTCTTAAAAATTGAATGAAAAATTATTAAGGTAATGTAATAAAAGACTTTATTAGTCAGTTTTTCTAATTGGTCAAATTAATTAATATTTATGCGTAAAAAAATTAAAGAACGACTCGACAAAACTTCTCATACTATTCGTAATCATAGACGAGTAGAAGGGTTTGAGCGTTTTTTGGCAAATATTTATTTTAGAAACAATCCAGAATTTAATTTATATCTTATTTTAGGAATATTTTTTTCTAAAATACAAAAAGATGCCGTTCCAGACCGTGCTAGTGGAATTGCATTTAATCTTACGTTGGCTATTTTTCCTTTTGTAATCTTTTTGTTTACGCTTATTCCCTACTTTCAAATTCCAGATTTGGAAGAACGAATTTTTATAGAACTCAATGCTATTGTACCTAATGGAATTTATGCTTTTATAGATACAACAATTTATGATATTGTTAGCAAACAACGTGGGGGACTTTTATCTTTTGGTTTTGTGGCTGCTCTTTTTGCTGCAACAAGTGGAACGGTGGGTTTTATGGACGCTTTTAGTCGCTCACAACGAGTTATTGATAAGCGAAATTTTTTTCATAAACGAATTACTGCACTTAGCCTGACACTTATTTTTACAGTTTTGTTATTGCTTACAATAGTTTTGATTATTGTAGGCGAATATCTACTCAATTTTTTGATTTTTCATAATTTGATGAGCCAAGATGGGCTTTATTATAGTATTCAAGTCTTGAGATACATAATTGCATTCTTGATTATTTTGCTTACTCTTTCTATGTTGTATCGCTTTGCGCCTGCTCTCAAAATTCCTTGGCGTACTTATGGCGTGGGAGCTATTTTGGCTTCTCTTTTTTGTGTTTTGGTTTCGGTTGGTTTTTCGTCTTATATCAGTTATTTCAATACATATAATAAATTATATGGCTCTATTGGTACTTTTATAGGATTTATGTTTTGGCTTTTTGTGATTTCTTTAGTTATTCTTTTTGGATTTGAGATAAATGTAAGTATAGAAAAAGCACGAAAAATAGCTGTTAGAAGGTATAAAATTTGGAGCAAAAAGGAGACTAAAAACTTAGAACTAAAAAATGAAGAAGAAGAAGATAAAATAATAAATGAACCTCAAGAAATAGAACCAAATAAAAAAATAGAGGCAGAAGAAAATGAAACTAAAGATGAAGTAGAAAATAAAAAAGATTAAATTCTAATCCCAATTAAACTAATATCATCTACTTGAGCACTTTCTTGCTTGTGTTTTCTCAAAAGGCTTAATAATTCAATTTTTTGCTTAGTTATTATGTGTAATGCGTTTTTTTCTAGTACTTTTTGAAGTTGAACAGAGCCTATTTTTTTACGTTCTGGATTGGGTTGGTCTGCAAAACCATCTGTTGTAAGATAAATTAATGACCCTTTTTCTAAGATAATTTCATTATTTGTAAATTGAACTTTGTTTTTTCTTGTTCGTCCACCAATCGAACGACGGTCGCCTTTTATGATACTTAATTTGGGAACTGAATTTGATTTTTCTACAAAATATAAAGGGCGTTTTGCGCCTGAAAAAGTAATTTTGAATGTATCTTTCTCTAATTCTTCCATACAAAAAAGAGCAATATCCATTCCGTCATCATTTGAGGTTTGGTCTTGTTTTAAGACAGCACGAGTATTTTTATCCAGAAGTTCCAAAATTTGGGCAGGCTGTTTTATTTGTTGTGTTTGTACTATTTCATCTAAAAGAGTTTTGCCAATGACAGACATAAACCCACCTGGAACTCCGTGTCCAGTACAGTCAATAATGGCAGCATAAGTGCGTGTTTGTATAATTCCATCAATTTCTGTTTCTACTTTACTGACCCAATAAAAATCACCAGAAACAATAGAGAGAGGTTTGAAGATGACAAAATGAGAATTGAAAAGAGAGTTTAAAAGGTCTTTTTCTGGAAGCATTGCTTGTTGAATCGTAAGGGCATATCGAATCGAATCGGTAATATTTCTATTATTGGTTTCGATGGTTTTGTAGGCTCTAGCATTATCCAAAGCAATGGAAGTATAAGCAGCCAAAGAGCGCAAAATAGTAAGGTCTTGATTAGAATAAGCATTTTTTTGAAAACTCTGAACGGTCAAAATTCCGATAGCATGTTGTTCTACACTCAATGGAAAATAAGCAGCCGAATTAGGAGTTTTGCCGAGTTCCATTTCTATTCCATCAGTCGCATAGTTTTTATTTTCTTTTTCAAAGTCTTGGATAGAAATTTCTTTTTGACTTTCGTAACAAATAACAGAAAGGCGTTTTTTATCTCTCAATGATTTTGTATGAAATGGAAAATAAGTTTCTCCTTCTACAAAAAATGGAAACTCCAAACGTTGTGAATCTTTATTAAACACGCCAATTCCAAATCTATCAACTGGCATAAGCGCACTTACATTTTGATAAACTGTTTCTATCATTTGTCGCATGTCCAAAGTAGAAGTAATTTTTTGCCCTACTTCACTCAAAATATTTACATTATCATAAGCGACCTTAATTTCTTTTGATTGTTTGGCTAATAATGAATTTTGGTTTTCTAATTGTTTGGTTTGGTTTTCAAGTTCCCAAGTTTTTTCGGCAAGCTCGTTGGTTCTTTCTTCTACTTGATATTCCAAACGGCGTTTTTGTTCCTGAATTTGGTAGGTTCTGATATTATATCCACCAACAGTAACCACCAAAAAAACAATAATAGTCAATGTAATAAACCACCATGCTTGCCAGAAAGGAGGCGTAATAATAATTTTCATTTCAATCCCTGCATCATTCCAAATCCCATCACTATTCGAACCCTTTACCTTTAATATATAAGTTCCAGAAGTAAGATTAGTATAAGTAACAAAGTTGCGATTGGTAGTATGCCATTCTTTATCAAATCCTTCTAAATAATAAGAGTATTTTGTTTTGTGAGGCGCAATAAAATCTAATACTGAAAAATCAATCGAAAAAACATTGGCGTTATAGGGCAATGTAATTTGGTTGGTATAAGGAATTGTTTTTTCTAAATAGGAGTTTTCATTAGAGGGCGAAACGACTTTATTGAAGAGTGAAAATTGTGTAAAAACAAGTTTGGGAACATCAGTATTATACTTTAAGCTATCAGGGTTAAAACGATTAAAACCATTTATTCCTCCAAAATAAATAAAGCCTTGTTTTTGTTCTCCTGTAATTTTATCAATAATTTTTTCTTGAAAAACCGAACCCGAAATAAATTCGTTGCTCTGCAATCCATCAGACACATCATAAGCTCGAATCGTTTTTGAATATGGGTCAATTTCTGCTATTCCTTGGCTAGTACTTACCCAAATACGGTTTTGTAAATCACAAACTACTCCATGAATTGTATTGCTAGGCAGTCCATCTTTTTCAGTAAAAACAGTAAAAAGACCTTTTTTTACATCAAATTTGTTAAGACCATTTGCTGTTCCTATCCAAATATTTCCATCGTCGTCTTCTGTAATAGAAAGGATTTCATCATTACTGATACTATTTGAGTTTTCAATTTGGTGCAAATAACGCACAAATTTTTCACTTTTTGGATTGTTATCATATAGATTTAATCCATCTTCTGTTCCTATCCAAAGGTTTCCAATTTTGTCTTCAAAAACTACTCTGACATAATTATTACTCAAACTAAACTCATTATATGTTTCATTTTTGAAGAGTTGTGTTTGTCCAGAAGGTAATAATTTTAGCAGTCCTTGTTGGTATAATCCTATCCAATAATTATTTTTTGAATCTTGATAAATTTCTTTTATTGATATTTTGTTTGGATTGGTAAGTTTTTCATTATAGATAAGGATTTGCTCGAAGATTTCTCTTTTTGGATTAAAAAGCTCTAATCCTTCTGAAGTACCCACCCAAATTTGGTTTTGTTTGTCTTGATAAATTACTGATATTTTGTCGCTGGCAATGGTAGTTTCATCTTTTTCTCTGTGTTGATAGGTTTCAAAATTTCGTTCTTTTTCATTTTCAGGTGTTAATATTGCCAAACCACCACTAGCAGTTCCTATCCATAAATCATTATTTTCTGATTTGAAAATACTTGAAATTCGGCTATCTGGTAGGCTTTTTGGTTTATCAACTTCTTCTCTAAAATGAGAAAATTTGTTTTTGAGAGGGTTAAATTTATTGATTCCTTCTGCAAGTGTTCCTATCCAAATACTATTTTGATTGTCTTTAAAAACAGATGTAATATGATTATTACTAAGCGAATAACGTAAGGAAGGATTTGATTCAAGACGCTTTATTTGATTCTCAATAGAAGTATCTATAATCAAGATACCATTTTCTTGAGTTCCTACAAAAATTTTGTTTTTGAAACTTTCAAATGTAGTAATTATTTTTCCAGAGAAAATATTTTTTGTAGTTGGTTTGCCTGTTTTGTCTATTGTTTTTTCTTCATTTGCCTCTAAAATTGTAAAAATTTCGGTGTCTAAGTCTAAAATATTTATTCCTCCATCACGAGTGGCAATCCATAATTTATTAGATAATTGGTTGTTTTTGGAGTTTTGTTTTTTCAAAATTTCTAAGCCTACAATTTGTTCACTACTTGGTGCACTCGAACTACTTCCATAAATATTAGGTCTAAAATGAATAAATATATTTTTATTTTCGTCAAAACGGTCTAATCCTCCTTCGGCTGTCGCTATCCAAAGGCGTTTTTGATTATCTTCAATTATATCTGTAATATGATTTTGAGTGAGTGAGTTTTGGTTATTTTCATCATTTCGGTAATGGTCAAATGTTTTGGTTTCTGGGTTGAATAAGTTTAGTCCACCAACAGAAGTACCTATCCAAAGTCTATTTTTAGAATCTTTTAGAATTGAGGTAACTGCACCAGCACTCAAGCTAAGTGAATTTTTTGGGTCATGTATAAATGATTCGAATTCTTCTGTAATAGTATTGAGCCTAGAAAGACCACCATTTTGAGTGCCTATCCAAATAAAATCTTTTTCGGTTTGGAGTAGAAAAGTGATATGATTATCAGGAATTGAATTTTGATTTTGTTCTTTTTTATAAATTTTGAAATTACTTGCATCATATCGATTGAGTCCGTTTTGTGTTCCTATCCAAACAAAACCCAAATTATCTTGTAACATGGAAGTAGTTGTATTTTGAGATAATCCATCTTGAGATGTTAGTTTATCAAAACGCCAATCCAAAATAGGTTCTTGTGCATAGAGAAAAGAAACTGTATTTTGGTAAATAAGTAAAATTACAAAACAACAGACTAAACGGATAAGAAATAGTAAATTAGTTTTGCTAAAAGTATAAAACAAATTCAACATAAGTTATTTAAAGCGATCTAAAATTATTTTTTTATTTTAAATTATATGGATTTTATATAGGATTATGAAAGATATAAAAAAACTAGCAGAATACAATAAAAAATTAGATAAATAGGGCAGTATATTCTATTACTTTTTTAACAAAGTAAAACCTATCAAATTTAAAAAGAATTTGATAGGTTCTGATAATTTAATAACTGAAAATAGTTTTATGCTTCTTTATTTTTATACCAATAGGAATTTGTATTTACAGTAGCATTGAGTTCGTGCAATAAGAAATACAAGCCAAAATAAGTTCTATTTAAGTAAAGTGAATGTTGTGAACCTCGTGCTTGTTTTGAGTTGCGAAGCTCTGGCATTTTGGAAAGACGTTCTCCAAAATCATTTAGGTCTTGAAAGTATTTTTTATCTCCAAAATAAAATGTTTTGCTATGAAAAGGTTTCATAGTAAGAGATAATAATTCTTTAAAAACATCTTTAAAAAAAGCTCTTTGTTGTGGCGTATCATCTTCCATCAAAAATCCTAATCCTTCAAAAGCGATTTCTAGTTGTTGTTCATTTTCTAGCATTTTTTTCTCCATAATGCTAAAATGTTTTGCGTAATATTCTTCAGGAATTATTTTTACAGCCCCAAAATCAATAAAACCAACTTTTCCATCTTCTTGCATGATGAAATTACCGGGGTGTGGGTCTGCGTGTACCTCCTTCAAAACGTGCATTTGATAATCATAAAAATCCCATAGCGTTTGAGCCACTTTGTTTTTGAGTTCTTGTGTTGGGTTGGTAGCCAAAAATTCTTTTAGGTGCATTCCTTCCAAAAAGTCCATTGTTAGAATTTTCTCGGAAGAATATTCTGGATAATATTCTGGAAAAACAGCATTTGGAACAGCTTCTTTAGTTAGTTTGGCAAGTTTTTGAGAACGCTCTAATTCCAAATTATAATTGGTTTCTGACTTTAGCATATCGCCTACTTCTTTCATATAAATCTCCAAATCTCGCTCACTAAGCCCCAAAATTTGCATTGCAAATGGTTTTATCATTCTCAAATCTGAATCTATACTTTCAGCCACTCTGGGATACTGTATTTTGACAGCAAAAATTTTATCATTTACTTTTGCTTTATGAACTTGCCCAATAGAAGCTGCATTTATGGCATCTTTACTAAATTCATCAAAAATATCACTTGGGCTTTTTCCCAAATATTGCTTAAAAGTTTTGACAACCAGTGGAAAGGACAAAGGAGGCGCAGTATATTGAGCCATTTTAAATTTTTCGCTATATGCACTCGGAAGCATGCCCTCACTCATAGACATCATTTGTGCTACTTTCAATGCACTTCCTTTTAGTTCGCTTAGTGTTTCATAGACATCACTTGCATTTGCATCATCTAATTCTTGTCGGCTAATTTTTGGGTTTACTGTTTTTTTTGCATAATGTTTTACATAGTTTGCACCTAACTTTACACCTGTTTTGGCAAATTTTGCAGCTCGTTGTACTTTACTTGTAGGTATATTTTTTTGTGGTTTGCGTTCCATAAGGGTTTTGATATATAGCGATTATTTTTTTATAATTAAATTGATAATATGTTTGTTATCAATTAATTAACGTTGAGTTGAGGGCAATGGTTTTGTAATTTACTCTACTTTTTTTTGTTTATTGGTCAAGGAGTTTTTGTTCTTTTTCCCAATTTTCAAAATCTGTAATATCTGTATTAAGTGATGTAAGAACCCAAGATATTAATGCAAAATCATCAATAAATCCAATTACAGGAATAAAATCGGGCAAAGCATCAATAGGAGATACAAGGTATATAAGAACTGCAATAGTTTTGGTAAGTGACGACCAAGGGAAATGAGTATATTCCTTTTTGTATAATGCACCAACTAAGCGTAAGAGTGTATTAAATCTGTCTTTTATTTCTTGTCCTACTGGACGATTACCTTCATTTTTTTGAAAATATAAAAATGCTTTTGAAACTAAACTAAGTACTTTGTTTTTATCTGCTGCTACTCTAATAGCTTTTTTTGTAGCTTTTTGATAAAATTTGGATTGTTTTATATTTTCATTGGTGTTAGTTTTTTCTTTAAATTCATTAGGAGCATCTTCAAATGTTTGGTTTTCCATGTGTTTAGATAATGTTAAATGAACAAACTGATTTATTCTTAAAACGTTTTTTTAAGCTAAAGAGTTTTCAATAAATTCATTCAATACAGACATATAAATTTTGTGTGTTCCTTTGTAGGGAATTAGTGTAGGCTCAATTCCTGTTTTTTTTAATTTTAATAAGTTTGTATTTAATTTTTCTTCATCAATAAACTCATCGTTATCGCCATAAAAAATAGTCATTTTATTTTTCATTTTTTGATAAAAAATAGCATCTATATCATGAGCGATTGTTCCTCCCCAGACCAAAAAATTATCAATTTTGTAATCAGTATGAGCAATCCAACGACTTGCTGTGGCTGCTCCCTGCGAAAATCCTAAAACGATTAATTTTTTATCATAAAGGGAGGTATCATTTAATTCGTTTTTTATTAATGTTTCTAAATAGTTGATATTATTTTGAATATCTAATTCTCTATCATGTTTGGTCATCCAGTTTGCACCTACTCTTCCTATGAATTTTTCTAGATAGGCTGTTGAAAGACCTTGAGGAGTAATGATATAATGTTGATTTGGGTTTAGAACTTCAAATTTTTTGATAAAATATTCAGCTAGTTGCCCATATCCGTGCAAAATTATCCAAATATTTTTTGTTTCATTTGAGAGTTTTCCAAAGGTGCAATATCTAGCTTGATGTGAAAAAGAGATTGTTTTTTTTGTCATAAAAATTATAGATTCAGACATACTAAAGTGTACACTACAAAAAAAAGAGCAAAAGATTTGCTCTTTTGCTCTGTAAAATTTTAGCTAATTTTTGTAATTAGCGTACTGTTTTTTAGTACAATTTTTTTATATAGATAGTGAGTTTTTAAGATTTCAGTTTTAACGACGGAAACCTAAAACGGCAGCTCCACAATAACTATTCGAATCTTTAAAAGTAAAACTCAAATAATAAATACCTGTTGAGGCACATTTGAAAGTAAGACCATCATAATATTTGTTATTTAAGTAGCTAGTTGCTAACTGCGAACGACGAGAATCATAAAGTGTAGCAATAAGACCATTAGGTCCGCCATCTTTACCAGCCATACGAATCATATAGTCAGTACCTTTACTAAATACACAAGTATATTCGATTTTTTTACGACTTCCTTTTTTACCGTCGATACGATAACTTTTTACAAATGTATAACCAGGAGCGAGTTTTTTGAGCGCAAGGTTGTTATAAAGGTCGGTATTACATTGTGCTTGAGCGTCAGTGGCTGCAAATGCGATAAAGAAAAAAGCACAGAAAAGAATTAATAAATGTTTCATACGTTTTGCTTATTTGGACAAAAACTTGTTCAATTAGGAATTAGGAAAATAGTATAATAATGTAACAATTAGGTTAATAATGAGTGATGTTGCAAATACTTTTCCAAAAGTAAAAAAGAGAGATAAAAATAAAGAAACGTTTCTTCTAAGCTAATAAATTATACCAAAGGTTTTTATTATATTTTAGAAGATTTGTAAAGGTAAAGATAAATTATTAGTCTATCTACAAACAATTAATAAGTATTGATTTATTGAATGTTATTTTTATTATATAGGCTTCTTTGAGGTGATATAATCAAAAAACCGTCCAATCTAAATTTTTCTATAAATTTCTTGTAAGGAATCTTATTTTTGATACTTTAAAGACGTTTTTTTGATTATATTTTTATATCATAAATTTAATTACTAATAATTTTATTACGAATAGAGGCAACCAAACTATTGATAGATTGTACATCAGATTCAGAAATTTTCACTACTGTTTCTGTTGTATCTGTAATGACAATTTCGCCATTTACGACTTCCATTCTAGGTTGTCCCTTTTGGGTAACAATCTCTACATTTTCATATACTTTTTGTAGTTCTTCTAAGTCTGCAATAAAACCACTAAAATTAGGTTTGTTTTTATAGACATTCAAAACCAAAAGAATTTGCCCTAAAACTAATTTTTGCTCCCCTATTTTTTCTCTAAGGTCTTCATTAGCACTTTCTTTAAAAACTAGAGAAGTGATATAATTAGCTTCTAACCAGCCTCCTGTAAGAATAAGGATACTCAAATATTCACGTTTTTGTTTGCGTAATTCTACATTTATTTTCTCAAAATTTTGAGTTGTAAGTTGTAGAAGAGAGTCTAAATCTTTGTTTGATTGTGTTAGTTTTTTGATAGTTGTATAATCGAAAAATTGTCCAATATTAAGCCCATCAGCCAATTTTTTGACAGAGTTGAGGTAATTTAGAGCATCTTGGTTTTTTTCATAAATATTTGCATACCCCAAATCAGTACTATAGACACCTAAGTTTAGAGCTTTTTTGTAATTATTGGTATAATTATCTACCAAATCAGGATTACTCAAGTTATCTTTGTGATAATCTGTTCCTAAATCTTTTATTAGAATAGAAACTTCTAAGGGAGAAGGAATAGACTGAATAATGTCATTCATAACCCCTGGAGCTAAAATATCTTCATTTACTGTCGAATTAGCAGTTTCTGCATTAGCTTCTGTTGTGTCAGTGTTTTCTTCTTTTGCTTTTCCATCACAAGAAGTGAGTGAAAAAAGACCAAAAGTAAGAATAAAAGCGATGAGTTGTAATTTTTTCATAGAAAGCATTTTTTTCTTAGGTATGGAACTGGTATGAATAGAATAAAATAAATGTTTCATGTGATTTAGAGAGTATTGGCGTAATTGAAATAATTTTGATGTAATTTGATTTAAAGTAGCTTATTAGATATTTCAAATTGAATTGTAGTTCAAATAATAAACTAAATTAGTAAATCTATTAGAAAAATCAAGTAATAATTTAAAGTTATTTTTTCTTAGTCTTAAAACTGACACTTCCAAGCATATCAATTAGTTTTTTGAGCCATTCAAAATATAGTGAAATAAGTAGTGTAATTGTCATTGCCCACATTACAAATACATTGAACCACATGGTATCAAAATAATTGCCAAAGAAATGCTTTTCAGGAGCAAAGAAATGTGTGCGATAATCTAAGGCATTTGATATATTATTTGGATTACGGATAGCAAAAATGGGGTCTGTCTGTTGTACCAAAAATCCATTTCCTTCTACATACTTATCCTTAATCATTTCATTTTTGACTTGAGATTCCAAATATTCATTAGTGTATTTGTTTTTCAAATCAACAACTGAAAGTTTGTTCGAAGGGTCTTGTTCCATTGCGTTAATGATACTGTCTTTTCGTTCGTTTGCAGTAACAAACATAGGATTGTATGCCTTATCTCGAATCATTTGCAAAACAGCTTTTAATTTATCAGCCATTTCTCTATCAAATTCTATTATTTGAAGTGTTTTTTCTAAATCTATATTTAATAGTTTTTGCTCTTCAGAAGATAGTTCCATATCTTGAGTCTGAACTTTTAAGCGTTTTAGTATATCATTTATTTGCTCACTTTCCCATTCATGTTTGAGGAGTGCAATATCATTTTGTAGCAAAATCATCACTGAATCAGCATTTTCATTTTGAGCACTTTCAGCATAACTAGCAGCTCTATCTAAGATTTCTTGCATTTTGGGAATCCAAAAACTAGCTTTATGTTGATATTGACTAATTTCAAATTCGACATCAAAAATTTGTCTTTCAAAAGGATTACCCTTAAACTGTTCGACTGACAAAGCCTCATACGCCCAACGAGAAGCCATAAAATCAGCAATAAGTGGAATACGTCCTTTTTCTACGATTGAATTGTTGAGCTGGTCAAATCTAAAAATAGCTCCACTCAAAATCATTTGAGGAATCAGAAGCAGTGGAATTAGGATATAAACTGTAACAGCAGAATTGAAGGAAGCCGAAATATTAAGCCCTAGAGCATTTGCAAAGCAAGAAATACTAAACAACACAAGCCAATATTGCCAATACATTTCTTGAATTTCTAAAATAGTATTACCAATAAGAGCAAAAGTGAGCGTTTGAACAGCCGACAGCGTAAATAAAATACCTACTTTAGAAGTCAGATAACTCATTCTGCTTAGATTCAAAAAGGATTCTCGTCTTTGAATTTTCCTATCCCGAATAATTTCCTCAGCACTTACAGTCAGCCCCATAAAAAGAGCAACAATAATGGCGATTAGCATATAAGCAGGCACATTATCATTGTACCTAAAAACATATTCTTCTGTATCTTTTGCATTTTTGAAACGAACAATTACCGAAAGTAAAAGAGCGAGTAAAGGAGCTTCCAAAAGATTGATAAGCATATATTGTTTATCTCTAATTTTAGAAAGAAAATCTCTAGTTGTAAAAATAAGAGCTTGCTTTATCTTTGAAGGAATACTCAATGAGTTGGGTGGTGGCTCATTTACTGTTTCTACTGGTGTAACCGAATGTGTTTGTTTGTACAAATCATTCCATTCAGCAGGCGCAATTTTTCGTACACCTGTATATTCACCATATTCATTGACAACTCGTGCTTCAATAATATTAAATAGAAGCTCTGGTGTAACTGTTCCACAAGTTTTGCATTGCCCATTATCACTTCCTACTTGACTAGTCGCACGCTTAAAATAAGCAATCGCTTCCACAGGATTTCCATAATAAATAGGATAACCACCTGTATCAAGCAAAATCATTTTATCAAACATTTTGTAAATGTCTGATGAAGGCTGATGAATGACTACAAAGATTAGTTTTCCTTTGAGAGAAAGTTCTTTCAAGAGGTCAATTACATTTTCCGAATCTCTAGAAGAAAGCCCCGATGTAGGCTCATCAACAAACATAACAGCAGGCTCACGAATAAGCTCCAAAGCAATATTGAGGCGTTTTCGCTGCCCTCCACTAATCATTTTATTGAGAACACTACCTACTGTAATATCTTTAATTCTGTCTAATCCCAAGCTCGCCAGCACTTCCATAACACGAGCATCTAACTCTTCTTCATTAAGATTTTTGAAACAAAGTTTGGCATTATAATACAAATTTTGATAAACACTAAGTTCTTCTATCAACAAATCATCTTGCGAAACATAGCCAATTACTCCTTCTACTTTGTCTGATTCTGAATGAATATTAAATCCATTTATACGAACTTCTCCTTTGTAAGGAGTTTCCAAACCAGCCAAAACATTTAGAAGTGTTGTTTTTCCTGCTCCACTTGCTCCCATTATGCTGAGGAGTTTGCCTGGTCCTTCGGCAATGTTTATGTTGCGCAGACCAATAGTTCCGTCTGGAAAACGAAAATCTAAATTAATGGCATTGAACGAAATAGGGTTTTGTTGTGCCGAATCATTATAACGAGTAACTAAATCACTATAATAAAGAGGTGCGCCTTTTGGTGTTTTGAAAACACTACCATTTGAAAAAAGAACGATTGTTTCTTTTTTGATGAGTTGTCCGTTTAAGAAAATCTCATCGTTTCCTGTATATTTTGTAAAATATAATTCAACACTTTTGAGGCGAATAAAAATAATTTCACCATCTAAAAGCCCTGAATCAATAAATTTCTTTCTGCTTTCTACAGGAGGAGCTTCTTCATCAAAAACTAACAAATCAGGAGAATCAAACATTTGAGAAGAGTCTGTCGACATGACAAAGTTCTCCATTAGTTCGTATTCTTCCTTTGGAATTTTAAAAATTTGAGAAGCTGTTTTTATAATCTCTAATCTATGACTACTAAAGTTTCTGTCGACGGCGAGCATTTCCAAAATCTTAAAGGTAACAATAACCTTTTGTTTTTGAGCAAGCGTTTTGTTGATGTTTTTACATACTCTTAAAGTACGCATACTGTCTTTTAACTGAATATTTCCACTTCCTCCTTCTGCTGCTTTTTTTGCTTTTCTTTTTGCTCTTCGTATTGCTCTAGCTTTATCTTTTTCTTGTTTTTCTATTTCTTCGGGCGTTTTTCCCTCTGTAATTATTACTATATCTTCGGGGTTTTCTGCTGTTGCTTCTTCGCCTTTTTTGTCTTCTTCCTCTATTCCAGATTCTGCATACTGGTCATAGAGAGTAACATATTCACTAAGCCTTTTTCTGTCTAATACTTGTTCGAAGTATCGAATAACAAAATTACGCTCGGCTTCAGATACGCCACCGTCTTGTTTAGAAACAACTGCAAATAATTGGGTTAGGGCTTTTAATATTTCCTCACTCATATTCTTTAGAATCGATTACGAATTACGAATTAAAAATTATGAATCAAAATTTGATAAGTAATTACTATTAGTATGTAATTTTTAATTGTTCATCGTTGTTTTGGTAGCATTATTTTATAATAAAATTATAAAACAGGTTTACTCAAAAGGCATAAAAGGGCAAACTTCGAATAGAGAATACTCTTAGCGAAATTACCCTATAAAAATTAATTGACAATGAATATTTAATTAGTCATTGTGCAAATACATAAATCATTTTTGTATAAAATAATTTATGTATTTGAATTGTTATTTTTATACAAAAGAAGAAATCAAATTATTTTTTTGTAAAAATAGTATTGATTTAATAGGTTTTGAAATCAAAAGGAATATCTACAAGGTCAGAAAACTCTTCTCCTGCTTCTTCCATATCTTCATCATCTTCGTGAAAATACCAAATTACAGATGCTCCTTCAATTTCTTCTAATTTGGAAAGAATATCTAAGATAAGTTTTGAAGATGCTGTATTGAAGTATTCCAGTTTGAACATAAATTTTGTTTCTGGATTTACTTGGTTTTCGTATTCTTCAAGCCATTCTAGGATAGGTTGATAAAATTCGGCTGCATCTTCTGGAAGAGAACGACCAGATATTTCGAATACCTGACGGTTTTTGTCTAAGATTACTTTTGGCGTGTCTTCTGTTGGTTCTAAGTTAATTACGTCCATATTCTTTATAGAGTATTTTTAGTATTGTAAATGCTAAAATGAGTTGTATTTGAAATGATATAGTTTCAAACTTAATTTGACTATATATTAATTAAAGTTTTATTTGAATAAATAATATTAATTATTTTTCACTCTTTGATTCGATATTTCTATCGATTGTCATTCGAAGGGAGAAAAATGAAAGTTGGTCATTTATTTGTTCAAAGTCAAAGTGTATTTTATTACCTGATTTTTTTGCCATGTCAAGGAAGCCTAATCCTGCACCACCTTTGTCTGATAATCCTTTTTTTCCAATATTACTTTTATTGCTTTTCATTATGCGTCTGCGTTCTTCTTTTAGACCAGCAGCATCTAGCAAATTGATTGCATCAAGGCGATTTTTGAGTGATTCTACTTCACTTGTAAATAAAGGATTTCCTGAAAGGACAAAATAATAGTCATCGGTTTTGGCTAAAGAAAAAATAGCATTATTTTTTCCATAAATTTCTTCTTGATAGCTTTGAGAATGTTTGAAAATATTTTGCAACAATTCTACCATAACATTAAAGACTTTTGTTTTGACTTTACGCTGTTCACCAAAAGAATCCATATTACGTTCTGCCATTGCCAAAACAGCCTTAGTTATTTCTTGACTAAACTCACCTTCATATACTAAAAGCAAGCTTTGTTTGAGCATAACCTTATGTAAGTCATAAATATATTTCATAATTAGTGGCTTAAATGTCTTGAGAGTATCTTTAAAAATATTTTTAGAATTGTATTAAAATATTTGAAGTGCAATATTAAAATATATAAACCCTTTCATCATTCATTTTAGACAAAAGTACATAGAAAATAATATTCCAAGCAAAGATTTTGTCCAAATAAAAAGGGTTTTTAGCGAAAATCAATACTATTTAGACAAAAAGCATTGATATATTAGAATTTTTCTACCTTCTTGTTTCAAACATGCCTTTAAGTTAGGATAAATTATTAGAAGAACAAAGAGAGATTTAAAATAAGTTAGAAAAATATCTTTATTTTTCTAAAAACAGATGCTAATTTTTAGCTAAAGTTATCAAAACTTAATTCCTATCATCAAAATATCATCAATTTGCTTGCTATTTCCCATCCATTTTTCAAAACGATTTTCGAAACTAGCATGCATTTCTTCCATATTTTGAGTTCTGTTTTCTATCAAAATATCACGAATTTGTTTTGATGAAAATTTTCTGTCGTTCTTTCCACCAAATTGGTCTGGCAAACCATCAGAGAATATATAAATTGAATCTCCTTCTGAAATATTTTGAGTATGATTTTGAAAGTCATTAGATTTACTATAAATAGCACCTCCTCCAATTGGTTTTCGGTCACCTTTTATTTGTATCAAATCTCCTTCTTTTGGCAGAATGTATAAAGGGCGATGGGCTCCAGCAAATTCTACTTTATTTTGTTTTTTATTGATTCGGCAAAGGGCAATGTCCATACCATCTTTTGTATTTCCTTCGGTGTCTTGTCGTAAGGTATGTGCTACTCCTTTGTTTAGCTCATCTAAAAGCTGTGCAGGAGAAATGACTGTTTGGGCTGCACTCAAAATTTCATTTAGAATAAAATATCCAATAAGCGAAATCAAAGCACCTGGTACGCCATGTCCTGTACAATCAACGGCTGCAATATAGACATCATCTCCTTTCTGAACATACCAAGGAAAATCTCCACTGACAACATCTCTAGGTTTGTAGAAGATAAATGAATCTGGAAAAATACTTTGTAAATGACGGCTTTCTGGTAAGATAGCATTCTGAATGCGTCTGGCATAATTGATACTTTCTGAAATTTTTCGATTGGTTTCTCTTACCTCAAATTCATTTTTCTTACGCTCTGTAATATCATGAGAAACAACCAAAATAGATTCCAAATGAGCTTGGTCATTGTATTCAGGAATAGCTGTTGTCTGCATGACACGTTGCCCTGTTACCGAATCAATTTCTAGTTCTCTAAGTACTTTATTTCCTGTACGAGTTACTTTTTCAGAAATTTCATTTATTCGTTTGATAATAGGGTTAGGTAATTGAGAAGATTTTACCATTTTGTTGGTTAGCTCTGAAGGCTCTAATCCTGTTAAATTTTTAATGGTTGGGTTTACATAAAAAATCTTTCCTTTTGGATTTAGGCGCATAATAAGGTCTGGCGAATTTTCAGAGAGTGCCTGCATTTGCCCACGCATACGTGATTCTTGCTCTGCACGCCTACGTTCTGTAATATCTCTAGAATTAACAACAATTCCACGAATGGCTGGGTCAGACAAACGATTTGTTCCTGTTGCTTCTAACCAAACAGATTCTTGATTTTTCTTGCGATATTCATACTGAATCGTAATATTTTCGTCGGGTTGTTCTAGAAGGTTTTCAAAAAGTTTTTGGAATGCGTCTTTACTTTCTTGCTGCACATTTTCGACATCGTTTATTCCAATAAGTTCAGATTGTTCGTAGCCCAAAATAGATTCAATAGATGGACTTATATAACGAACTTTTCCATTTTTTTCATAGATTGTAATTACTTCTGAGGCATTTTCTAATAAAACCTGCATTCGTTTTTGGGTACGATTTACTTCTAGTACCTGCTCTTCTAATCGTGCATTTGATTTGCGCAATTCTTCTTGAGTAAACTCCATTTCTTCTGCATTTTGGCGCAATACTTCTTGTTGAGATTGAAGCTCTTCACTCATTTGTTGAGATTCTTGAAGAAGAGAAACGGTACGATTATTTACTTTTATATTGAAAATTGTTCGGGCAATAATTATACTAATTTCACGAACAAAATCTACTTCTGTTTTTGTAAACTTTGAAAGCCCTGCAAACTCCATTACACCATATACTTTTTCATCTGTAATTAAAGGAACAATCAATAATGCTTTTGGTTTTTGTTCTCCCAAAAGCCCAGAGCTAATTGTCATATAATCATCAGGGATTTCGGTACGAAGGATAATATCTTGTTCAATGGCTGCTTGCCCAACTAACCCTTCGGCAAAACGAAATGATTTTTTGAGATATTTTCTTTTGTGATAAGCATAAGTGGCACGTACTTCTATGATTTCTTCTTGTGTAGTTTCATTTTCTTCTACTACATAAAAACTACCTTGAACAGCGTTTGTTTTTTGAGTAATGAAGGCAATAATTTTTTCTGAAAGAAGCTCTATTGTCTGATATTCACGCAAAATTTGTCCTACTTCTGCTACACCAGAAACAATCCAGTTTCTTTGTTTGTCTTTACTGTCAGCATCTTGAATGCTATCACGCATCGTAATAAGGGCATTTCCAAAGGTATCATTATCTCCCATTGGTTTAAAGGAGGCTCTATAATTTCCTTTTCCAATTTGATAAGCAAAGTCAGCCGTTCGTTTGAGAGCCTGTACTAGATTATTGACAGCTTCTGTCATTTGTCCAATTTCGTCGTTGGTTTCTTTTTTTATTTCTTTGGGCAATTCTCCTTTTGCAACAATTCCTAAAACCACCTGCAAACGCTCAATAGGACGAGTAAGAACAGTAGAAAAACCAAAAGCAAGTCCACCAGCCACAATAATAATTACTGCACCTGTTAGGATAAATGCAATTACAAGCCCATTCAAATCACTTTCTACGGCACTTTTATCTACCTGTGTAACAATTCCCCACCCTACGGGTTCGATATAACTCCAAGCTGTAAGTGTTTTTTTTCCGTCATAATCTATCGAAAACCCATACCCAGTAGTTTTTTCTTTAAGAGCTTTTTCTAACGCTTGTGCTTTTCCATCTCCTATAATTTTGGGTGTATTGGCTCTTTGTTCTTTCAAATCATTTAAAAATGTAAGAGTTGTTGCACTTTTTTGTCTTCCCAAAACGATTTCACCTGTCTGTCCTAATCCTGTTGTATCTGCGACTACATTATGAACTACTTCCATATCCAATTCGGCAATTATATAGCCTATGATTAGATAATTTTGTTCGGGGTCATATACTGGAGCAATAGCTTCCATTCTGCTAGGTGTTCCTGAAAGTTCTTTTGCTATTCGTGGTTCATTAAAATAAAGCCCATCGCTGGCGTGTGTAAGAAGAACTTGATAACGGTCATAAATTCTACCAAATATGAGGTAGTCTGCTACTGAATTTGTTTTGTAAATAATTCGTCCATCTTTATTTACAAGGACTAAATTTGGATAGTTATATGTTTTTTGAAATGGGAGTAATGATTCATCTAGTTCTAATCGGATTTGGTTTTTTAATGTATCTGTATATTTTTTTTCACTGATTGTGTTTACTTTTCGGAGAGATTCTAAGACAGAAGAATATTCTTGAAGTAAGCTAACATGAGAACTAATTTGGGAAAATACACCTTGTATTTCTTTACTTTTTAGGGTATTGATTACCTTCAAGTTTTGCCAATAGCGTTGTTCTACGGCTTCTTTTCCTCGATTGTAAGAAACTAGACTAAGCACCAATGCAGCCATAAGCACTACTGCTAAGAGTAATGTCGTGATTTTGTTACGAATGCTGAATCGATTGAGCATAAAGATTAATTAAGAAGTTATAATTTTTTAAAAGTAAGTAATAAATTTGTATTTTATAAGGATTTGGCGATTAAATTAGCAACTTTATCTATGTATTGCTTCTCTAGCTCGGTAAATTCTTTAAAAGAGGCAAGTTCTATAACTCCTTTTATTAGATTTTTTTCTATTGTTTTTTCGGTATTTTCTTGTTGAATCGGAACTGCCAGCAAAACAGACGGTTGGCTTTCGCCTAGTCCAGAAAGTATGTTGAGATAGCCTTTTGGAATGTCTTTAATGTATGCTTTTTGTCCTATTTTGGCTACTTGCCCTGCTATTCCTTCTCCAAACTCATACATTAAAGTTTGGCTATCAGGCAAAGCAAAAGCATAAGTTGCAATAAGTTCTATTTTTCTGGTATCCGTATGTGTGATATAAAAAGCTCCCGAAACAGCTTCTAATTTGTTACAAATGTGTTTGAGAATATCATTTGAAAATTGTTTCTTATTTGGATTTTTTAGAATATCAGATAAGACCTCTTCTTGCGCTGCCCAGTCTAAAGTTTTTGTTTGAATCTGGTCTTCATCTTTTTCATCACTTACATATCTATCAACATAAATAATATCTCCTTGTGCCTGTTTTCGCTGCCATTGAACATAAAAAACAACCATCAAAACTAACCCTAAAAGTAATTCTGAAAGAATAAAACCCATCAGAAAATTACTATTATTGTCTGAAAATCCAATATCTGAAAATTTCTCACTCAATTGAAGTAGCAAAAAACTTGACACAAAAATACCAATAGCATATACTCCTATTGTCAGACCAAACCAAGTTCCATTTTGAAAGATTTTTTTCATTTATCTTTAATTTTTTTGCGTCTTAATATAATTATTTATAGAGTTCATTCAATTTTAATAAAAAGGAAATGATTTCATCGACCTTTAATTCATAATCAATATCTACAATATTTTTTGCAGCCATAGGCATTGCATTAATCATACTTTCTTCAATATTTTGAATAATTGTAAGACCTTTTCGCTGTTTTATTCTTTGCATTCCTATTGCTCCATCTTTATTTGCTCCTGAAAGCAAAACTCCAATTAATTTGTCACGATAGACATAAGCAGCCGATTCGAAAGTAATGTCTATGGCTGGGCGAGAGTTATTTATCAATTCCTCTGTATTCAAAGAAATAGAATTGCCTAATTCGACAGCCATGTGATAATTAGCAGGAGCTAAATAAACTACACCTTTTTTGATGCTTTCTTTATCTAAAGGCTCTGCTATTTCTTTTTGACTTTTGATAGAGAGTGCCTCCACAAATCCATGACGAACATGTTTGAGCCGATGTAAACACAGAAATATAGGCAAAGGAAATTGACGAGGAATAGAAGAAAGAATCTGAACTATAGGTTGAAAACTTCCTGCTGAACCACCAATAACAACTGCCTTGTACTTGTCTGTAAGATGTGTCTGTTTTATCATTTAGCTCAAAGATTAACTATTATTTAATTTATAACATTATTTGTAACAAAACAAATAATCATTAAGGGATAGAAAGGTAAAGGTAGTTAATTAATCTTTTATTTTTTTATAAATTTTTTCTTCATTATTAACCACGATAAATTTGTGTGCAATATCGCACCAAATTAATGATTCTTTTGAGCCAATAACCAAATAACCATACTTAAATAAACTTTCATGCAAACGGTGCAATACTTGATTTTGTAGAGTTTGATTGAAATAAATCATTACATTTCTACACAAAACCAAATCAAATTTTGAAAAAACACTTCCTTGCACCAAATCATGTTTGCGATAAGATACATTTTCTAAAAGAGATTTGTCAATGATGGCTTCCGAACCTACTTCAGTATAATATTTTTGTAATGAATATTTTCCTTGATAGCGTGAGTAGTTTTTATGATTAACTTCCATGTGTTTGATAGGATAACGCCCTTCTTTTGCTTTAGCAATAATAGAACGGTCAATATCGGTGGCTACAATCTTTGCTTTGTCTAAAATACCCATCTCATCTAAGACGATAGCCATAGAAATAATTTCTTCTCCTGACGAACAACCAGCATGCCAAATACTTATTTTGTTGTGATTAAGCATTATGTTTGGAATGATATGCTCACGCAAAACACGCCAAAAAGTAGGGTCACGAAACATTTCAGTAACATTTACAGTCAGTTCTGATACAAATTCTTGAAAAAAGTCTTCCTTGGTATTTAGAGTCTGAATTAGTTCATCAACTGTTTGAAGTTTGTATAAATCAAGTATGCGTCTGATACGTCTTCGAAAAGACGACATGGCATAATCTTTAAAGCTATAATCAAATTTTTCTTGAATGAAAGTTGTTAGTTTGCGTAGCTCTGCTATTTCTATTTCACCTGTATTTAAAGACATAAGGGAAGTAATAAATTATGTTCTTGTTGTTCATTAAATTATTTAAACCTGCCGTAGTAATCGTTTATTAGGCAAAATACATGCTTCTTTTAAACTTTACAAGCCTAAGATAGCATTTTTTATTAATTATCTAAGCAAATAATTGATAATCTATAAATTAATATAGATAAAGAAGCCTTTTGGTAAAAAAAGAATTGAAGTGAAAAGTTAAGTTTTTAAGGCTTTCCAAATTTTTTGTTTGTTCCAATAGTTTTTCCAGTATTTCTCAATGACTTCTTTTAATAGCTCTTCTATATTTGGTTCGATTGTCTTGACTTCTTCTAGCCATTCTTTAGAAAAAATGTCATAAGCATCAATACCACTTTCTACATTCCAACGCATTTCTTGATGAAGTGTGCCTGACCAATATTTTATTTTCTCTTCTTGAGTTAGTGTTTTGTATTTTTCTTTGGTCATTGCGAAATGTATATTAAAAAATTATCAAAAAATATTTTTTCTAACCCATTTCAGGCAGTTTCCCTCCACAATGAGGGCAATAACAAAGGTGTGCAGAATGATTAGAATTTTCATTTTCTTCTTCTGTTTCTCCATTTCGCTCTCTTAGCTCTTGCAAAAGTTGTTTCTCTAGTTGTGTTTTTCGTTCTTTTTCAAGTCTTTTGCGCTCTTCTACTTTTTCCAAAAAACCAGCACTCAAAATACTGGTAGGCAGTGCTACTACACCAATTCCGATAAGGGCAGTCGCTCCATTTAATATTTTTCCTAGCATCGTAACAGGCACAACATCGCCATAACCAACCGTAGTAAGCGTAACGACAGCCCACCAAAGCGTAGCAATAATATTAGGAAAACCTTTTGGGTTGGTTTCATGCTCTACATAATACATCAATGTAGAAGAAACTAAAAGCAAAATCAAAGCAAAAAATACAGTTGTTATGAGTTCTTCACCTTTTTCTTTTAAGACATCATAAACCAAATTTAAGGCACGAGAATAACGGTTGAGTTTAAAGACACGCAACAAACGAAGCAGTCGCATCATTCTCAAAAGACGCAAATCACTCACACCCAAAAAGGGTAAATAAAATGGCAAAATGGCAATTAAATCCACAAGGGCAATAAAAGAAAATATATATTTTAGATAAGCCTTCCAAGTAGATAAATGAGGAAACTTGAGAGGAGCAGTCCAAAGGCGAAGCAAATATTCTATTGTAAAAATGGAAATAGAAAAGAGTTCAAACCAATGAAAATACTTCCCATAATTTTTATTTGCTTCTGGATAAGATTCCCAAATGGTAGAAATTACACTAAGAATAACAAGTATAATTATAAAATAATCAAAATAAATACTTTTTTTATCATGTTTTTCGCCACGTTCTATTATTGTATAAATGCGTATTCGAAGGGTGGAATAATTCATAAATATTTTTTTTGATTATTTTCAGTATCATTATGCACAATGCGTTCGTTGAGCTTGTGCAATGGTTATTTTAAAAATAAAATAAACTGTTTTTGTAAATTTGCTAAAGATCTGATTAAGATAATTATGATTTTATTTTTTTTGTATAGGTTTTACAAAAAGAATTGAATCAGAAACCGAAACAATTTCATAACTCAACCTTTCGATTTTTTCATCTTCTTTTGTGTCTATATTTTCTTGTACAATTTCTAAAATAATATCTAAAATATATTTGTCTTTTTGTGTATAAAAAGTCCATTTGCCTCGTTGAGAAATATAACCATCTGTTGGTGCAATGGCTTGTTTGGTAAGTGTTTCATCTTTTTTAAATTCCCACCCTTCACGCCCACGAGCAGGAGGAAATTTGTAAGTTTCTGGTCGATAGGCTTGTGCGCCTTCTTTATCATCTTCGAAAGAGCGAATCCAAGTAACACCAACTACTTTTTTCATAATATCTTCCGTCTGACAAGCCATTAATAAAATAGCAAATAAGAAAAATGTAAATAATACGCTTAATTTTGTGAATAATTTCATAGATATAAAGTTAAAAGTCAGAATTTAGAAATAGAATGAAATTAAATAATAGATTTATTTAATTTAGTAAAAATAGTAAGAAATTTATCATTAATCATCAATAGTTATTTTGAAACCTGCTCATATTCTTGTACCAACATTTTTTTCATTTAGAGATGCACTAACGCAAACTTATACTTTGCCTTACATCAAAATTATGAAAAAATATTTACCAAAAGGTAGTAAAATTTATTTAATGACATTAGAACCACCTCATTTTAAGATGC
>CAKZOK010000031.1 GCA_937136415.1 uncultured Cytophagales bacterium | reverse complement strand
CTATTCTCTTGTGCAATGTAGAACCAAACAAAGATTAAAAACATTGTTAGAAAGTAAAAAAAAAAGCAAAGGAAACAATGTCGTTTCCCTATTTTCAAATAAGCTGAGTATTTCAGGCTTGTCACTGTTGTTATTAGGGTCGATATTTGGAGTGATTAAATGACCTATCAGCCAGATGAACAAACAAAGCAAGATTACATTCAAAATAAACTATCCCCAGATGCTAAATCTGAATTTGAGAATTGGTTGTTTGATAACAAAGATGCTCAAGATGAGTTGGAATTAGATTTGATTCTGAAGTCGGGTGTTAAACAATATTATGAAGAAGCCAATGAAGTGAACGCTAAAAAGGTTACTTGGTTGCCTGCATTTGGTATGGCTGCCGCCTTGGTGTTGATGACATGGGGTTTGTTGGTGCCGCACAAGGATGAAGTGCTTGAGTCTGGTTTGGTTGCACCACAAGTATCTGTACTTTCCCAAGTTCGCAGTGCTGAGCAATTGACTTGGAAAATTAATGGGAATCAAGCCCAGTTGATTCAAATTCCTGTGGCGTATTTGTCAACAGATTTGTATCAAATTGAAATTTTTTCAATACAAGATGACAGCGCCCAGATCCTGGCACTTAAGGATTTGGAGCCAAACCTTGATATGGTGAGTGTGATTGTTTCAAAAGGCACTTTGGCTGTGGCTGAATATCGGTTAGACATGACAGCCCAAGTGAGCCAAGAAAAAGAAAGCTATAAAATTCAGGTTTTGTGAATTAAGTAAAATATAGAAATAAAAAAACTCCTCTAAAATTCAAAAGAACTTTAGAGGAGTTATTATTTATTCAAACACTTGGAAAGTATTTGCTACTTTACTTCTTTTCAGAATCAACTTCTTCATAATCTACATCTGTTACATCTTCTGCATTTGCCTTAGATGGCTCTCCAGAGGCATCAGCTTGCTGACCACCTGCTGCTGCACCCATTGGGTCTTCAGGGTTTCCACCAGCATTAGCATACATTTCTTGTGAAGCTGCGCCCCAAGCACCTTCTAGTGTTTCTAGAGCTACTTTGATTTTTTCTACATCTTTCTCTGCATGAGAAGTACGTAAATCTTTCAATGCAGCTTCGATAGCTGTTTTGTTAGCCTCTGAAAGTTTCTCTCCGTATTCTTTAAGCTGTTTTTCGGTTTGGAAAACCATTGAATCAGCTTTATTGATTGTTTCGATATTTTCTTTTGCTGCTTCGTCTTCACTTGCATTTGCAGCAGCTTCTTGACGCATTTTTTCGATTTCTGCATCTGTAAGTCCAGAAGAAGCCTCAATACGAATTTTTTGCTCTTTTCCAGAAGCCATATCTTTTGCAGATACATTTAACAATCCATTTGCATCAATATCAAATGTAACTTCTACCTGTGGAATGCCACGAGGTGCTGGTGGAATCCCGTCTAAATGGAAACGACCAATCGTTTTGTTGTCTTTTGCCATTGCACGCTCTCCTTGCAATACGTGAATTTCTACTGATGGTTGGTTGTCTGCTGCTGTAGAGAATACCTGCGATTTGCGAGTAGGAATTGTTGTATTTGATTCGATGAGTTTGGTCATTACACCTCCCATTGTTTCGATTCCTAAAGAAAGAGGAGTTACATCTAATAATAAAACGTCTTTTACTTCTCCTGTCAAAACACCACCTTGAATAGCTGCTCCTAATGCTACTACTTCATCAGGATTTACTCCTTTTGATGGTTTTTTACCAAAGAATTTATCTACTTCTTCTTGTATTTTTGGGATACGAGTAGAGCCACCTACCAAAATTACGTCGTCAATATCAGAAGCAGAAAGACCTGCATCTTTTAAAGCTGCACGACAAGGCTCTAATGTTCTTTTTATCAAATCATCAGTTAATTGCTCAAATTTTGCTCTTGAAAGAGTTGTAACTAAGTGTTTTGGCACTCCATCAATCGGCATAATATAAGGCAAATTGATTTCTGTTTGAGTAGAGCTAGAAAGTTCAATTTTTGCACGTTCTGCTGCTTCTTTCAAACGCTGTAAAGCCATTGGGTCTTTACGCAAATCTACATTATAATCTCCTTGGAATTGGTCTGCTAACCAACCAATAAGCACTTGGTCAAAGTCATCTCCACCTAAGTGTGTATCTCCGTTTGTTGATTTTACTTCAAAAACGCCATCGCCTAATTCTAGGATAGAAATATCAAAAGTACCACCACCCAAATCAAAAACGGCAACAGTCATATCTTTATCTTTCTTATCTAATCCATACGCTAAAGCTGCTGCTGTTGGTTCGTTGATTATACGTTGTACTTTCAAACCTGCAATTTCGCCAGCTTCTTTTGTTGCTTGACGTTGTGCATCATTAAAGTATGCCGGAACAGTAATTACTGCTTCTGAAACTGTTGTACCCAAATAATCTTCTGCTGTTGATTTCATTTTTTGAAGTACCATAGCCGAGATTTCTTGTGGTGTATATTCACGGTCATCTATTTTTACACGAGGCGTATTATTTGCACCTTTTACTACTTTATATGCTACATATTTCATTTCCTTTTCTGTTTCAGAAAAGTTGCGTCCCATAAAACGCTTGATAGAAGCGATTGTTTTGTCTGGGTTTGTGATAGCCTGACGTTTGGCAGAATCACCTATTTTGCGTTCGCCATTGTCTAAAAATGCTACGATTGAAGGTGTAGTACGTTTTCCTTCACTATTTGTGATTACTACTGGCTCATTGCCTTCCATTACAGATACACATGAGTTTGTTGTTCCTAAGTCAATACCAATAATTTTTCCCATATCTATTTTAAGTATTTTTTTAAAATGTAGAATAGACTTTAGTCTGTTCTGTATTTTATATTAATGATTTAAGTATATATTAAAAAATGGAGTAATTTCCTTTAATTTATAAAAACAAATTTTGAATTTTTATTTGATTCAATTCTCTATTTTTATTTTGTATGAAAAGTATTTTACAATAGATATACCAACCTTAAAAAACAGAAAATTAGGAAGAAGAAAGAGTAAAAAAATGACAAATTGACAGATTAAGCAGAAAAAGCAAAATTAGATTTCTTAAAATCAGACAGTTAGGCTTTTTATGGTTTGAGGATTTGACAGGATTTTGTGTAAAGATAATCGGTGGTTGTTGGTGTCGCTTCGCTAAAACACCAACAAGGGCATTATCATAATTTAATCCTCGTTTGACGGCAAAGCCTCAACGACAGTTAATAAGATAAAATCAATAAACTACTTTTTCACTAAAAAATCTATCTTTATCATCTCTAAAACGAACAAAATAAATTCCTTTAGCTTTATTTGTTCCATCAAAAGAAAAAGAAATAGCCTTTTGAAATTCTGAAATAGAAATAGTTTTTTGTATTCGTCCTAAAATATCTAGTATTTCAATCTGTTGTAAAGTAATTTTATCATTCCATTTTATCAAAAAAGAATTTGATTTAGAAATGATTTTTACATTTTCGAAAAATGCTTTTTCTTGTTCATTTTCTATTGATAAAATAGTTCTTGTTCTGATTTGTGCTTTGTCAGAACCTCCTCCAGAGCCTCCTGTAAATTGAGAATAGGCAGGGAAGGAGAATAAAAGTAGAAAGACTAGAGTTGTGTATGTTGTTGGTGTCGCTGCGCTAAAACACCAACAACGGCTAGATAGTTTCTTCATTCGTAATAGTTTTATTTAACTGTCAACGAGGCTAAAACCGTCGTTGAGGATTGTCTATAATTTAATAATTTCGATGCCTACTTTTCCAGTTGCTTTTACATAAATACGGACGTGGTCTTTATCAATCTGAATAAAACGAGGATAAAGCTTGAAATCTTTCAAATTAAATAGAGCTTTTTTCCCTGCTTTTCCTTTTGAGAGAGCTGTTTGAATAGTGGTAGGTAATTTTTTGATATAATTATCCATTGGTAAGATAAGCAGTTTTTGTATTTCTTGTTTTACTGTTCCTTTGAGCATCCAATCGGCAGTTGATAATAAATATTGTTCACTCTGCAAATCATAATCAAAATTATCAAAATGAAGTGAGTTGTCAAGTGAATCAAAACGAGGCTTTCCATTCAAATAAATAGTTGTATTTATATCACCCTCTGTTTTAATTTTCATAAACAGTTTTTGTCCACTCCCAAAAATTGTAGCATTAGTAATCTTAATTTTATAGTCTGTATTTGGAATTATTAAAGTAGTATCTTTTATTTTTTTGGCTAATAAATCATTGACAGCTTTATAAGGCAACTCCCCTTTTAGATGTAATTCGAAACGGTTTTGAGTTGCTGTGAATGTATTGCTTTGTTTTAATGGAGGTAGGCTTTTGAAGTTTACTTTTGGTTTTTGGTTTGGCTGTTCGCTAACTATGGTTTTTAGGTGTGTTTTTAGGCGAACAGTTATAAATAATTGATTATTTTGACCTTCAATTTTGTTACTTTCAATTTGTGTTGGAGCTGTTAAGAGCCATGTTCCGTTGGTTACTTTTTTTTCTATCAGAATTGGTTCTTGAATTTTTGTCCAAATCTTATTGACTTGTTTTTCGATTATTTTTAGGTTTGCTGCCGTTTTATCAATTACATTTTCTAGTTTTGATTTTTTTTGTATTAATTGATTTTCTAACAGCCCAGCTAGGTCAAAATCAATTCCGAGTAGTTTAATTTTTGGTTTTTTTATCCATTCAACTCCTGTATAATTGGTTTTGGTTTTTAGACTCCAGTTTTGATTTAGGTTTATTTCCGAACGAAGTTTGATTCGTAGTGAAAAATCTATTTTTTTATTTTTCTCTATTTTTTTTCCAAAAATTTTTGTTTTTAGCATTCGTTTTGAAACCCACACATGAATAGGCACAGAATAGTAGATAAAATTATCCTTGACAGAAATTTTGATATTTTCTACTTTTTTAATTTTGATTTTTAATTCATTATTTTTTTTACTTTCTAAGTTTTGATTTGCGTAGAGTGTTCCTTTGATGGCTTGATTTATTTTTTGTTCGATTTGATTTACCTTAAAAGCTATCGGAACTTCTAAAAAAGAAATTTGATGAGTGATAGCTTTATCAAAGGGCAAAATTTTGGGTGCAGTATTTTCATTTTTGTCTTTACAAGAACCAAATATTAACAACAAAATCAATATAAAAAATAGCTTCATCAGAGCATATTGATTTATTTTTTTTGATAGGATATGAAATTTCAAATTCATTAATGATTCATTAAATAGTAATAATTATTCTAAGGGAAGCATATAAATCACTTCTTTTACCCAGCTCAAGCTGCGCAAATATTCTAAAGACAAAGGGCGAAGCTCAGAATCAATTTCGATGACCAGACATGCGACACCTCTTTTTCCTTTTCGGCTTACGTTCATTGTAGCAATATTACATTCATCATTGGCAAGGATATTTGAAATAAAGGCAATACTTCCTGTTTTGTCTTCTGCAAAGATAAGAAGTGTAAAAAGTCCTGTTGTAAATCCTGCATTATAGCCATTTACTTCCTCAATTTCTATGAGTCCTCCTCCTCGGCTTATTCCCAAAACCTCTATATTTCGTTCTTCTTTTTTGAGTTTGAAACGAATAGAGTTTGGGTGAAACGTAGAAGCATTTCCAACAGAACGAAAAGTATATTTTAGTCCTTGTTTTTTGGCTTCATCAAATGAAGTTTTGATACGAGCATCATCGGTAGCAAATCCTAAAAGCCCTGCAATAACAGCTCTGTCGCTTCCGTGTCCTTCATAGGTACGAGCAAATGAGTTGTAAAAAATAATTTCGGCTTCTTCTGGAATTGCTCCCAAAATATCGATAGCTGCAAGTGCCAAACGGACTACACCTGCTGTATGAGAACTTGAAGGACCAATCATAATAGGACCAATCATGTCGAAGATACTACTTTTTTCTGTTGCCATTTTTTTGATAATTTATTTTGTGTTGTGTGTTTTTTTGTATTTGTATCTAAAACTACAAAATTACTTGTATAAAAAAAGCCTATCCCAAAATGGAATAGACTTTTTTATGAAAAAATATGTTGTAAAATGAATTTACTTTATTTTGCAATCATAATTTTTTGTTGATAAACACCTTTTTCAGTTTGTACTTGGATGATATAAATACCATTATTAACATTTACAAGTTCTAATTGCTCTTCTGATTTATTGTTGATATTTTTCAATTCTTTAGTGAGAATAGTTTTTCCTGTTAAGTTCATAATTTTTAGAACTCCTTTTTCAGTATTAAAATCATTAAACTGAAGTGTAAAGTTTCCATTTGATGGATTAGGATATAATTTTAAAGCAGAGTTACTTTCCTCATTCTCACCTAATACAACAGAAGGTTTGAGATTGATAATATTGGAAGAGTTACCAACTTCGTAATTATTTCCTTCAAAATTAACATAAATTGGACGTACTTGGAAAGAATAGTTTGTTCCATTAATAAGGTCTATTCGCAAGGTATTTTCTTGAGCAATAGTTAGTAATGTTGTAGGTTCTTCATTATTTAAACCCATATACACTTCATATTCTGCGATATCTAATCCTACTGGAGGAAGACTCCAAGTTAGATTTGCAAATGAATATCCAGCTTCGCCTGTCAAAACAGGAGTATAATCAGGACGTTCAACAGGAATACAAACAATTTCAAATTCATCGCTAATAACAGCAGGGTTAGAAGAAGCCACTCGTACTTTGTAAGTAGCATTAGGGTTTGTAGGTCTAGGTGCTAAAATACGTATTGGAGAGGATGCTCCACTAGCTGTAAAAGCAGCAGGCGTAAAATTACCATCAGCATCAGATAATTCTACTGTAAATACATTGTCAGGTGCAGTAGTGCCATTAAATATAAAAGGAACATCTAAAAAAAAATTACCTAGACAAAAATCGGTTGTATTTATGTTGGTTGTGTCTATGGCAATACTGGCAGCAGGACGATAGAATATATTTCCATTAAATACTCTTGGACGAAAAGTTGCGGCAAAAGGGTATTGTTTGCCAGAGCCTTCTAATAATTCTATATTAGTATCACCTACTAAAACATTTCCTACTCCTGTTCCATTCGTATAATTCATTGTAGTACCTGTGGTAGTGATATAAAAAGCAGAGCTTTCACCTGCTAATATACTAGTATTGATAGCTAAAGGTAGAGGAGTTGGAATATTATTACCTGCTGAGGTTACATTAGTTGTACCTACTAAACTCCAAGCAGCAGCATCAGCTTCAAAACCTACATGAGTTCCTGAGCGTGTATATACTTCAATGGTGTGTGGTCCTGCATCAACATTTATATCAAAACAGGTAATTACTATGTCATTACTTGCTCTAACATCAAACATAACACCATTAAAAGAATTATTTCCGTTAAAGGCTCCATTAAGTGTATTTGTAGAAGCAGGACATTGAGCTTTTGAATAAAAAGCTACAAAAAGTAGAGTTAGAGTAAGGGCTAAATTTTTAAAGTTCATTTTAATAAATATTTTGAGTTGAAATGAGATAATATTTTGTTATAAAAAAACAGGATTACTTTTAAAAAAGTAGAATCACAAGAAGATTACTCTCCATAAACATCAATTACTCTTTGTAGTAGAGCAGGTTTATTATCAATAAATTGAGTGAACCCATATTCTTCTACCACATCAGCGATAGCTTGATTATAATTTTTGTCTTGTTGTAGTTTTATAGCTTCTACTCTAGCTAATATTTCTTGTTCTGCTGAAGATTGGAAATTATTAGTTAATGCTTGTTGATATTCAGCATCTTGTAATAACTCTTCTTTAAAATCATGTTTGATTTGATAATATTGTGTGTTAGCAGTTAAAAGTGCTTCCTGCTTTTGAGAATCTAAATTAAGAAAGGCAAATATAGGATTCATTTGTTGAGTTAAAAACTCACCTTTTTCTTGAGGTGTCTGTGCAAATACAGAAAGACTTAGTAGAGTGAATAAGATAGAGAAACAGAATGATTTCATAATGTAAATTAGGTTAATTGTTTTTTTTTAGAAAAAAAAACATAATTATTGTATACATCTTAGTTTTTCTTGCGTCATTACTTTTAGAATATTCGGAATAATTATTCTTCGCAAATTTTGAAAAATATTCAACGCTTTTATTAGGAATAATTCCTAATCCACCTGCATTACTTACAGCACTTGCTAAATGTAATGTGCCGGTACTTCCTGGTGTATCAAACACAGGTGATATTTTAATGGCGCTTGAATATGGCTTTGAAGAGCAAAAATTATTCCCAGCATCGCTTGCCGGTGGCGCTCCTTTTGTGTCAGCTGTGTCGTCAGTATTTAGAGCAGTCAGCTTTTGTCCTACAGGTGGCGTTAGCGAAAGTAACAAAATGGACTATCTTTCTTTAAATAATGTATTCGCCGTTGGCGGTACTTGGATAGCGAAAAAAGAATGGGTTGAACAAGAAAATTGGCAAGCAATTACTGATTCTTGTATCCAGGCTTTAAAATAGAAAGGATTTCATAAATGAATTATTTAGCCCCAACAATACTACCAGGCGTAATCGTTGGCGACGAAGTAAGTGCTGTGTACGAGCATGCACGTACTAATCAATATGCGTTGCCAGCGGTAAATGTTGTTAGTACAACATCTATAAATGCGACGCTAGAAGCTGCTAAAAAGAAAAACTCGCCCGTTATTATTCAGCTTTCTAACGGTGGAGCGCAGTTCTTTTGTGGTAAAAGCTTATCTTTACCAGAGCAACAATCAGCGGTGCTTGGGGCGGTAAGTGCTGCAAGATATGTACATTCAGTGGCAGCACATTATGAAGTAGCAGTGATGCTTCACACTGATCACGCAGCTAAAAAGCTACTACCTTGGATTGATGGTTTGCTTGATGAAGGTGAAAGACACTTTGAACTGACTGGCAAACCATTGTTTAGCTCACATATGATTGACCTGTCAGAAGAGCCTTTAGAAGAAAATATCGAAATTTGTGAACGTTATTTAACGCGTATGGCAAAAATAGGTATGACGCTTGAAATAGAGCTTGGCTGCACGGGC
>CAKZOK010000030.1 GCA_937136415.1 uncultured Cytophagales bacterium | reverse complement strand
CAATTTTTATTTCTCAAGTATTAATTCAAACACATATTAGTACACAAGTAAATGATTCTAGGGTTATAAATATTGCTGGTCGTCAAAGAATGTTAAGTCAGAAATTGACTAAGGAAATTTTACTTTTAAATGATAAAGATTCTAAGCTAGAAAGAGAAAAAAAACTACATGATATTAAGGTAACATTTAAGCTTTGGGTAACTTCTCATAAAGGACTTCAAAATGGTAGTGAAGTTTTAAAATTACCAAAAGAAAATTCAAAAGAAATAACCAAAACTTTTGAAGAGATTAATTACTTTTTTAACATTATAGAGAAAACGGTACATTCTTTTTTAGAAAAATTAGATAAAACTCCTTTATTATCTAAAAATCAATTTAAAAATGAAATAAATATTATCTTAGAAAACGAAGATGATTTTTTATTTAAAATGGATGAAATTGTTTTTAAATATGATGAAATAAGTAAGTCTAAAGTAAAAAAATTAAAGCTATTAGAAATTGTATTATTAAGTATAATGCTAATAATTTTAGTTTTAGAGTTTTTCTTTTTGTTGAGACCAATTTCACTAAAAATTAGAGATACTATTAAAGAATTATTAGAATCTAAACAAGAAGCTTTAAAAAAAGCAACCGAAATTGAAGAGTTGTATGATTCTAAAGAAAAGTTTTTACAAGAGTTACAAGAATTATATTATGCAATAGATAATGCTGCGTTATTTGTAAGTGTAAATTCTGATGGGACAGTATTGTATATGAGTGAAAAGTTTAGAAGCCTTTTAGGTTTTGCTTCTGTAAATATTAATGGAAGAGCTGTAGAAGAGTTAATAACAAAAGATTTAGGGAAACAAATATTTTTAAATGATCTTATAAAAAAAGGATCCACATTTATAAAAATGTGGATCCTTTTTTATTCTAAAGCTAATTATGGCTCATATAAATTGAAACTTTTTCTAGTTTTTTTAAATCTTATTCTTCACTAACTCTTTTCGCTTTTCTGTATAAGAAAGAATGAAATAAATTTCTTCTAGCAAAATTCTTTTGACTTGCAGCATTATGAAATTTACTAAATAATTTTTTGTTTACGCCAAAATATTCGTAGTTAGAACCATCAGAAAAACTTATTTCCATCAACATACTTTTGTGGTGGTAATCTACAATCTTAGATTCTGTAACTGTTGTTTTGTATTCTTCTAATTTATCAAATCAATATGTTTCTAATAGACTTACTTTGTCGTTGTTCCGACTGACGACTTCCAAACAATCAAATTAATTAACAAAAATACAAATAAAGATTGAGAATTGAAATAGCTTGATTAATTGGATTGTTTTGAAAGTGGCTTATTTACTAACCGTCGTTGAGGCGTTGCCGTCAAACGAGGTTTTATAAATATATCTAATTTCAAATTTTTTCTTATAAAAATACTTTTGTTTATTGTAGCAAATTTTACAAAATCAGATTTTTTATTTTGGCATAAAAATACATCTAGTATTTTTGCAAAAAAAATCTATTACTTTTCACAAAAAAATTTATTAAAAATGAACGCATATATTTTTCCTGGTCAAGGCTCACAATTTGTCGGAATGGGCAAAGAACTTTACCAAAACAACCAAGAAGCCAAAGAACTTTTCGAAAAAGGCAATGAAATTTTGGGCTTTAGGATTACTGATTTGATGTTTGAAGGAACAGCAGAAGACCTCAAAGAAACCAATGTTACTCAACCTGCCATTTTTCTTCATTCTGTTATTTTGGCAAAAGTAACTTCTGATTTTAATCCTGCTGCTGTGGCTGGTCATTCTTTAGGAGAGTTTTCGGCACTTGTTGCTGCTGGTGCGCTTTCTTTTGAAGACGGACTTCGTTTGGTCAAAATTCGTGCAGAGGCAATGCAAAAAGCCTGCGAAAAAGAGCCTTCTACAATGGCAGCTATTTTGGCTTTAGACGACCAAATTGCTGAAAAAGTGTGTCAAGATATAGCTCAAAATGAAAATCAAATTGTTGTTCCTGCAAATTATAATTGCCCTGGTCAGCTTGTTATTTCGGGTTCTATCAAAGGAATAGAAATGGCTTGTCAGGCTCTCAAAGAAGCAGGCGCAAAACGTGCCTTGACACTCAATGTGGGGGGTGCTTTTCATTCGCCTTTGATGGAATCGGCCAGAGAGGAGCTTGCAAAGGCAATAAATGAGATAAATATTGAATCACCTTCTTGCCCAATTTATCAGAATGTAGATGCCAAACCATACACTGAACCTGCCAAAATCAAAGAAAATTTGATTGCTCAACTGACTGCTCCTGTTCGTTGGACACAAACTATTCAGAATATGAGTACAGATGGAGTCAGCAAATTTATAGAATGTGGTGCTGGAAAAGTATTACAAGGACTTGTAAAGAAAATTCAGAGAAGTGCCGAAGTAGCCTCTGTCTAAACACAAAAAATGCCGTACCTTATTGAAAATCAATTTGGTATGGCATTTTTGTTTATGATTTTAATAATCAATTTTACATATCACGTACTGTTGTATCAGTGCTTATTGGCTCTTGTTTTTTGTCTTCTTGTTCTGTTTGATTTTCATTTTCTTGATTGCTGTCTTCTGTATCATCTTTCGAATCTGTCTTTTTCTGTCCCACTACTTCTGTAATAAAATATTTTGTATCTCCTCTCCACGAAAAAGTACGATACCTTTCAGTATATGAAATTCGAATACGCTCTCCTGTAAGTGCAGCATCTTTTAATTGTTCTATTACTTTTGTTTCATCATTTTCTACAGAAAATTCGAACTTTTCTATCGTATTTCCTTGGTCATTAAGATTCATTTCTCCTTCCCATGTTTTGAAAAGATAGCCCCTCTGACTGATTTTGATTACCACTCCTGCACGGTCGCCTGTACTAAAAGAACCAAAATAAAGAAAACTACCCACTCCGAAAAATAGAATAAGTAAAATGAGTATTGAAAGTAATGAAATGCGTTTTGTTTTGCTGATTGCCATATTAATATAAAATTGAAATGTAGTTTAGAAAATAAATTTGATGTTCGAATTACTTTTTTAGACAAACGTTTTTGATACAAATAAGTTTTTATTTCGATTTGGAAATCAAAATTTGCATCTGAATAATCTATATCATTTTGTAATTACACGAATTGTCTTTTTTGCTATATTTACTTTTTCTTTCAAAGAATCAATATCATTTGTATCCTTTCCCAAAATAGTGATATGCCCCATTTTTCGTGCTGGTTTGGTTATTTTTTTTCCATAAATATGAGGATAAACATTTTCCAAATCCAATAATTTGTCTAATCCTTCATAAAATGGCTTTCCTGTATGATTTTCTTCTCCTATCAAATTCAGAATAGCAGCCGAGCTTCGAAGGGTTGTTTTTCCTAAAGGAAGATTCATAATCGAACGCAAATGTTGAGCATATTGTGAAGTGATGGCAGCCTCTATGGTATGATGCCCACTGTTGTGAGGGCGTGGCGCAACTTCATTGAGCAAAATATTTTCTTTTTTATTATTGTTTTTAGTAAGAAATAACTCAACAGCCAAAAGCCCTACCATTCCATTTATTCCTTCTTTTTTTCCTAATTTTTCGATGACTTCTTTTGCCAGCTTTATTGCCTTTTCTTTTTGGTTTTCTGTAATATTTGCAGGAGCTAATAAATAATCAAGTAAATTATATTTTTCATTAACAACCATTTCGACGGCATCAAAAACCGAAATTTCGCCCTTTTCATTTCTTGCCACAATCACAGAAATTTCTTTATCAATATCTATTTTTTCTTCCAAAAGAGAAGGAGCATCAAATCCTTTTTGCTTTGCTTCTTCCAAATTATTCAGAATTTGCACACCTTTTCCATCATAGCCATCTTTTCCAAGTTTTTGTACAATAGGAAATATGTTTGGTGTTTTGCTCAAATAATTGATTAATTCTTCTTTATTATCAATCAAAACAAAATCCGACGTAGGGATATTATTTTCTTTATAAAACTGTTTTTGTAGTCTTTTATCTTGAATAAGCCGAACAATAGCAGCTTGAGGAAAGACTTTTTTGCCTTCTTCTTCTAATTTTTCAAGTGCATCTGCCGAAATTTTTTCTATTTCTATGGAAATAATATCCATTTTTCTACCAAAATCCAAAACATCTTGATAGTCTGTAATATCTCCTTTATGAAAATTTTTTGAAACTGTCGAACAAGGTGCATTTGAATCATTTTCTAAAAAATGAAGTTCAATATCCAAATCAATGGCTGGCGAAAGTAACATTCTGCCTAGCTGCCCACCTCCCAAAATTCCTATTTTTTTTTGTTGCATAACTATTTTTAAAATATTTTATAAAAAGTTCTACATAATAAATACACAATTTTGGCATTTTATATGTTTCAAATTGAGTAGAGTTGTGTAGTTTTGTAACTCAAAATTAACAATTATCTAGTAAAAAAATAGCCATTCAAAAATAACTAAACTAAAATCAATTATCACTTATGGAAAATTCAATTATCTATACAGATTCTCACGTAGAAATTCATTTTGAAGAAGAAAAAAAATACTTGCGTTGTTATTGGCGTGGAACAGTTTTGACAGAAGAGGCATTAGCTGCCTACAAAACGGGGCTACAATTTATGCGAAAGAATCCTATTTTGATGTGGGTAGATGATTTTACTCAAATAAACCTCCCTCCTGAAGAAACTTTGATGTATATCGAACACATGTGGTACGCTGATGCAGAAGAATATGGAATGCAAAAACACGCTTTTTTGGTAAAAGAAATGGGCTTCGAAACAAGTGTTTTTGAAGATGCCGTTCTGACTGCAAATAGAAAAACAAAAATTCAAGTGAAGTTTTTTACAGAAGAAACAGAAGTGGAAAAATGGCTATACACAAACTAAATATTAAAACCATTAACATTGATTTGCTCTAAACAAAAAAAGGATTTTGAAAGTTAGGATTAATCAAACTGTTTAATTTTTACTAAAAATAATTAAACAAATAAATTTGAGGTAAGAACATGAATCATCAATTTTGAATATTTGACTTATGAGTAAAACAGAAAAAAATCACAAAAATCAAAAGAATATAAAAAATCCTAAAACAAAATTTGAAGACTTTATAAATCCGATTGATGCTGATAAAGTAGCCGAAAAACCCAATCTTTTGCCTTATGCGCATACAGTGGGAGGGGCGATTATTATTCCGACCGAAAAAGGAATTATGAAAAGTAAGGCACTTGCTGCAATGGAACAACAAACCGAAATGCAGCTTGACCAAATTAGAGAACAAATAAATCTTTTGGCAAAACAAGCTCAAGAAATCCAATCCAGAACACAAATTTCAATGGAAATTTATAATGCAGATATGGGTTTTGAGCCTTTGGTAAATCATACTTATTTTCTCTATGAACGCTCAAAAACAGGCGAAAAAGTTCTTTCCATGATTGCGCCAGAGCAATGGGGCAGGAGTTCGAAAATGTCTTTTATAGCAGAAGTTTTGTTACTTGCCGACAAAACGTGGAAAATAATTAGAGAAAATAATAAAGATAATGAGAATAATATAGATATTTGAGATACTCAATCAAAAATGATTTCGAAATCCAATCACAGAGTATAACGCAAAGCGATTCTATTCCATTTAGAATTATCTTTGTGATAAAAATAATAGCATAAAGTAATTTTTGTATCTTTGATTCATAAACAATCTAGCTAAAATTTAGTAATAGATTATAATTTATTTTTAACCCTTTTCTTACAAAAAAACTCAAAAAAAATGACTTTTCCAGAAGAATTAAAATATACAAAAGAACACGAATGGATTCGTTTAGAAGGTGATATTGCAACTGTTGGCATTACAGAATTTGCTCAATCCGAACTTGGCGATATTGTTTATGTGGACATTACAGCCGAGGGCGATGAAGTAGAAGAAGGTGAAGTTTTTGGCTCTGTGGAAGCTGTAAAGACTGTTTCTGACTTGTATATGCCTATCACAGGAACAGTAGAGGAAGTAAATCCAGACTTAGAGGATTCGCCCGAAACAGTAAATTCTGACCCTTATGCAGGTGGTTGGATGATAAAAATCAAAGTAAAAAATATTGATGATGTAGCTGCTCTTATGTCTGCTGCTGATTATACTGCTTTGGTTAGCTAATTTGTATCTGGTTCAAGTGTTGTATTCTAAACACTTGAACCAGAACTTACTATTTTTTTGATGCTTTTGCCAAATATTTCCTTCCATTAACTTTTAGTTCTATCTCTTTTATTTTCTTTTTATCTTTTTTATTGAGTTTGTTCGTAATATTCATTTTTTTATTTTTTGTTGTGGCATTTAGAACAAATATTTTTTTCTTTTCATTTTTTAGTCCAGTAAGAAAAACTTCAATAGGCATATCAAAATCAGCATTTTTACCCTCTTTATCTTTCCAT
This sequence comes from uncultured Cytophagales bacterium, assembly GCA_937136415.1. Taxonomy (GTDB): domain Bacteria; phylum Bacteroidota; class Bacteroidia; order Cytophagales; family Bernardetiaceae; genus Bernardetia. The sequence continues at coordinate 48,532 of CAKZOK010000030.1, read as the reverse complement.
TTGTAAGACAGAAAAGTTTTCTTTCCTTCTTTGACAATCTCATATTCTAAAATTGGAATTTCTTTATTTGTTAGATAATAATCAAAAATAGGAGTTAGGTTTCTACCTGTTTTTTTATTAAAAAAATTGATGACTTGTTTTGTATTTACATGCGAATGCTTGTAGGTTTGATAAAAATCTTTGATAGTTGCAAGCCAAAGCTCATCATTTCCGATTACAGAACGCAAAGAATGTAACATCCAACTTCCTTTATAATACATATCTGCACCAAGCCAGTTGTTGTAATTTACATCAAGAGGGGCAAGAATTACATCTTGATTCAAAATTTTTGGCTTTTGAGTCAATAAATAATCAATCGATTTTTTCTTTCCTTGAAAATACTCTACAAAAAGAGCTTCTGAATATGTAGTAAAGGATTCATGAATCCAAAGCTCTCCATTATCACTTACACTGACACTATTTCCAAAATATTCGTGTCCAGACTCGTGAATAATAATAAAATCAAAACCAAACGGATTGAGTTTATAATTATTTCCATACGCCACACAAGACTGGTGTTCCATTCCCCAATAAGGCGTTTCGACGAGTGCATAACCATCTTTTTGAAAAGGATATGCACCAAAGAAATACTCAAAAGCCTCAAACATGGGTTTTACTTGACTCTCAAAAAACGGCTTGGCTTTTTTCTCATTTCCTTTAATTACATAATAATCCAATAAAGTAGGCTCTACAGCATAATTACCTGCCATAGGATTTGTTATATCAAATTTTGATGAATATTTGTCTTCAAAATGAACATAATCACCAATATTCAATGTCATATTATAAGATGCAATCGGATAAGATGTCTGCCATTGATAGCCTACAAAGTTTGTATCTTTTGTTTTTTCATTTATAGAAATCAAATTACCATTCGAAACACAAAATAAACCTTTCGGAACTTCAAAATACATACGAACACTATCAGGCTCATCGCTCAGATGGTCTTTCAAAGGAAACCAACTACTTGCTCCCAAACCCTGACAACTGACAGTTACCCATGGCTTATCATTTGCAGTCTGTTTCCATGTAAAACCACCGTCCCAAGGAGGATTAACAGCATTTTGAGGTTTTCCGTGATAAAAAACACTTATCATTTCATTTATTTTTTGGCTTTTTGAAGTATTCAAATTATTTCTAATTTCTGTTGGCAATTCTACCCAAACCACATTTGCCTCTCTTCTACTCCTCAATTTTTGAGAAATAGAAATATAACTTTGATGATGATAAACAATAGAATCAATTTCAAGATTTTCGAATAAATCTAACTGCAAAACAGAATCTAAATCAATGTTTTGAAACGTTATTTTATTAAAACCCGAAATAGATTGGTTTTCAATATCAATCTTCAAATTCAAATCATAATGCTTTACATCATAAGCACGCTCTTTTCTCAAAGCACCACGCAATGAATCTTGATAAGAAAATTGCATCTTTGCATGTTGAGCATAAGCAACATTACTTTGAAAAACAAATAATATTGCTATTTTTAGTATAAATAATGAATAAATATTTTTTTTCATTTTTTTGGTATTATGTTGCTCATAGGACACAAGCAACGACAAAGTAAAAAGTTAGATTTATCAAGTCAAAGGTACTTATAAATTTGTATTTGTATTTTCTCTTCATTTCCTATGGTCAAAATGTATTTGTATTTCTAAAATTCTTATTTTATTAAAAAATATTCCTTACTTCTTATTCCTTAACTTCTTATTTTATCAAAATGCCTTTACAGCTTTTACATAATTCTGAAAACCGTTTAGTTGCTCTTTGGCAAATTAGCGAGAATATTTCTTTTTTTGAAAATCAATTACCCAAAGAAGATTTGGAATATATTAATAGTAAATATTCTGATATAAGTAAAAATAAAAAACTAAAAGCAAAACAAAAAGAGAAAAAATTAGAACGTTTGGCTGTTCGTTTTTTGCTCAAAAAGTTGGTACAACAAATGAACCTTGATTATACTTTTTTAGAAAAAACAGAAACAGGAAAGCCATTTCTGACAACAAAGAAAGGTAATAAAAATTTAAATCTTTCCATTTCTCATGACTTTCCTTTTTGTGCTGCCATTATTGATAAAAACAGCGAAGTAGGAATTGATATTCAGTCACTTACACCAAAAATCAGCAGGGTTTTTCATCGTGTGATGAGCCAAGAAGAACAAAAAAAGGCGCAAACATTAAAACAACAAACTCTTTTTTGGTCTTCAAAAGAAGCACTTTATAAATATGCCGATATTGAAGGACTTTTTTTTAAAGAAGATTTGAATGTTAATTCAATTACAGATTACGGATTACGGATTACAAATAATAATTACGAAAATAAAAAAATTAAATTATTTGGAAGAGTTCAAAATGATTTGATTTCTGACAAATGGCTATCTTTATTTCACCATTATTTTATAAACCAAGAAAAAGAATTTGTGGTTGTTTGGTTGTAAGGAACAATTACAAATAAAAATAATAACAAGTTCACATTAAAAACTACGGATTGCGAATGTAAGTTGCTGAATATTAAGCCTTAAAAATAACAATTTATTTAATCTTTATTCCTATATAATAGAGTTATTAATCTGTAATTGAATTAAACTTTCATTCCTAATTTTGTATAAAGCTCTGTTCCAGAAAGCTCCACTACATCTCCAGACTGCATTTTTCCCAGCTCAAGATTTTCAATTGCATAACGCACCAAACGCAAAGTTGGAAATTTTACGGCTGCTGTCATGTGCCTAACCTGTCTATTTTTCCCCTCTGTCAAAGTAAGCGAAATCCATGATGTAGGAATGCTTGCACGATAACGTACAGGTGGATTGCGTGGAGGAAGTATTGGCTCTTCAATAGATTGCGCCTTTGCTGGATTAGTAAAATAATCCCTTTTTTTGATACGAATTGTTACTCCTTCCTTTAATTGATTAATGGCTTCTTTATGAATTTGCCCATCTACTTGCACATAATAAGTACGTTCGTGTTCGAAACTAGGATTCAAAAGTTTATGATTGAGTTTTTTATCATTTGTCAGAATCAATAACCCTTCGCTGTCAGTATCCAGCCTGCCAAGTGGATAAACATCTTTGGGAAAATCAAAAGGCAAATCTGCAAGAGTTTGTTTGTCGCCTTCTTTCGAAAACTGACAAATCATTCCGTAAGGTTTATAAATAATGAAATAACGCATAGTTGAAGGATAATTACGAATTAAAAATTACAATTTTAATTCATTGATTATAAAAACATTTTTATTGAAGTTGTTTAAGAATCGCCAAGCCGTGTTTTGTGGCACACAGAACGCAATGTATTTGTATTCTGTCTGTCACAGAACACGGATAAAAGTTTCATTTTTAAACAACTTCATTATATAAATTAAAATCCAAATCAATTCTAAATTAAATAAACTGCAAGCTACCTATAAATTAATACATTCTAACGTAATTCGTTATTTTTCATTCGTAATTGTCATAAATTCTAACTCAAAAATAATTTCTGATGGTCGTAGGTAAGTACACCGACAGAGGCTATAACTTGCCGTTATTGGTGTCCCAACAACAATATAATGCAAAAATTATCGAAGATGTAATAATTTTACCTTTTTTATAAATAAAAAACTCTTCTGAATTTTTCGATTTCTCCAAAACAAAAAGTAATAAAAATGAATTAAGAAGCTACAAAAGCTATTGTAAAAGATAAATACCTCAAAATGAATAGCTTATACCTCCTTGTTTTTATTACTTTTTCAGATTTCCAAATCTGCCTTTGGTTTGTTAATTTTGTAAGAACACATTCTTAAACCCTTAAAGTCTTTGAAAACCCTTAGAGTCTAAACAAATTCTATTATTAAAACAAACACACATATATATAATTCATAAAAAAATTAAGCCACCTAAAACTATGCAAACAAAAGAAACGCTAGAAGAATCAAATCCAAAAAATACAAATTCAAGCCAAAACACAAGCTTTGACCCTAAAGATGTTTTGAAATATTATCGAATTGGTTGGGAAAGCAGAAATGCAAGCCTATTAGGACGAAAGGAAGTTTTTGCAGGAAAAGCCAAATTCGGAATTTTTGGAGATGGAAAAGAAGTGCCACAGATTGCAATGGCAAAAGCGTTTCAAAAGGGTGATTTTCGTTCAGGATATTACCGTGACCAAACCTTTATGTTGGCTTTAGAAGAAATTACATTACAACAATATTTTGCACAACTTTATGCTCATACAGACTTAGAAGCCGAACCAGCATCAGCAGGAAGGCAGATGAATGGACACTATGCCACTCGTTCGATAGATGAAAATGGAAATTGGAAAAACTTAACAGAGCAATATAATTCTAGTGCAGATATTTCGCCAACAGCAGGGCAAATGCCTCGTTTAGTTGGGCTTGCACTGGCTTCAAAAACATACCGTCAAAACGCCGAAATATTATCAGAATATACTAATTTTTCGAAAAATGGAAATGAAATTGCCTTTGGAACTATTGGCGATGCTTCTACTTCGGAAGGGCTTTTTTGGGAAGCTATCAATGCCATGGGTGTTTTGCAAGTGCCTGTTTTGATGTCGGTTTGGGACGATGGATATGGAATTTCTGTTCCTAAAAAATACCAAACTACAAAAGAAAGTATTTCTGAAGTATTGGCAGGTTTTCAAAGAGATGAGAATCACAAAGGCTATGAAATAATCAAAGTAAAAGCGTGGGATTATGCAGAATTGTGCCGAGTTTATGCAAAAGCTGCCAATCTTTGTAGAACCGAACACCAACCTATTTTGATTCATGTAGAAGAAGTTACGCAGCCACAAGGACACTCTACATCGGGTTCTCATACTCGCTACAAACCAAAGGAGCGTTTGGAATGGGAAAAAGAATATGATTGTTTGTTACAAATGCGTAAATGGATTATTTCAGAAGGAATTGCAACAAAAGAAGAGTTAGACAAAATAGAAAAAGAATCATTTGTAAAAGCTAGAGATGCAAGAAATCAGGCATGGAAGGCTTTCAATGAAAGTATGACAAGCGACCAAGATGAAGCTCTAAATTTGATAGAAAGAGGTGCAAATCAGTCTTCGAATGATGCCGTAAAAAATGAATTATCAGAAATTCATTCTGCTTTAAAAAACACTCTCAATGCAATGCGACTTGATACAATAAAAGCTGTAAAAGCTGCCTTGAGAACACTAAAAAACGAACTTGAAAACCCAATTCGTATTGATTTAAAATTATTTTTAGACAGAACAAAAGAAGAAAATCACGACCGTTATACTGCTCATTTATATTCTGAAACAGAATTATCAGCTCTAAAGGTAGAAGAAATAAAGCCCACTTATTCAGAAAATAGCCCAGTAGTTGATGGAAGAGAAGTTTTGCAATCTTGTTTTATAAATGCCTTTGAGAATAATCCTTTGGTGGTTGCTTTTGGGGAAGATGTTGGAAAAATCGGAGATGTAAATCAGGCGTTTGCAGGTTTGCAGGAGCAATTTGGAGAAAGCAGAATTACTGATACAGGTATTCGTGAAGCGACAATTATGGGACAGGGAATTGGAATGGCAATGCGTGGCTTGCGTCCGATTGCAGAGATTCAATATTTGGATTATTTATTATATGGCTTACAAATTTTGTCTGATGATTTGGCTTGTTTGCGTTACAGAACCAAAGCAGGGCAAAAAGCACCAATGATTATCCGTACTCGTGGGCATCGTTTGGAGGGAGTTTGGCACGCAGGCTCGCCTATCGGAACTATTTTGGGTGCACTTCGTGGAATTTATGTTTTAGTTCCTCGTGATATGACACAAGCAGCAGGTTTTTATAACACAATGCTCAAATCTGACGACCCAGCACTTATTATTGAGTGTCTGAATGGCTACCGTTTGAAAGAAACAACACCTGATAATGTTGGTGAATTTACTGTTCCTTTGGGAGTTCCAGAAATTTTGAGAGAAGGAACGGATATTACGATTGTAACTTACGGTTCTATGTGCAGAATTGTGATGGATTCGGCAGAACAATTACAAAAATTAGGTGTAAATATTGAAGTCATTGATGTTCAGACCTTGATTCCTTTTGACCGTCATAATATCATTTTAGATTCTATCAAAAAAACAAACCGTGTTATTTTTGCTGATGAAGATGTTTCGGGTGGAGGCACAGCTTATATGATGCAAAAAGTTTTGGACAATCAAAATGCGTATCAATTCTTAGACTCTAAGCCTGTTTGTATTTCGGCACAAGACCACCGTCCTGCTTATGCAACTGATGGAGATTATTTCTCTAAGCCAAATCCAGAAGATATTACAGAAGCAGCTTATAATTTGATGAATGAATTTAATCCACAAAAATTTCCAGAACTATATTAAGGATATTTTTTAGATTGATTTTTGTATAATTTATTTTCAAACTAAGTAGCTTGTATTAATTTATAAGCTATTTAGTTTTTTAAAAGTAAACCTTTTTTATTCGATTAGAGTTTGTATTTTACTATTTCAAACAAACTTATTTACTGGAGTTACGCACTTATTGTTCTGTGTGCCACAGAACACGGTTTGCAAATTTGTCTTACAATATAGTAGTACAAGATTCTACGTAACTCCAGTTATTTAGTTATGAGTACTGCACCCTTAGAATTAGATAGTCTGTCAAGAATTATCATAGCCTTGTTTTCTGAAAAGAATGCACATAATTTTCTTAAAAAGTTTTTGATAATAATCTTCTCTCCTGTCTTATATCTAGCTTTTTGGGTAATTGCCTTATTTGTATATTTTATAATACGTGAAGATTATTCTAAAAAAATTAATTTTACAAATGCAGAGGAATACAGAAAAAGGCGAATTGCTTATGATGAAACATTAATTGGAGTTGAAGAATTTGAAGCTAACTTTAACTTGGTAAAAAGAAAAAATAGAATATGGTATTTTATTTTCTACCCTATGAAAGTAATGTACTACTTTCCTTCTAAATGGTACTGTAAAAAAGTCAAAAAAGAATTTGAAAAATTAGATGCTCCAAAAAAAGAAGGTTCTTTGTTTAGGTCAGTTTCAGAAAAAGAATTATGGGAAAGAAGAACAAAAGCATACCAATATAAACTCTAAAAAGTAGAAACTATGTTTGATAGTGCTTACAAATTCAATTATCAAGGTCATACAAAAACTCCAACAAAACCTTATTTAAAACTTCACAAATTTTATTTAAAAAAACACGAACAATCAGAAAGAAAATATCAACTTTTGAGTGGATTAAACGATGCTATTCGTGTTATAGGAACAAGTGTTGAGGCTATGATTTGGCTTTATAAAAAAGATAATTTATCTTCTTTTGGTTTCATAGGTGCAAATTCAGAAGGAGAAGAAGTCGCAAATACCAAAAGGTTTAAGCTATATGTCAGAATTATGCTCAATTTGTTTTCTCCAAATCTATTCGAACATAAAGAATATGATAAAAATAGTGCATACCTGTTGTTAAATAAAGAAAATTCAGAAGAATATGATAATTTACAAGAAGCCATAGAAGAAATGTTTGTAAAATATTATGATATGTCTTTATAAAAAATCCCTTTTCCCCCCAAAAAAATGCTCTACGATAAAGCCAACGACCATCAAGACAAAAAAGAATTTATGGAACTTTCTATCGAACATGCACATACACACATCGGCATGTTTTTGGGTTGGATAGTTCAGAATGACCTTGCTAGTGAAGATTTTGAAGATGAAGCAGGTCCACAAATCATACATTTTCTACAACGTACAATTTCCTGTTGTATTTTTAGTGAACTCTGGGACGGAACTATTTCTATTGAGATGTTAAATAGAGAAGCCAAAGGATTTGCTGATGCTTATTATAAAAGTGGAAAATATATTGATGATTATCGTCAAATTTTTTCACAACACGAATGTATGTATTTAGTAGAAGATACTTGGAAAAATTACGAAAAAGTAACCAAAGTATTAGATATGCGATTTGTAGAGTGGAAGAATATGAAGACTTAATTATTTTCATTTTATTGTTTATTCCTCCTTTTTATTTACCTTTGTGTGTTTAAAACTCCTCAACGATGGCAAAGCCTCGCTGACGGTTAATAAAGAAATTCCATTTTCATAGAAAAAATACAACCTATTTTCATATATGTTAGATAATTTAACAGCCCGATTAGACAAAGCCATGAAATCGCTGAAAGGCGAGGGAAAAATCACAGAAGTAAATGTAGCAACGACAATAAAAGAAATCCGTCGTGCTTTAGTAGATGCCGATGTTGATTACAAAGTAGCCAAAACGGTTACAGACGAAATAAAAGAAGAAGCCTATGGACGTGAAGTTCTTATTGCTGTAAAACCTGGTGAACTTTTTACCAAAATTGTCTATGATAAATTGACAGCCCTAATGGGTGGGGAAAAGAAAGAAATGAATCTTTCTGGAAACCCTTCTATTATTTTGGTGGCTGGTCTGAATGGTGCTGGTAAAACTACTTTTACTGCAAAACTTGCAAACCTTCTCAAAAAACAAGGTCGTCAAGTGCTTTTGGCTGCTTGTGATATTTATCGCCCTGCTGCCATTGAGCAGTTGCAAACACTTGCTTCACAGATTGATATAGAGGTATATGCAGAGCCTGAAAACAAAAACCCTGTTCAGATTGCAGAAAATGCAATCAAACATGGAAAATCTAATGGAAAGAAAATAATCATCGTCGATACGGCTGGTCGTTTGGCGATTGATGAATCTCTTATGAGCGAGATTGCAGAAATGAAAAAAGTTCTGAATCCAACAGAAACTTTGTTCGTTGTTGATGCAATGACAGGGCAAGATGCTGTTACAACAGCAAAAATATTTAATGACCGTATCAATTATGATGGTGTTGTTCTTACAAAATTAGATGGAGATTCTCGTGGTGGTGCTGCCCTTTCTATTCGTAGAGTGGTGGATAAGCCAATTAAATTCATTGGTACAAGTGAAAAAATTGATGGAATAGATGCTTTCTATCCTGACCGTATGGCACAGCGTATTTTGGGAATGGGTGATGTTCTTTCACTTGTTGATCGTATGCAGCAGGCTTATGATGAAGATGAGGCAAGAAGAATCAATAAGAAAATTCGTAAAAACCAATTTGATTTTAATGATTTTATTTCACAAATCGAACAAATCAAAAAAATGGGTAATATCAAAGACTTGGTAGGAATGTTACCAGGCATTGGCTCAAAAATGAAAGATTTTGAAATTGATGATGATGCTTTCCGTCCTATCGAAGCAATTATTAATTCAATGACTGACCACGAAAAAGCAAACCCAGATGTATTAGATGGAAGTCGTCGTCGTCGTTTGGCTGCTGGTAGTGGGCGTACAATTCAAGAAGTAAACAACCTTATCAAACAATTTGGCGAAATGCGTAAGATGATGCGTAAAATGAATCAATTCCAAGGCGCAGGTGGAAGCAAAAAATTAGCTAAGATGATGAAAAAAGGTAGGTAGTTATTAGATTTACCTTATATTTAGAACTAATTAAAAGCATTTTAGAATAAATCTAAAATGCTTTTTTTATATCTTTTTTGCATTTAAAAATCTTCTTTAAAGAAAATATACTCAAGGAATTGAGAGCATTTAGAAAGATAATCTAATTTTTCTTAGAGTACTGGACACTAGATGTATTTGCTGTTCTGTGAGTCACAGAACAGGGAAAAACACCGTTCGTTGATGTTTTAGCGTAGCGACACCAACAACTTTTTAACTCATGTCCAGTACTCTAAACTTTTCTATTAATCTTACTTAATCTTATATTTTAACTGGTCAGACCATTGGTACAGAATAATTTAAAATAAGCATTTAAGACCTTAGAAAGAATTATTTTGTCCAAATCAAACCTAAACACAAAACAAGATATATTTTTAGGCATAAATAATTAAGCCCAATTACTTACCTCCAATTACTCTTCTACCTTTATTGCTTCAATGCGTTTTTTGAGTGTTGTGTTTTCGGCACGTTCCATTATACTAAAATATTGTATTCCGATAGAATAAACAAATAAAGGAACAATAATAAATGTTACGGTCAATAGACCAGCAAAATAAAATACTTGTATCATTTTGAGTATAAATGTTTCTCCCTCTAAGAAGTGCATTTCCAAAGCTCCAATAAAAAATCCAGTAAGTGATGAGTTGAGAAGAACAAAATAAACAAAACCTACCAAAAGAGAAATTGCCAACATCATAAAGCTATCCATAGGCTGAAAAAAGAACAGTTTTAGTGCTTTAGTAAAGGCTTTGAAAGGGTTGTTTGTAGAAGTTGTCCAATTATACAACCAAAATAACATTAATGGTGAAATCAATAATGCAACAAAAATCATAGAAGGACTAAAAAACACAATGCCTTTTATTAAAAGAACAATAAGTAGTGATTTATAACCATTTTTGAGCAAAAAAGCCCCAAATTTTCTGATAGACCATTCTATATTTCTAGTCTTTTGTGTTATTGTTTCAGAAAAAAAGTAAAAAGGAGCTGTTAATCCTATTGCCCAAACAAATGAATGAGCTACCATAAAGGCACTATTTTGTGTATAATTTCCTGTAATAATAAGCAAATAATACTCTTCTAATTTGTATTCTATATCACGAGGAAAGTCAAAATTGGTAATATCTTTAAATACCAAAAAATATGCTCCAACAGATAGAGGAAGTAGTAAAGTAGCACAAATATTAAAGATTGGAACAAAATGTCTTCTATGAATCATCATTGATTCTGTCAAAATATTTCCTAAGTTTCGTATCTGAAAAAGTTCGAACGGACTATCTTCGTTGTTTTCTGGTAATTTCTGAACAGGCAGTATTACTTTTTTAGTTTTTACCAAAAAATAAGGATAAATCACAAAGTAACCAACCATAAAAACAAGAGAAACCAAAATAAGTATGCCACGAACAATCAAAGGCATATCAGTATGGCGAGTAAGAAAACTCTCAACAAAGCCAGCCAAAATAATAATAGGAATAAGCCCCACCATTACCTTCATTCCACGCCTAGCACTAATTTGAAAGGATTCTAATCGGCTCAATGTATGAGGAAATAAAAGCCCTTTTCCCATCGTAATTCCTGCAGCAGTAGCAATTACAATCGCCGAAATTTCGAGTGTTCCATGTAGCCAAATTGCAAATAAAGAATCTACCAAAACATCTTTTGAATAGAAAAAATATTGAAATGAACCTACCATTATTCCATTATAAATAGAAACAAAAATAGTTCCTATACAGAAAAATGCACCCATTACAAAGCTCATTAAGGCAACTCTCAAATTATTAAAAGTAATCTGAAAAAACATACTTATTTCATCACTCCCCTTATAAACAGCCATAGGGTCACCATTTGCAATATTATTTTCTGTCATTTGTACATATTCTTCTCCCAAAATAATATTGACAAACTCGGGGTCTTGTACCGTTGAGAAAATGCCAACCAATAAAGCACCAAAGAAAATAAGAAAAGCAACCAATAAATCCTTTCGTATCAAGTACATAGTTGCAGGCAAATCAGTTATCCAAAAGTCTATTAATTTTCGCCATCTTACTCTCTTATTTTTGTAAACATCTCTAAATATTTGTTGTGCAATTCCATTGAGATACAAACGCACCGAACGATTAGGGTAAAAAGTACGTGCATAAGAAAGGTCATCAGTAATTTCAACAAAAGATTCACTAATTTTGTCTGGATTGCGTTTGTCTTCTTTGAGTAATTGCTCAAAATCTTGCCACTTTTCTTTATTCTGCTCTATAAAAACATTTTCTCTCATTATTTTTTAATTTTATAATAGCCGATAGTTTTTCTAAAAATCCTTAAAAATAATTTTATATTAAATTTAGACTACAAAATACTAATTAATTTACTAATTTGTAGATTAGAATCTTAAAAAACTAGAATAATTTAAACTATTAATATTGATAACCACTAATTACCTCGTAAATATATGAAAACCATTTCTATTCGTACTTCCCAAAACGTAACTATTGAGTATGAGTTGCCTTCTACTTTTCAGCGCATTATTGCTTGGGTTATAGATTTTGTCATACTTATTCTTGCTAATTCGATTTTGACTTTCTTCTTTTTTTCGGTAATTTCTATTATAGGGTGGTCTGAGCAAATTCAAACTTTTCTTACTTTTCTTATCCTTGTTCCTTTGTGGTTTTTTTATTCTCTTTTTTGTGAAATTATTTTTAATGGGCAAAGCATAGGCAAACGAGCAATGGGGATTAGAGTAACCAAACTTAATGGCGATATTCCATCTCTTTCAGATTATTTTATGCGCTGGGCATTCAGAATGGTAGATATTATGTTTTCGGGTGGTTCTTTGGCAACACTTCTGATTACAGGAACAGAAAAAGGGCAGCGTTTGGGGGATATTTTGGCAGGAACAACTGTCATAAAAGTAAAATCTACACAACATGTAAACATGAAAGAACTCTTGAATATTCGTTCTTTCAAAAATTATGAACCTACATATCAGAAAGTTACAACTTTTTCAGAAGATGAAATGCTTTCTATCAAAACTATTTTGAATCGTGCAAGCCGTTTTCCAAAACAAAAAGAAACTTACAAATTACTCCAAAGAACAGCTATTTTGGTTGCTAAAAAGTTAGATGTTTCACAAGAAAAATTTGTAAGCCAAAAGCAAACAAAACAGTTTTTGCACACTGTTTTGCAAGATTATATTGTTCTGACAAGATAGTTTTTTACTAATCTCAAAGGATTCAAAAAAATACAACTGTCTGAATAATTATATTTTTTTTATATATTGCATTTTAAATCATTTTATCTAAAAAACTTTTTTATGAATACATTAAAAATCCATGTCTTGGCAGACGAAGAAAGTAGCAAAGAAGCCAAAAATCTCAAACACTGGTTAGAAAATGATGAGGATTTGGATTATCAAAAAATAAAGCAAGAACGTGCTGCTCTCAAAGAAGATGAAGCAGGAGGAGTAATGGAGGGTACTTTGGCTCTTGTTTTGGGTGCGCCTGCTGTTGTTCAGCTTGTAAAAGCACTGCAAACTTGGTTTACTCAAAAAGAACAAACCAAAAGAGGAGAAGAAATAACTGTTGAATTTGAAAAATCTGATGGAACAAAATTTAAAGTAAATGCAAAACAACTCAATGAGCAATCTGCAGACCTCATTAAAGAATTAGCCTCTCTTTCAAAATAATATTTATATCTTAGGAAAGAATATGCTTTTTAGCTACACAGACTTTTATTTTCCTACTTTTTTACATTCGTAATCCGTAATTTTTAATTCGTAATTTATAGATGAGGTTAATAGACGCAGCAAAAACACAGACCGTTTTGATAGGTATCAGCAGTTATCCTGCCGATGAGTCTTTGCATGACCTTGCTGCTGCCAAAACAAATGTTGATAAACTTGAAAAAGTTTTGGCTTCCCCTACTGTTGGAATAAATAAAGAAAATATCACAACACTTCATAATGCAGCCCAACCTCAAGAAATATTGAGAGTAATCAAAACGGCAGCTCAAAAAGCTCAAAAAAGTTTGATTATTTATTATTCTGGACACGGAATTTTAGATGATGATTTTAATCTTTATTTGAGTACGAGTGAAAGCAAAGTAGAAGATATTTTTTTTACTGGAGTTTCTATTGATGCCATTAATCGTGTCATTCAAAAGGAAAGATTGTTAGTCGTTTTGGTCTTAGATGCTTGTTTTAGTGAAAAAGCCTTTGAACAATTTCGTAAAACTAATTTCTATGTATTGGCTTCTTCTAAGAAAAATACGCCTTCAAAATACCCACCAGCAGAAGAGTACTCGGCTTTTACAAATGAGTTTTTGAATATCTTAGAGAATGGAATTAATATCCGAAAGACAGAACTTGCCTTGCGTGATGTGTATCTTCAATTAGAAAAAAACTTGACTTCAAAAGGTTTTCCACAGCCTCGCCAAGTCAATACTAATTTGGTTCAGGAATTGATTTTTGCCAAAAATAATTCGAATACAGTTGTACATTCTACGCAGCTTAATAGAAATATTATCCTTCCTGTTTTTTATGCTGTTGCAAAATATCGAAATTTGCAAGTCGGAACAGTTGTAGAAAGTAATGATTTGGAAATCGAAAACCCATTTGCCGATGATGAATTGAGTTCTTATTTTGAAGATGAAGAAGGCGATAGCAATTATTCCGAAAACCTTCAACTTACTCAACGAGCAAACCAAATTGTACGTTATTTTCCTTTGTTTATTGCAGAAGAACTCAAACGTCTTTTTGCGCCATCACCTTCCGAACAGGAGCGCAATTTGGGTAGAATAAATCAAATTTTGCGAACTTATTTTGCTACTATGCGCTATGTAGCTTATCTTCTTTTGGCAGAGCTTTGGGACGAAAAATTTGAAAATCAACTTCCTATTTCACCTGCCTTTAACGCTCTTTTTAAGGAAATAAACAACCCAACACCCTCTATTTATTTGCCACTCATAGAAGAGATTTTAGAATTATTTTTGCAAAATAACCGAACACCATACATTACAGAGCTTAGTGAATGGAAAGAAGATTTTAAGAAAGACAAATTTAGAGATGCTTATCATTCATTAGAAAGTTTGTATCAAAACTGGCGCACACAAGCAGCTACTTGGAATGAAGCTAAAGTAGAAGAAAACTGTCAAGAAGCTGAAAATAATTTGACATTAATCTTAGAACAATTAGCCTTTCTAGCTACCTATGAGCTAGTTTCTATCAGAAGTATTCGTGTCATTAAACTCAAAAATAGTGAAGGTAATTTTGTTCATTCTCTCAATCATCTTTATGCTGATACTAATCAATCTGGGCAAATAAAAAAAGAACCTCTTAATTTTTATACAGATAGTCATTCGGTTTGCATTGCCAAACAAACTAATCTGGAAGACAAAATTCTGAACCTTTCGCCCTTATTTTTTGATAAAAATACTTATACCAATAATATTCCTAGTATTTATTTTTATGAGCGAAAAGATGCTGTTACAGGAGGCTATTTGTATCGCCCAACTTTTTCTTCAAGAGATGTAGCTGCCGAACCCTTAGCATCTACAAGTGGGGATATTCGTCTTTTAGAGCTTTTTGAAGAATTTAAAAGAAGTCTTTCTTAGTCTAAAAATACCTGTTTCAAATATCAACCTTCGAAACAGGTATTAAATTTAATATTTGTGGTTTTGGGCAAAGTATGTAGGTTATTTTAGTTATTGGTGTCGCTTCGCTAAAACGCCAACAATGGCATTAAAAAATACTTTACAGTTAGGAAAAAACTAGAGTACTGGACATGAGTTAAAAAGTTGTTGGTGTCACTACGCTAAAACACCAACGAACGGTGTTTTTCCCTGTTCTGTGACTCACAGAACAGCAAATACATCTAGTGTCCAGTACTCTAGGAAAAAACACTTCTCACTCTAAAAAGTAAGCTACAAAAATATCAATCTACATTTAATATTCATTTTTATAAATTTTATCTTCATTTTGATATTTTTCTATTAATTCTTGTTGTTTTTTTGTGTTTTTATTTTTGATAGCTTCATAATATGGTTTTATTATGGTTGCCGTTTCGGTATCTGAATAACTACTTGTAAGGGTTTGATAGGCTGCTTCAAAATCTGGACTTAGTTCTTTTGTTTGATAATCAAAGGCTGGGGTGTTATCCATTCCAAACATAAGAGCTGTGAGGTAGCTTTTTTTAGACCATTTTACTTCTTTCATTAATTTAGAATGAAAATTAGGATTTTCTTTTATAAAATTTTCTGCCCAAATAACACGTTCTGCCAAACGAGTAGGCGAAATAAGCAAACCTCCATCACTTGAAAACATTTCTTTTGCTTCTTTATTTTTCTGAATCAAATAACTTTTTAGGGGTTGAGAAACTTTATCATAAAAATAAATTTTGAAAAAATCTCTATTTTGAAGAATAAAAGTTGAGCCTTCTGTCATTCCGATTCCAAAACCGTGACTAGCCAATTCATTATTGTAAGCTATCATTTCGGCAGGGGCATCTTTTCCATCATTATACCCATTATATATTCCTGCAATTTGGTCGTATTTGTCATACTCTTCACTTTTTGAGCTATTTTTATAATGCTGTTCATCTAAATTAAAAGCAAGAGAATTATATAATTTATCAAAAATCAAAAAACCTTCATCGGCTTGTTGTGGTGTCGCAGTTGTATATAACTCCTTAAATTTTTCGACTGCTTGTTTAGAAGACTTCATCTGTGTTGTATCCAAACTTGTAACAAAAGTTTGATATTCTTCCGATGGATTTGTAGTTTCAACAACTATTTCATTTTCTACACTTAAAGAATCAGTTGATGTGGAATTTGTGTCATTTTTCTTTGTTTCGCCACAAGAAAATAATAAACCACTTGAAAAAATGAGATATAATAAAATGGAATGAGTATTAAAATTTTTCATAATATGTAGTTAGATAAACTTGGTATTATTTGTCTTTGTAGCGTATGCTTTAGCTTGCAAAAATATAGTCTAACCTTTAGGCTAAGAAATATAGAACAGCCATTTGCCGAAAGTTAAAGCATTCGCTGCATCTATTCACATGCTAAAGCGTATGCTATCTTATTATTAGAAATAACATCAAAAGCTAAATACCGAGTTTGAGTTAGTTAAGGAATAAATTAAAAAGTCAAAAATAGCAATTTATTTAACTTTTCATTGAAATTTTTGAATGAATTTAGATAAAAATAAAATATAATTTGAAGAAAAATTAAGCACAAATTAATCTTAAATAGATTCCTTCTCATTTCTAATTCTATCTAAAAAGGATAACCAATAGCAATATTGACGGCTGAATTTTGAAAGGGACTTTGAAAGAGTTTGTTGCCCACCCATCGTTCTGAAAGAGGTAGTGTAGGGTCATACATTCGGATACCAATATCAGCACGAATAATCAAAAACGAAAAATCCAATCGTACTCCTACGCCTGTATTGAGCGCAATTTCTTTCCAAAAACGATTAAATTCAAATTCTGAATTAGGTCTTCCTTTGTCTTCCGAAATCATCCAAATATTTCCTGCATCAAAAAAGACAACAGTTTCTATGTATTTCATTAAACTCCTTCGCCATTCAAAAGAAAGCTCTAGTAAGAGTTCTCCTGGTTGTTCGAAACGAGTATCATACTCTCCATTTGCAAGACGTGGCGAATACGAACCGGGTCCTAACCTTCTTGGTTTCCAAGCTCTTAGACTATTTCCACCTCCTACAAAAAAATATCTTTCATAAGGTAATATGCTTTTTTTACCAAACGATTTGGCAATTCCTAACCTAGCACGATATGCCAAAACACTTTTTTTTCCAGCAGGTTTGTAATATCTAAAATCTGTGTCTGTTCTGAAAAATCGATTAAATGTAAGTGTGTCGCTTAAAATTTGGGCAGAATCGGCAAATGTTCTGTTATTTAGATTTAGAAAAGTGCCTCCATATTCGATAAATTGTCTGAAATAATGGGCTACTTTTCTATCAAATAAATTGTCATTATAGATATAACTGCCCCCAGCACTTGCCGTAAGCGAACGGCTAAAATTAAAAATTAGATTATTTCCATTTGCAGCCAGTTCTTCTAGGTTGCTCAAAAAAGATTCATCTATTCGTGTTGTATTTGTCAGCAAAATATTAATAGCATCAATTTGATATGTTTTATAGGGTATTTTATTCCAATTATAACGCATCGCAAATTCAGCATTTGTGCGTGTATATTCGGGTCGGTCGGTATTTGCAAAGCCGATTTGAAATTGTGTTCTGGCATTATATTTTCCAAAACGTCGTTGTATTTTTTTTGAAAACGGAAATGCAAATTGAGGTAAGGTAAGGTTTGCACTAAAATTGAACTGTTGAGTTCGTAGTGATTGTTTCAAATCTATATCTAAACCTTGAATGGCAGCTTGATATTCGATAGCTCCACGCCCATTAAACTCTAATAATTCTCCTCCTCCAAATGTATTTCGGTTCAATAAAGAAACACTAAAAAAAGGACCTGGAATAATCTGACTTACATTGATTCCGATACCACCTTCCAAAGAAAGGTTGTATTTTGTATGAGAATTTGCAAAAACAGTCGTTACAAACTTGCCTGCTGTTGTGTCATGACGCATATTTACAAAACGAAACATATTGAGTTGTGTAAGTGAGCGTTGAGTTTGTGCTTCATGTTTTTGATTATAATATTCATTTGGACGAAATTGAATTTTGTTATTCAGAATTCTTTTCGAATAATTTTGTTTGTATTCTACATATTTTATGCTGTCGTATTTAGAGTTTTTAGGTGTGTTCTGTACTACTCCAAATACATTTCCATCAATAATCATTTTGACAGAATCCACAACAAAACGTTTGTGTTTTTTCTTTGTTGTGGATAATGGATTTTCTATTGCAATGGTAATATCAGATTGAAAGGGAGTATTTTTTATTAATGAATCGACATCAAAAAATACAAATTGTTTGGTAAAATCAAAGTAACCATTATTTCTTAAATGAGCTGTTATTCGTTCTCTTTCTGCTGCTAATTTGGATTCATTATATTTGCTTTTTTGGTTAAAAAGACGTTCGGTAGTATCAGCAAAGACAAGCTGTTTAATAGTAGAATCTGAAATTTGATAATCTATATTTCTTATTTTTTGTACTCTACCTTCTTCTACTTTATAAACAACAATTACTTTTTGAGAGTCGTTTTGGTGATAAGAAATAAGGGGAGTAACAGTATTTGAAAAATATCCTTTTTGTTTTAGAGCCAAACTCATTTGGCTGGCTGTCTGTTGCATGAGAGTGGTATCAAAAATGGCTGGTTTTTCTCCCAATGAACGCATAAACCAATTTCCATTTTTTATTTTATCATTCGCTTTTGCTAATTTTTTATTGTATTTATTTTTTATTCTATTTCGTTTATTAACTTTCTTTTGAGTAGTTGCATTTTCATATTCGGCTAGTTTTTTATCATATTTTAGTTCTAAGTCTTGTTTTTCTTTTATAAAATTTAATGAATCTTGAGGTGTATAATTACTTTTTCCTAAATAATAAAAATACAAATAAGGTGTAATAGGAAGGTACAAAATACGTCTGTTGGGCTGTTGGCGATAATAAACAGCTAAATCATCAGCATCTACTTTGTCTGTGCCATTAATTTTTTGGTTGTATAATAATTGTTGAGTAGGAGCAAGGTTTTTGGTAGGAACACAAGAAAATAAACCAATGAAAAATAAGAGAGCCAAGAAGAAAAAGAAATAATTTTTCATGAAATTGGAATGCAGAAAATGAAAACTAGGAGTTAGGGAATGGAGAAATTACTTCTAACTTTATTAGAAATTAACTGATTACTGGTTACTGATTACTGGTTACTGGTTACTGGTTACTGGTTACTGGTTATGATTACTGGTTATGATTACTGGTTACTGGTTATGATTACTGGTTACTGGTTACTGGTTACTGGTTATGATTACTGGTTACTGGTTACTGGTTACTGATAATTTGTAACTGGCAACTTCTTAGCTGTTGTATAAAATTCTTTTCCATAATTAGGCTCAAAGTAAGCTAAATCTTCAAAATCTTGTTTATTAAATTTTTGAATGGCTAATTGTCCAATTTCTTTTGCAGAAGGTAATTTGTTTGCAACAAAAATAGCATTCGGATTATTTATTACTGCTTTGCATTTTTCTAATTTTGCTTCATTATCTCCAAAAAATAAAATTTTATTTGTGGCAAGTTCCTTTTCAAAGCTCATTGAATCAATAATTAAAGCTCTATCATTTAGAATATAATTTAATTTTGCATCAAAAATAGCTGTAAAAACCTCCATTCTACGAGCGTCCATTAAAGGGCATAAAAGAAAATTAGTATTATCCTGATGATTCAAACCAATAGCAAAACTTGTCATAGAAGCTGCCCAAGCCTGCAAAGACGGAACTCCGATAAGTGGAATATCCAAACCAGTACAAAGCCCTTTTGCCGTCGAAACACCAATCCGAAGCCCTGTATAAGAGCCAGCTCCCGAACCAACTGCAATGGCTTTTAAATCTGAAAATGATGTTTGAGTAGCCTTTAATACAGTTTCTATCAAAATAGTAAGGCGTTCTGCTTGTTTTCTTTGCTGGTGAAGCTCGTGTAAGGCAAGCAAATTTCCTTCGGTGTCATGCAAAGCAACCGAACAAATATGAACAGAACTTTCGATACTTAAAATCATAAATTATATAGCTTAAAATTTGAAGATAATCATTTGGATTATCAAAATTTGTAGGTGGTTTTGTATTTTATTTCAGTCTAATAAACAAAGGTAAAAAAAATACAAGGTATTTTTGTTTAAAATAATTTTCATTTTATCATTTAACTTCTAAATTTGTAGCTTATAAGAACCTATTTTTTTAAAGAGTTTTTATATCTACCAAACAAAACAAAGAAAGTTACGTTTTGTAGAAAGATTTGTATCAAAACTTAACAAAATTGAGAAAATCTATTTTTTTTTAATTTATACATAAATTTTTACTTTTTTTTGTGAAAAATATATCCAAAGAATTTAAAGTTGGTTTGCTCGTAGTAGTGGCTGGCGCATTGTTGTATCTAGGCTTCAATTTTTTGAAAGGGCGTGATTTTTTTAGTAGTGATAATACTTTTTATACTTTTTATGATGACATTGATGGACTGACTGTTTCTAATCAAGTTATAATAAATGGCTATGCTGTTGGGCGTGTTGATGAAGTAGAACTTTTGTCCAATCAAGGAAATAAGTTGATGGTTACACTAAAAATCACAAAAGAAATTGATGTTACACAAGGGTCTGTTCCTATGCTTGCCGATGGTGGGCTTTTGGGAGGGAAACAAATCAATTTGGTCTTAGGAAAAGGTAAAATTTTGGAATCTGGTGATACTCTAAAAGGTGATGTAGAATTAGGATTAACTGACATGATTGCCGAAAAAGCAGCTCCTTTAGCCAAAAATATTGACTCTACAGCTTTGGTTCTCAAAAATATGCTTGTTCAATACGAAGCGATGAGTGGAAGTATTGCCGAAATATTGGATAATACCAAAATGACTACTGCGAGTATTAATGGAATTTTGAAAGATAATCGTCAGCAACTCAAAAATATTACTTCAAATTTGGCTGCACTTACTTCTTCATTGAAAGATACAGAAACTCAATTTAAGCCCATTATTGCAAAATTAAATACTTTTGCAGATTCATTAAATCAATTACAATTTGGAGAAATTAGTAGAAAAAGCAATGAGCTTTTGGCAGAATTAAACAAAACAACAAAAGGAATAAATAATGCTGATGGAACATTGGGAAAACTAATCCATAGCGATTCGCTTTATCAACAAATTAATTATACAGTTTCAGATTTGGATAGATTACTTATTGATTTGAGAGAACACCCACAGCGTTATGTTCATCTGTCTGTTTTTGGTAAAAAACAAAAAAAGGAAGAAAAGAAAAAGGAAAAATAAATAAAAAAACTGTCGTTATTGATATTTTTACGACAGCGACATCAACAACTCAAACACATGCTAAACGAAAGCGAACTGTCCATTTTATTACAAAACAAATCTGTTAGAGAACCTTTAGATTTGCTTCGAAATGATTTTTTTTCGGCTTATGAAAAAATTAGCCCTTTAGATGAAAAGGATTTTTTTGCTCTTACTTTATTAGCTCCTTCTATTGCCATTGCGCTTGCCAACGGAAGTATTAGCCTTTTTGAAGAATTGAGTTTGACCAAAAAAGCTCGCATGCTTTCTCGTCAGGAAGATGCCTTTCGAACCAATGACCCACTTTTGGCAGCCCTAAAACAGCTCACAAAAGATTTTCAGAGATGGGAAAATGATTTTTATCAAACTATCAAAACAGCAATGTATTCTTCATTAAAACAAAATGAACTTCTATGGAAACATCTGCACGAAAAAAAATCAGTTAGTAATGTTTGGAAAAAAGATGCCCTAAATGCTCCTTATGTATTAGTAAAATTTTTGGTATTGCTTTTTTTGGAAGAAGAAAAAATTATTACAACACCTTTACTTTCCCAAGTAGAATATAAAAAACTAATAACAATAGGTGAAAAATTAGAACTTAATAAACTACCTATCTTCAAAAGTTTTTGTAAAGTTTTTGATGTAAGATAAAAAAATAAAAATATAGTATTTTCAAGAGTGTTAGTTCTCAATTTGCAGAACTAAAAAAAATAACTACCTTTGTTTCTTTACTATGTGATATACTTGATTTTAATTTGCTCATGAAACATATAATTTTAGCCTTCTTCTTGAGTTTGAATGTTTGCTCTTTTGCACAAAACTCATCTACTGACTCTTTACAAAATCAAAAAAAAACCAATACTACCCAAAAACTGCCTTCTAATCTGATTCATTCCTTTATACCAAAGATTATTTCGCTAAACTACGACCAACAGACAAGCCGAAAGTTAGTCTTTGAATCTAAAGATGGCGAAGAAGTAAAAATAGAATTGGATTATGTACAACGGATAGATGTAAATGCAATTTTGCCTTTATTCAAAATCAAAAAAAGACACGCCTTTAATTTGGCATTGCGCTATCAAAATTTATATACTTCTCCTGAAAAACTAACTATTAATGACATTTCTTATTCCACAGATGCCAACTGGAAATCGGGAGCAGTTACTACTTTTGGGTATGCAGGGCAATATAAAATAAAAAATAAATCATTGAGAATAGGTAGTTCTATTTTATTTTTAGGAGAAAATCCTTTTGATATAAAACGTGTTTCTGGATTGATTACAGCCAACTTAACACTCAAAAAAAGTGCTACTTCTGTCTTTACTGTTGGTATTGCTGGGCTTATAAATGCCAAATCTACTCTTCCTATATTACCTACGATTGCTTATTTCAAACAAATTTCTTCAAAAATAAACCTAGAATTAATTTTGCCAGCTTTAATAAATACCAAATATGTACATTCGGCAAATCATTATAGTAATCTTGGTCTTCGATTAGATACCTTCAATCCATTTTTTAATTTGAATGAAGCATCTATTAATGGTTTTCAAAATACACCTGATTTGGAATTTAGAAACTCGGATATTAAACTCTATACCAACACACAATATCATTTAACAAGCAATATTTGGCTTAGTGGAGAGGTCGGTTATGCTTGGCAAATTCAATCCAGAATGATAAAAAAAGGAGATATACCCCAAAATTATATCTTAGAAGCAAATCCAAACAATAGAGCTTATTTTAATGTTGGTATTTTCATGCGTCCTAAAGTAACACTAGAATTATTGAAAAAAATGGCAGGTAAGTAAAAATAAGTCTATAAAAAAACAACCTTTTCAAAGATAATACGTAAACTAATTTAGTTCTCAATTTGCAGAACCATAATAAATTATCTACCTTTGACAGGAAGGAAAACAACTAACAAACACACACAATTTTTTACATTGATAAATGAATACAGAAAACGAAGAAACAGAGCTAATAGCAAAGGAAAAACTCAAACAAAAAGAAACAATGGTCGAAAAGATGGGCGTTATTTTTGAGAACTCTGGGTTTACTCCTATGCACGGACGAGTCTTTGCATTCTTGCTTTTATCTGAACCTCCTTATCAAGATTTTTATTCTATTCAAGAGTTTTTGAAGGCAAGTAAAAGTGCTATTAGCACAGCCCTAAAATTCCTTACAGATATGAAAGTAGTGCAATATATTACTTTTAGTGGTGATAGAAAACGTTATTTTCAAGTAGATGTAGAAGGTTGGTTTGAACAGACAACAGCACAACTAGAAATTGTAGAAACTATTGCAGAGCTTACTCAAGATGTTTTGGACAATCGTTCGGAATCAAAGCATTTGGAGTTCAATGAAAAACTTGAACAAATGGTAAAATTTAATAGTCAATTAAATATTGCTTTAAAACAGTTTATACAAGAATGGAAAAAAACAAATATGTAAAATTATTTGTTTTTTTTCAAAAAACTGGTTCTCAAAAATCAGAACTAATTAGTGTTTTATACAAATCACAAAACAAAAAAAGTCATTGTTTGACAAGACAATTATTTTTTTAATTATTTTTTTTACAAAAGGTTCTTTTATTTCAGAACTAAATATGTTTTAAAAAACTAAAAAATCACAATGAAACATTCAGTTTATTCTTCTTTTCTCTTCGTCTTACTTTTATTTTCCACTCAAATAACTTTAGCGCAAACCAACACGCCTACTGCTCCTGATAAGCCGATGAGTTTGGAGGAAAGTATTCGTTTTGCCGTAGAAAATAACCCAAATTTGAAAAGTGTAACGCTACAAGAAAGAGCAACAGAAGCTCAAATCAAAGAAGTAAAAACACAAGGATTACCACAAATAAATGGAACAGGGCAATACAATTACAATTTTGCTTTGGTAGAACAGCTTTTACCAGGAGAAATTGTGGGGCAGCCAGGAGAGCTTATTCCTGTTCAGTTTGGTGTAGCGAATACCATTACTGGAAACCTGCAGTTGCAACAACTTCTTTTTAGCAAATCTTATTTTACAGGAATAAAAGCAGCGCAAAAATCACAAGAACTAACCAAACTAAATACCTTCAAGACTATGGAAGATTTGGTTTATAATGTGGCACAAGCCTATATGCAGCTTCAAATTACTGAAAAACAAAAAGAAATTTTGAATGCAAATATGGACAGAATAGACCAGCTTATCAAAATTGCAGAAATTCAGTTTGAGGAAGGGTTAATCAAAAAAATTAATGTTACGCAGCTCAAAGTAAATCGTATGAATTTGTTGAGTGAAAAACAAAGCCTTGAAATTGGAAAAATTCAGCAGCTCAATCTTTTGAAAATGTATATGGGACTGACTCCTCAAAGCGAACTAACTATCGAAATAGAAAACAATGAAGAAATGGAAGAACCAAATACAGAGTATTTGCTAGTAGAAGAGCTTTCTATCAATCAAAATTCGAATTTGAGATTGCTCAATAAACAAATGGAAATCAAAGCATTAGAATTAGAAAATGTAAATGCTGGATATTTTCCTTCGCTTTCTGCATCGGTTCAGTATGGGTGGCAAGGGCAAACAAATGGTCTTTTTTCTGGCGACGAAGAAGACAAAATTCAAGGTTCGAATATCGGAATAATAGGGCTTTCTCTCAACGTACCGATTTTTGATAGTTTTAGAAAAAAGCATCAAGCGCAGCAAGTCAGAGTAGCTCAAAATCAACTTTCTTTTGACCGTCAAAATTTAGTTAATTCTATTCAAATGGAGTTTGATAATGCTACTCAAACACTCAAACAAAACAGAACGCTAATAGAAACACAAAAAGAAAATATGAACCTTGCCGAAGAGCTTTATGAGGTTACTCGCCTGTCTTATCAAGAAGGTGTCGCTCCTCTTACAGAGCTTTTAGATGCAGAAACAAGCCTTAAAGAAGCACAAACAAATTATCTAACTTCTTTACTTCAATTAAATCTTGCCGAATTAGATTTTATGAAATCTAGTGGACAGTTGGCAGAGCTAATTAGAAGTGCTGAAAATGCTAAATAAAAATCTTGTTTGAACCATCAACGAGGCTTCGCCGTCGTTGAGGATAAGTTTCAAACCTCGTTGACGGCAACGCCTCAACGACGGTTCAGTTCATAATAAATAACATTCTCATTCTATTTATATCAAAAAAATGAAAAAATACACAACTCCAATTATTGCCATTTCCATAACTGTTGCTATTGCAGTTTGGATTTTCTTTACCCTAAAATCAAATAAAGAAACCATTGATGAAAATGCTGCATTGACAGAAGAAGTCATCAAAAGCATTCCTGTTCGTGCTACAAAAGTAGAAGAAATTTCTTTTGATAATAATCTAAATCTTACAGGAACTTTTGAAGCGCACAGAGAACTAGATATTATTGCAGAAGGGCAGGGCAGAATTACCTCGCTTTCTGTTAGGAAAGGACAACAAGTTTCCAAAAATCAAATTGTGGCAAAGATTGATGATTCGGCTATTCAGGCTCAATTAAGTAATGTTCGTGCTACTTTAGCAAAGGCTAAGAAAGATGTTGAGCGTTATGAAAGACTGACATCAAAGACCTTACTTTTTTGAATAATAAAGGAGAACTTATTCGTCTTTCACAATTTGCGACCATCAAAGAAAGTACAGGTACTTCTCGTTTGGAGCGAAAAGACAAAATCCCAGCTCTTACCATTGAATCTTTTGTGGTCGGACGTGCAGTAGGAACGGTAGGCGCAGACATCGAAACAGCGATTGCAGAACTAGACATGCCAGCAGGAATTACTGTTAGTTCGGGTGGAGATTTGGAAAGCCAAGCAGAGGCGTTTGGTTCTTTGGGAACGGCTCTTATTACGTCGCTTTTGCTTGTTTATTTGATTATGGTGGCTCTTTATGACAGTTGGATACAGCCTTTTGTGGTTATGTTTTCTATTCCAGTTGCACTTATTGGGGCATTACTCGCACTTGCAATGTCTATGCAAAACCTTAGTATTTTCTCTATTTTGGGAATAATAATGTTGGTAGGATTGGTAGTAAAAAATGCAATTCTGATTGTCGATTTTGTAAATCAACTCAAAAGGGACGGAATGGAAAGCCGAGAAGCAATTATTGAAGGAACAATGGAGCGTTTCAGACCAATTTTGATGACTACGATTGCGATGGTAATTGCCATGATTCCGATTGCTATTGCAAGTGGTGCAGGTTCGGAGTGGAAAAACGGTTTGGCATGGGTTCTTATTGGAGGGCTGACAAGCTCAATGATTTTGACTTTGATTATCGTTCCGATTGCTTATTTAGTGGCTGATAGAATGACCGAAAAATTTGAAATTTGGAGAGGAAAAAACAAAAATTCTATAAATGAAAATGAATTAGAATTGGCTGAATAAATGATAGTGTAGCTTATTTTAAACTTTGACAGTCCTTTCACAAGGCTGTCAATAGTTTGAATAAACGTTTTAAACTATTGTCAGAGTTATTATTGGAGTATCAAAAAAACTACTTACAAAGTTTTTTAAGATAAAATTCTCAAATCCTTATTTAGTTTCTGTCCAAACAATAAGCATTTTTTAATTTGAGAATTTTTTTTTAATAAAAAAGACTAGGAAAAGAACTTTATCAGATATTGTTTTTCGAAGGAGAGCTATATCAAAGTCATTTTAAAATAAATATTAATCATCAAAAAAATAGTCAAACACAAAGAAACTCTTAAACCTATTTTTGAAATCAAGAAATAAACAAAACCAAATCACTTATTAATCAATTATTATTTACTTCTATTAAAAAAAATTATGAACAGCCAGTCTAATCTTAACGCCTCAAACCAAAATCAAATAACTAATTTTTTCATTGCTTCTTCTCAAAATTCTATTCAAAGAAAACAAATAAAAGGTCAAGCAAAAAAAATAAATTCAGTATCTTTAAAAATTTCTCATTATACCAAAATGATTTTATTGAGTTTGGGAATAAAAGAGGACAGAATACAAAACCATAGAAATTTTTATGAAGATTTTGATTTTGATATTATTACACATATCAACCTTATTCTTTTGGTAGAATCTTATTTTGATATTTTTATTACTGACCAAGAAGCCGAAAAAATCACTACCATTCAAGAATTACATGAAATTATTCAGTACAAAATGTTATAAAATAAATAAGAAAAATAGAAAAATTAAAGTGTTTGTGCTAACTAATTCGTAATTTGGACTTCATTTGAAAAAAACTATAAAAATTGAATCAATTCTGAATTACTGATGAAAAAAAAATACTTTCCTTTGTCTTTTTTTGTCCTTTTATTTTCTTTGTTTCTATCCACTTCTTGTTTTGCTCAATTCGGACAAATCGAAGCTGGAGCTAGAAGCTATGGAATGGCAAGAACTTCTCTTGTTGTTTCGGATTCATGGGCAGTTTTTAATAATGTAGCAGCACTTTCTGGAGTAAAAGGAACAGAAGGATTTTTGGGATATTCCAACCGT
The DNA here is from genome assembly GCA_937136415.1 of uncultured Cytophagales bacterium. GTDB lineage: Bacteria > Bacteroidota > Bacteroidia > Cytophagales > Bernardetiaceae > Bernardetia. Next base: position 20,595 of record CAKZOK010000030.1, on the reverse strand, counting down.
TTTACACTTTCAGGACTCAATACTTTGCAGGCTGGAGCTACCTTTGATGCGTTTTTTGATGGTAAAATGGGAATTGGTCTTACTCGTTTTGGAGATGACTTGTACAACGAACACCGTGTGGCAATGGGATATGCACACAAAATAAGCAATATGAGTATTGGTATTCAGGTCAATTATTTACAAACTTCAATTCAAGGATACGGAACACGTCATAATTTTGCCCTAGAACTAGGAGGAATGGCGCAACTCTCCCAAAACCTTACCTTAGGAATGCACATCTTTAATATCAATCAAGCAAAAATTTCTGATTTTGAAGACGAAAGGATTCCTACAATGATGAGATTAGGACTTTCCTACAAACCTATGGAGCGTGTAACGCTAAATTTTGAAACCGAAAAAGATACAGAATATCCTGCCTCATTCAAAGCAGGATTAGAATATCAAGCTATCAAATGGAATGAAAATCAAGTCTTTGTCCGAACAGGAATTACAACAGAAGAGTTTTTGGCCCATTTTGGCGTAGGATACTATAAAGGCAGTTTTGGTTTAGATTATGCTTTCTCAACTCTTCCACAGGTCGGATTTTCGCATCATGTGGGTTTGATATATCGTTTTGGAAAAGCTAGAAAAGAAACTCAAAAAGAAGAAAAAACAAATGTCAATGTTCCTCATTAAACAAAAAATAAAATTATTTGAAAAATTATCTTTACTTAAAACCTTGATAATCAACACTCAAAAACAAAAAGTAAAAAAAGAACTAAAATAATTTGAAATAAGTTTGGATATGTGAGTACGGTGTCGTACTTTTGTATCACGATTCAAGCGGATGTGGCGAAATTGGTAGACGCACTAGACTTAGGATCTAGCGCCGCAAGGTGTGTGGGTTCGAGTCCCTCCATCCGCACTACTTTTTTATAAACAATGTAGTAATACAAAATTTATAAAAACACTGGGTTTAATAAAAACAAAATTTCTCTTAGATTGCTTCTTTTTTGATGCTTGCATAAGAGAAATTTTTGTTTATAAAACCTTTTGCTAATTATGTTGTTAAAAGTAATTTGTGATATACCTATATTTCTTTTAAACATAATTACTATTATTTAGCAAAAGTTTATCATTTAAAAAAAAATTCATTTCATCACGCAGAATTACACAAATTTGTATTTAATAGTAATTCCCAAATTTATAGACTATCGTGGAAATTAAGTTAGAAAAAAAGAACGAAACAAATGCTTTTATTCATGTTTCAGTAGTAGAAGAAGATTACAAAGCCAAATTTGATAAAAAATTAGAAGATTATCGCAAACAGGCTGCTATTAAAGGTTTCCGTCCAGGAAAAGCTCCTATGGGATTGGTCAAAAAAATGATAGGAAAAGAAGTAAGAATGGATGAAGTAAACGATATAGTAACCAAAGGTGTAAGTGATTATATCCAAGAAGAAAAATTAGATTTATTAGGCGCACCTATTCCTCAAGCTGAAAACGTAGATTTTGGAAAAGAGAAAAATTTTAATTTCTCCTATGAAATTGGTTTAGTTCCTGATTTTGACTACGATATTTCTGAAAAAGTAGAGGCAGATAATTATAAAATTGATATTACTACCAAACAAGTAGATACATATATAGACAATCTTCGTTCTCGTTTTGGAAATGTAGAAAACCCAGAAGAATCTCAAAAAGATGATTTTGTTTATGGTGAAATTTTCCAAATGACAAAAGACGAAGAAGGAAATGAAACAAAAACATTCTCAGTCGAAACACTTATTCCATCAAATAAAATTGCTGAATCTCAAGTAGCCAAATTTATTGGTGTAAAAGGAGGAGATACCTTTACTTTTAATATAGAAGAAGCACTTCCAAACGACAAAGAAAGAGGTTTTGCATTGGGCGTAGAAAAAGAAGATGCTGCCAAACTTTCTGGAGAGTTTACAATGGTAGTAGAAAGCATTACACGTCGTATTCCTGCTCTAATGGACGAAGAGTTTTTCAAAAAAGTAGGAGCTTTTAAGCCTGTAGAGCCTAAAGTTGTTGTAGAAGGAGAAGAACCACAAGCTGAACAAGAGCCACAAGAGCCAGAAGTAATGAACGAAGAAGAGTTTCGTAATGAAATCATGACTCGTTTGAAAGATGATTATGCAAAAGAAGGTGAAGCACTTACAGATATTTATATTCGTAGAGAATTGATTAAAAACACTCAAATGGATTTGCCAGATGAGTTTTTGAAACGTTGGTTGGCTTTTGCAAATGAAGGCAAATTTACCAAACAACAAATCGAAGAAGAGTATCCAGAGTTTATCAAAGAAATGAAGTGGTCGCTTATCCAAAATCGTATCTTGAAAGACAAAGACATAGAGATTACAAAAGAGGATATTATGGTAGAGGCTCGCAAAGAAGTACAAAATATGATGATGCGTATGGGAGGTGGAATGCAACTTCCAGAAGCTCAAATGGACAACATGGCAGAGAGTTTCTTGAAAGCAGAAGATGGAAAACATTACCAACAAATTGCTACACAAGCAATGCGTAATCGTTCTATGCAGGCTGTTCGTGAATCTGTTTCTCTTAAAGATAAAATTGTAAGTGAAGAAGAGTTTACTAAAATTGCTGAATCACTTTAAAAATTAATTTTTAATTTTGATAAAAGCCCTACAAACTAAAAATGATTTGTGGGGCTTTTTTATTATCCAAAATTGTAATTCTTATTTTGTATTATTGTAAATAAATTGCTCTATTCTTATACTCAATAAGTAATTGAACTTAATTATTTATATCTAAAAATGTATCTTGCGTTTTGCCTAAGTCTGTACCTTTAGCTCTAACTTAGACAAAAAAAGTTTTTCTAAAGCCTTAAAGGCTTATTTTCCCCAACTACTTATCATAAATTATTCAATACAAAAAATTATAAAAATAAATGCAATCAGTAACACTCACAAATAGTCAATCTCTTTTTTCAGAAGCTCAACATCATATTCCGGGAGGCGTAAATTCTCCTGTGCGTGCTTTTCAAGCTGTTGGAGGAACGCCTGTTTTTATGAAATCAGCAAAGGGAGCATATCTTTTTGATGAAGATAATAATAAATATATTGATTTAATTGGCTCTTGGGGACCTATGATTTTGGGACATGGAAATGAACAAGTTACAGAAGCAATTATTGAAGCCGTAAAAGGCTCTTCTTCTTTTGGCGCACCCACACGCAGGGAAGTAACTATCGCAGAATTAATTTGCCAAATGGTACCCTCCATAGAAAAAGTAAGAATGGTAAACTCGGGAACGGAAGCAACCATGTCAGCCGTTCGTGTGGCTCGTGGTTATACAGGAAGAGAAAAATTTATCAAAACTATCGGTTGTTATCACGGTCATGGCGACTCATTTTTGATTGCAGCAGGAAGTGGAGCAGCTACCATGGGAACGCCAAATAGCCCTGGGGTAACGAAAGGAACAGCAAAAGATACATTATTAGCTCCTCATAATGATTTGGAAGCAATCCAAAAATTAGTTGATGCAAACCCAAATGAAATTGCAGCCATTATTATTGAGCCTGTTGCTGGAAATATGGGTTGTGTTTTGCCAAAAAAAGGATATTTGGAAGGGCTTAGAAAACTCTGTGATAAAAACGGAATTGTCCTTATTTTTGATGAGGTAATGACAGGTTTTAGATTGGCAAAAGGTGGAGCGCAAGAAGTCTATGGCGTTACACCTGATATGACTACTTTAGGAAAAATTATTGGTGGTGGAATGCCAGTAGGAGCATATGGAGGCAAAAAAGAGATTATGAATTGTGTTGCTCCGATGGGAAAAGTCTATCAAGCAGGAACACTTTCAGGAAATCCAGTAGCCATGGCAGCAGGTCTGACACTTCTCAATATTTTAAACGAAAACCCTCAGATTTATCAAAATTTAGAGCAAAAAACAACAAAAGTAGCCGAAGGAATAAGAAAATCTATCAAAGAACAAGGACTAAATTACACCGTAAATCAAATTGGTTCGATGACAAATATTTTCTTCACAGACAAAAAAGTAGAAAATTTTGATGATACAATGACTTGTGATACAGCTCTTTTTGGGAAATATTTTCATGCTATGCTTAATCGTGGTGTCTATATTGCGCCTGCCCAATTTGAAAGTTGGTTTTTCTCAAATGCTCTTTCTAACGAAGATATAAACAAAATTATTCAAGCTAATGATGAAGCATTGAGAGAAATTCATGCATAAGTTTTAGACATAAATTAACCCACGAATAAATTCGTGGGTTTTGTTTTTTTATAAAAATGGAAAATTCTTCAAAAAAAAATTTAATAACTACCCTAACAACTCCTTTGGGAGCAATGTTTGTCTGTGCAACCAAAAATGGAATTTGTTTATTAGAGTTTATTGATGAAGAAAATACAAAAACTCAATTTGAAAATATTCAAAAAAAACTCAATATTTCAGTTTTAGAAGAAAAAAACAAACATATCATTCAAGCAAAAAAAGAATTAGAAGAATATTTTGAAGGAAAAAGAATGACTTTTGAAGTAAAATTAGAATACATCGGAACAGATTTTCAGAAAAAAGTATGGAAAAATTTGCATCAAATTGAATATGGAAAAACTCGTTCGTATCAGCAGCAATCCGAATATTTAGGAAACCTAAAGGCAATTCGTGCAGTCGCTTCAGCAAATGGAATGAACAAAATTGCAATTATTGTTCCCTGTCATCGAGTAATAGGAAAAAATGGAAAATTGACAGGCTATGCAGGTGGATTAGAACGCAAAAAATGGCTTTTACTGCACGAAAATAAACACAAGCCAAATAATGAACAAAATGAAAAGGAATGGAGTTTATTTTAAGGTTTGATACAACAAACTAAAAAAAAACAATATCATAAAATCAATACTAAATAAAAAAAAACAACCTAAAACACTTGTAATCAAATAGTTATAATTGTTATTTATGATTTTAAATTTATAATTATTTCTCTGTTTGTAAATAGCAAATTTTAGGATTATAATTTTTGTAAATTTGTTGTTTAAACTATGAAGTTGTTTAAGAATAGACAAGCCGTGTTCTGTTGCACACAGAGCGCAATGTATTTGTACTCTGTCTGTCACAAACACGCATAAAAGTTTCATTTTTAAACAACTTCTATAGCTAAATTCATTATACCATTCAATTTTTAGAAGTATGACAATAAAAGAAAAAGAAGGATACCAATATATAGATGAGGGCGAAGGCGAAGTATTATTACTTCTACATGGGCTTTTTGGCGAAATGAGTAATTGGGAAGGAGTAGTTGCTCACTTTTCCAAAAATTATAGAGTACTGATTCCCATGATGCCTATTTATACAATTTCCCTTCGAAAAGCACATCTGGAAGGACTTATTGATTTTGTAGAAGGATTTGTCAAAATGCAAAACTTAAAAGATATTACCTTAATAGGAAATTCTTTAGGAGGGCATTTGGCTCTTATTTTTATGCTTAAAAATAAAGAAATTTCGAAAAGAATGGTCTTGACAGGTAGTTCTGGGTTATTTGAAAATGGTATGGGAGGTTCTTTTCCTAAGCGTGGAAACTATGAATACATCAAAGAAAAAGTACAATATACATTTCATGACCCAAAAGTTGCAACGAAAGAACTAGTAGATGACGTATTCGAAGTAACAAACAACAATGCAAAATGCCTTAGAATGATTACCATTGCTCGTTCGGCACAGCGCAACAATATGGCAAAAGAAATTCCACAAATAAATATTCCTACGCTGTTGGTTTGGGGACTAAATGACACAATTACGCCTCCTCTTGTAGCTCATGAATTTCATAGATTATTGAGAGATAGCCAACTTCGTTTTATTGATAAATGTGGACATGCTCCTATGATGGAACACCCAATAATTTTTAATGCCTATGTTGATAAATTTTTGAAAAAAAATCCATTAGAAAAAAAGAATCTTTTGGGCTAATATTAGGAATATAAATTAAATAAATCATCACCTTTACTCTTGTAATTCATTGATAATCAGTAGTTTATACCAAAACTCACAATTAACACTTATCTTATTACAAATGACTCAAGGTTTTTTTTTATAAAAGCAATCTGAATAAACAATTTAACTAAAAATAATAGCTTTTCTAAATAAATTAGCATACAAATTGTTACTCTATAAGATAACAGAATCGTTGTTTTTCTTTTTTTAGATTAAAAACAATTCTGTTATTTAGTGCTTTATCCAAACACAATCATTATGAACGATACATATAATACTACCTCTTCTATTATGGTTGCTGCTGACCTTATCAATGAGATGATTCCTCCACTAAAAGGAAATGATTCGGTAAAAAAGGCTCTTAATTGGATGGATGCTTTCAGAATTACACAACTGCCTATCGTCGAAAATAATATCTATAAAGGAATTATTACAGAGGATATGCTCTATGAAGTCAATAATCCAGAGGCAACTATTAATACCATTGAACCATTTTATGAAGAGGTTTTTGTAGCAGAAGAACAGCACTTTTATGATGTAATGCGCCTTGCAACTGACCACAATTTACGTATTATTGCTGTTCTTGATTTAAACAATGCTTTTGCTGGAGTAATTACTGTTAGGGACACGCTGACAGCTTTTGCTCGTACATTTGCCAATCAGAGTGCAGGTGCAATTATTGTTATGTCAATGAATTATAGAGATTATTCTTTATCACATATTAGCCGTTTGATAGAAGAAAATAATACCAAAATTTTGAGTAGTTATGTCGATACAGACCCTTATGATACAAATCTGATAAAACTTACCTTAAAATTAGACAAAACAGAACTTACCTCTATTTTGGCAACTTTAGAGCGTTTCGAATATCGTGTTATTGCAAAATTTCAAGAAAACCCTGATGCAGATATTCAAAAAGAACGTTTAGATATGTTTTTTAGATATTTTGATATTTAACCTCTACAAAAAACATCTTTTTTACTTTCACAAAGAATACAAAAACTCTCATATTACTTGTATTCATTCTACTAATCATTATTTATATTTATGAATTTAGTCAAATTAAATGTATTTTTTATAGCCCTATTTATTTTTTCATGCTCATTTGTTTCCTCAGCTTGGGCAGACAAAAATAAGCATCAATATGCAAATTATGATTGGGAAGAAAATAGAAAAAAAAATGAAATTCCTTCACATTTAGAAGACGTAGGGTCAGTAGTTTTTTTGGATAAAAATATGATAGAATATTTTTATTCGAAGGAAGATGAAAATGTTCTTCTCTACAAAACACACCATATTATTCGTTGGCTCGGAAGTACAGATGCTGTTGAGAAATATAATGCTATTTTTATTCCTTTGGGAGGAGGAACTTTAGAAAAACTAAAAGTTCGTTCTATTTCCCCAACTGGAAAAGTTGTAATCTCTAATCAAGACAATCTCAAAGAAATAAAAGATGAAGAGTCTGGGCGTGGCTATAAAATGTTTGCCATAGAAGGAATCGAAAAAGGAAGTGAAGTAGAATATTTTTATACAACAAAAGAACCTGTTTTTGGAGGAAATCAAGAAGGAAGAGAATATTTACAAACCAGTACGCCTACTAAAAATATATCTTTTGAGCTAATAAGCCCTTCTTTTTTGGATTTTGAAGTAAGAAGTTATAATGGTTTGGCTGATGCAGAGCTTATCGAAGATACCGAAAATGAAAAGAGAATCCAACGAATAGAATTAGATAGTGTTGCGCCCCTAAATGGTGAGCCTTTTGCCTATTCAAATCCCAATAAAATGAGAGTGGATTACAAATTAGCTCATAACTTGGCTGCTAATTCTAACCAACGTTTTTTTACTTTTACAGATGCTGCAAAACAAATTTATACCGTTTTTTGTCAAACAAGAGATAAAAAAGAGGCAAAAGCACTCAAAAAAATCTACAAAGAAATAAAAATAACAGAAAAAGATAATGATGAAGTACGTATCAGAAAAATAGAAAATTATTTAAAAGTAAAAATGCAAGGAACAGAATCTCCTGCTCCTAATTTTTCAAATATTGAAGATATTCAAAAAACCAAAATTGCTAATGAACGTGGTTTGGTAAGGCTTTTTACAACAATGTTAGAGTTATCTAATATAACTTATGAGCTTGTTTTGACTTGTGATAGAAGCGAAATAAAATTTGATTCAGACTTTGATTATTGGGGAAATATGCGTGAGTTTTTGATTTATTTTCCAACAACAAAAAAATATCTTGCGCCTGCAACTCCTTTGTATCGCTATGGAATTGTTCCTGATACTTGGACAGCCACTCAAGGGTTATTTATTCGCCGAATGCAGGTTGGTCAAAGCGTTTTTGGAATGGGAACAGTCAGAGAAGTAAAACCTTTAGAAGGCGACCAAAATTTTAGTAAAATTCATCTCAAGATGAAATTTAATGAAGAAATGGACGCAGTCGAATCAGAACTTAAATACGCTTTTGGAGGGCTTTCTGCTGTTGGATTTCAACCCATTATTCCTTATTTATCCGAAGAAAAACGTATTGAAATGATAGAAGGCATCTTAAAAGGGCTTTCAAAAGATGCTGATTTTAAGGATATTAAACTAGAAAATGAAAAAATAAATACAGATTTATTAGAAAATGAATTTGCCATCAAAACAAACTTTGCTTCCAAATCTTGGATAGAAAAGGCAGGAAACAAATATCTTTTTACTATTGGAAAATGTATAGGACCTCAATCAGAGCTTTATCAAGAAAAAGAGCGAAAACTAGCCGTAGAAAATGGGCATAATCGCATCTACAAAAGAAAATTAATTTTTGAAGTTCCAGAAGGGTATAAAGTCAAAAATATTGATGATTTGAAATTGAATGTCATTTTTGATAAAGAAAAAAATGGAAATAAAGAGAAAAATTGTGGGTTTATTTCTGATTACAAACAAGATGGCAATACAATTACAGTTGATATTTTTGAATATTATTATGAAATTTACCTTCCTTTAGAAGATTTTGAAGAATATAGAAAGGTAATTAATGCAGCAGCTGATTTTAATAAAATTACTTTAGTTTTAGAGAAACAATAATTTTTATCAATCATTTTAATAAACGGTTCGCTCAAGGCGAACCGTTTATTGATAATTAATCTCCACCCAAAATTCCACCTAAAGACGTTGTTTTCGAAACAGCTTTGCTCATCGGAGAAAGTGCCTGTACTAATTTAGATAAAGGCATAGATTGTAACCAAACTTTTCCAGTTCCAGATAAAGTAGCCAAAAATAAACCTTCACCACCCAAAAACATAGATTTTAGATTTCCAGCCTTCTGAATATCCATTGTTATACCTTCCTCAAAAGCAACAATACAACCTGTATCTACTTTCATCGTTTCTCCATTTAATTCTTTTTCTATTACTGTTCCACCAGCATGAAAAAATACCATTCCATCGCCTTGTAGTTTTTGCATAATAAAACCTTCACCACCAAAAAAACCAGAACCAAAACGACGATTGAGATGAACAGAGATTTTTGCGCCCAAAGCAGCACATAAAAAACTATCTTTTTGTACAATCAGAGTACGGTTATTACAAGAGGCAAGCTGAACAGGTGTAACCGTTCCGGGATAAGGCGCAGCAAATGCAACCTTTCCTTTTCCACTTCCTCGCTGTGTAAAATGTGTCATAAAAAGAGATTCGCCAGTTATCATTCTTGCTCCTGCCGACATAAGTTTTCCAAAAATACCTTGTTCTGGCTCTGAACCATCACCCATTTTTGTTTCAAAATTGATGTTTTCTTCCATATAAAGCATTGCGCCAGCTTCTGCAATAACAGTTTCGTTGGGGTCTAATTCGACTTCTACAATCTGAATATCGTTGCCGATAATTTTGTAATCTATTTCGTGTGATTTCATAATAAAAAAGTGTGTTTTTAATTTATAAGAAAATATGAACCTAATTTATACTCCTACATAATTGAATTTCGAAAACAATTTTTATTGTGTATAATGGTCTTGTAAAAAATATGACAATTTTTTATTATTCTAACTATTTAAAAAAGAAATCGTTTGATAATATTTTGATAATAAAAAAAGAAATACTCATATCGAATGCTACCAACTATTTTTAATTTAAAAAAATATTGATTTTCATAACCTTTAAAATAACCTAGATTGTTCGTGTGGTGGCAACAAATCAAAATGACGATATGCCAATGTTGTAACTTCTCGCCCTCGTGGTGTACGTTTCAAAAAACCTTCTTTTATCAAAAAAGGCTCATAAACTTCTTCTATCGTTTCGGCTTCTTCTGCACAAGCTGTTGCGATAGTTGTCAAGCCAACAGGGCCTCCACCAAATTTATCAATAATAGTCAAAAGAATACGATTATCCATTTCATCAAGCCCATTTTCATCTACTTCTAAGGCTTTTAAAGAAATTTGAGCTATTTTGAAATTAATTGTTCCATCACCTTTTACCTGTGCAAAATCCCGTGTTCTTCTTAATAAATTATTCGAAATACGAGGTGTTCCTCTGCTTCTTCGTGCAATTTCAAAGGCTGCTTCTTTTTCAATCGGAGTATCCAAAATAGCTGCCGAACGCTGAATAATTGTTGTTAAAAGCTCTGCATCATAATATTCTAATCTTAAATTAATTCCAAATCTAGCACGCAGAGGTGAAGTCAGAAGCCCAGAGCGGGTAGTCGCACCAATGAGTGTAAAAGGTTTTAATTTTATCTGAACCGAACGAGCATTTGGTCCTGTATCTAGCATAATATCGATGCGATAATCTTCCATTGCCGAATACAAATATTCCTCAACAACAGGATTAAGGCGATGAATTTCATCAATAAAAAGAACATCTCCAGCCTTTAAATTGGTTAGAAGCCCAGCCAAATCACTTGGTTTGTCCAAAACAGGTCCTGAAGTTGTTTTTATATCGGCATTCAACTCATTCGAAATGATATGAGAAAGTGTAGTTTTGCCCAACCCTGGAGATCCATGCAAAAGCACATGGTCTAAAGGCTCTCCTCTGTTAGTGGCAGCTTTTACAAAAACTTGCAAATTTTCTAATATTTTTTCTTGCCCTGTAAAATCCTCAAACGATAAAGGACGCAAAGCACGTTCTATATCAGCTTCCGTTGTGGTATTTTCGGGTTTTATATTGGGGTCTATATAATCTTGACGCATATTTTTCTAAGGTAGCACAAGCTTTCTAGCCTGTAAAAAGAAATTGATTTTTTATAAATAGATTAGAAAGTTTGTTGTACAATTTTATTCAAATTTACCAAAAAAATTAGCATTTTGCAGTAATTTGCTCATTAAAATTTTAAAATTTAATTGTATTGCTTAATTTTAAATTTAAAATAATTATTCTAATTTTTAGATTATGAAATTAAAAAACACACAATGTAATTTATTTTTTTTATTTATTCTTTTTTTTTCGGCTTGCTCTTCTCAAAATGATATACAAAACGCAACAGAAGATTATTCGAAAGTAAAAATATATGAAGAGAAAAAACAGAATCCACAGAAACACAATAAAAACAAACTGGAAGGTTTGCTTATAAAAAGGGCTGATAGTTTTTATTTTACCAATAATTTTGAAAAAGCAAAAACACTTTATAATATGGCTTTAAATACTGTTACTGATGTCGAAACAAAGCAAAAATTGATAGAAAAACTAGCAAATACAAAACAAAAAATTGAAATTCAAAACCTAGAAAAATGATTCTTTACGCAGATAGTGGCTCAACAAAAACAGATTGGGCATTAAAAACAGAAGAAGGAAAAGTTATATATTGGAAATCTGGTGGTTGGAATCCTTATTTCTTAACTTCTGAACAAATGATACAAGAAGGTAAAATTTTGATAAATAAAATAAACTTTGAAACTCAAAATTATTTAAAAAACATTTCAGAAATTCAATTTTATGGAGCAGGTTGTTCGACAGAAAAAAACCGACAAATTGTTTCTATTGCTTTAAAAAATCTTTTTCCAAAAACTGAAAAAATGACTGTTTCTCATGACCTTTTGGGGGCTGCTCGCTCTGTTTATGATGATAAAAAATATCAAAAAGGAGTGGTTCTTATTTTGGGAACAGGCTCAAACGCTTGTCTTTATAATGGCAAAAAAGTAACACAAGAGCTTACAAACTTAGGTTTTTGGTTGGGAGATGAAGGAAGTGGAGGCTTTTTAGGAAAAAAATTAGTAACTGATTTTTTGTATAATCGTTTGTCTAATGAAATTCATTATTTATTCCATCAAAAATACAAATTAGATAGAGAAATCGTTTTGAAAAGAGCTTATCAAGAAACAAAGCCAAATGAATTTTTTGCTTCTTTTGTTCCATTTTTATATAAGTATAAAGATGAATATTCTATTAAAAAGCTAATTGAAAATTCTTTTGATGAATTTTTGGACAGAATAGAAGAAGAGTTTAAGGACTTGAATCTCAATTTTTATGCTGTCGGTTCGGTGGCTTATTTTTTTGAGGAAATTTTGAAGGAAAAAATCAATAAAAGAAAAGGAAATTTAATAAGGATTGTTAAAAGTCCGATTGAGGGATTAGTAAATAGGTAATAGTCATTGAGGCTATGCCATCAAACTAGGTTTTTATTTGGTTATTTATATCATAGTTTTTTGACGTATATTTTTATATTTTAAAAAGGTGTTGTTGTAACGTCATTTTACTTTTTTGTCTCCTTATTTTTTCAGACTAAAATAATGCCTATATTAATTAATCAAACATAAAAAAAACAACTCCAAAGAAGTTGTTTTTTATTTTTATGAAGAGATAATTAATTACAGTATCCTAATTTAAAATCTGTAATCCAGTATTTTTAATCAATATGATATGTTTCATAAGTAGCATTATCTTGCCCAATAACTTGCAGAAAATATGTTCCTTTTTTCAAGCCTTGAAGGTTGAGAGTACGTTTTTTATTTTCTTCATTAATAGTTTCTTCGTACAAAATATGTCCCTCCGAATCTGTGAGAGTTAGTTTTACAGTTCCTTTGTTATTTTCTACAGATGCAAAAATTTTCTTATTGATGGCTTTTGGCGAAAAAGTAGCATTAAAATTATTTTTCAAAGCACTTTTTACTTTGATTGTTCTTTTTTCTTTGTACGTTTTGCCTTTTATCAATACAGTATAAGTTCCTTCTCCCAGATTGCTCATATCATAAATACGTTGAATTTGTGCCGTTTTGCCAAGAGCTTCTGAAAAAACAAGTTTCAAGTCAGCGTTATAAATATTGACTTTTAGCTTTTCTTCTTTCTCATTTTCAAATTTTAAGATAAATTTAGTACTATTTGGCAAGGCTTCAACAATCGCAATCATATCATCTTCGTCTGCAGGACTAGCAAAAGTGGTAACAGAAATAAAAGAAAAAGTGATAGCAAAAATGAAAGTAAAGACTGTTTTTTGAATGAAATTAAATGAGTTCATAGTAGGTTGTATTTTTGAATGAAATAAAGTATTAAAAATATTGTTTTTTAATTAATATTACATAGATATTATTTTTTTAGGAGTAGTTAATTTGTTTGGTCTGTTTCCTTATTCAGTGTTACAAAGCTAACGGCAGAATTTGATACAGGTTTCAATTCAAAAATTCATTTTGATAGACAATATATTTAACTAAAAAACGTGCAACCCCAAACAATAACAACAAAAAACAACTATTAACAGAATAAAATTTTAAATACTTTTTTTTAAACAAATAATATTTTGACTTTAAAATTATTTATGTTAAAACACAAATTCTATCAAAAATCAAATTATAACAAATCATAACGCCTAAAATAATATGCAACCCCCACTTGTCAAAAAATATAATTTTGAAAAACATAATTAAACAAAATATTATTCTGAATACCGTCTTTTCAAAACCTCTATATTTTATTTATTTTTATTTTTATTAAAAATAATTAAAATAGAAAATAAAAATAAATTCAAAATTTTTGCAGCACTTTCTTAAAACTAAATCTTGAGAGCATAAAAAAAGCAACTTCATCAGAAGCTGCTTTTTTTTAAAAGTAGTCTATTCGGCTAATTTTCCTTGCGTATTTTTGATATTTTACATAGAAAATCCTTTTTCAGAAATAAATAAGTTTACATCAAATTTTTCTTTGATTGTCTTTACATATTTCAAAGCAGGATTTGAATATATATAAAACTTAGCAATTTTTAACATTTTTTCATACTACTATATATTTTTGTTTTGCAACCGTCAACGAGCTTTTCAGCGTCGTTGAGGAAGTTCAAATACTAAACCCTCATTGACAGTAACGCCTCAACGACGATTTTGTCTAGTAATATGGTTTTCCATTCCTGCTTTTTCTGCAAGTTGAGTTTGAGTTAGTTGAGCTTCTTTACGAGCTTCTTTAATAAGTTCTCCAATAGCAAAAGCCTTTGAGTTTTTTTCAAACTCTTCTCTTTTCGGAGTGCCTACTTTTCCATACTCTTTTTCTAAATGTTCTTTAAGTGTTTTTAGTTTCATCGTTTTAAAATTAAATAAACATAGCCGTTGCTCGTGTCACTACGAGCAACCCCATAATTATTACTCCTCCAAAAGCTCATCAAGAATTTTCAAAGCAGCCTTTGCAATCACAGTTCCAGGCCCAAAGACAGCCGAAACACCTTTTTCATACAAAAAATCATAGTCTTTCGGAGGAATCACACCACCAGCCACAACCATAATATCATCTCTACCTATCTTTTTGAGTTCGTCAATAAGTGACGGAACGAGCGTTTTGTGTCCAGCAGCCAGCGAAGATGCACCCACGATATGCACATCATTTTCAGCAGCTTGCCGAGCAACTTCTTCAGGCGTTTGAAAAAGTGGACTTATATCTACATCAAAACCCAAATCGGCAAAACTTGTTGCAATTACTTTTGCACCTCTATCGTGTCCATCTTGTCCCATTTTGGCAATCAAAATACGTGGACGACGACCCTCAATTTCTGCAAACTCATTTGAGCGTTTTTGTGCTAGTGCAAAATCACTATTTCCATTTTCAGTTGATTTATCCATTTCATTCGAATACATTCCTGCAATAAGTTTTGTTTGTGCTTGATAACGACCAAAAACCTCTTCCAAAGCCTGTGATATTTCGCCTAAAGTAGCTCGTTCTCTTGCAGCATTTACGGCAAGTTCTAACAAATTTCCAGTTTTGTTTTTGGCTGCATCGGTTAGTTTTTGCAATGCCATTTTTACTTTTTCATTATTTCGTTTTTCTTTTACTTCTTGTAATCTTTTGAGTTGAGATTCTCTTACAGCCACATTATCAACGTCCAAAACATCTATTTCCATACTGTCATCATCTACTTTGTATTTATTCACACCCACAATCGTATCTTTTTGTCCGTCTATACGAGCTTGTTTTCGTGCAGCAGCTTCCTCAATTCTAAGTTTTGGTATTCCTGCCTCAATCGCCTTTGTCATTCCTCCCAACGACTCGACTTCTTCAATCAATTCCCAAGCACGAATGGCGAGGTCATGGGTTAAGTTTTCTACATACTCCGAGCCTGCAAATGGGTCAATCGCTTTTGTAATTTCTGTATTATTTTGGATAAATAACTGCGTATTTCGTGCAATACGAGCCGAAAAATCTGTCGGAAGTGCTATCGCTTCATCTAATGAATTGGTGTGTAAAGATTGTGTACCACCAAAAACAGCAGCCAAAGCCTCAATGGTTGTACGAGTTACATTATTGAAAGGGTCTTGTTCTGTCAAAGACCAACCCGAAGTCTGACAATGCGTTCGTAATGCCATAGATTTCTGATTTTTTGGGTCAAATTCTTTGATGATATTCGCCCACAACCAACGCCCTGCACGCATTTTGGCAACTTCCATAAATGTATTCATTCCAATCGCCCAAAAAAACGACAAACGAGGTGCAAAATTATCAATATCTAGTCCTGCCTCAATGCCTTTTCTTACATATTCCAAACCATCAGCAAGTGTGTAAGCAAGTTCGATATCTGCCGTCGCTCCTGCCTCCTGCATGTGATAACCACTAATGCTAATAGAGTTGAATTTTGGCATTTTATCAGCCGTATATTCAAAAATATCAGCAATAATCTGCATACTCGGTTTTGGTGGATAAATATACGTATTTCGCACCATAAATTCCTTCAAAATATCATTCTGAATCGTTCCACTTAGCTTTTCTGCCTCTACTCCTTGCTCTTCTGCTGCCACAATATAAAACGCCATAATTGGCAAAACTGCCCCATTCATAGTCATCGAAACCGACATTTTATCTAATGGAATTTTATCAAACAAGATTTTCATATCTTCTACACTATCAATCGCAACACCAGCCTTTCCCACATCGCCCACCACACGAGCATGGTCAGAATCGTAGCCTCTATGCGTTGCCAAATCAAAGGCTACCGAAAGCCCTTTTTGTCCTGCAGCAAGATTACGACGATAAAACGCATTTGACTCTTCTGCCGTCGAAAAACCTGCATATTGCCTAACTGTCCAAGGACGCACAGCATACATAGTCGGATAAGGTCCACGCAAAAATGGAGGGATACCAGCTTGATACTCCAAATGAGGCAACTTTTCGATATCTTCTTTTGTATAAAATGGCTTTACAGCAATTTTTTCAGGCGTTTCCCAGACAGGAAATTCCTTTGGAAGGTCTTGTGCTTGTTGTTTTGCTTTTTTTGCAGCACGATTTTTTAGGTCTTGAAGAGTAATATTTTTAAAATCCATATATGTGTAGTGTAACTGGCAGGTTAAATTTGCTAATTTATAATTCCATTTTCTTTATTAAAAAAATGTTTGTTGAAAGTTTATCAAATTCAATATCTCTAATTTTGGTATTTTCTAATTTTAAGTTAAAATTGAAAAAAAAATAGCGATTTAAAAAATTCTCTTCTTTATATTGACTTTATTTTAAAAATAATCCTATTTTAATTCAAAAATATTTAAAAAATCCGTATTATTGTGTTAAAATGATAGTTCAATAAAAAACTACTCAATAAACAAACAACTCAATATCATAAATAGATATTTACTTACTTATGGCAAACCCAACTCAAAATACAGACAAAATCAACTTAGTCATGCTTGTAGATGACAATGATACTGATAATTTTATTAGTAAACGTATCATCGAACTAACAGGCTTTGCAAACCAAGTAGTTACTCAAAACTCAGGAAAAAGTGCCTTAGAATACCTAAAAGAAAATAAAGACGATGATTCTAAACTTCCAGACTTAATATTTCTGGATATAAATATGCCTATCGTCGATGGTTTTATTTTCTTATATGAATTTGGACAAATGCCAGCATCAGTACACAAAAAATGTCGTATTTCAGTGCTTTCTAGCTCTGACAACAAACGTGATATTGATAAAATCATAGGAAATGAATATGTAATCAAATTTACGACCAAACCACTTACAGAAGATTCATTAAACGCTGTAAAGGAGGTTTGGTATAAATAAAAATAGAATAACTTAAAAGGTAAGTATTTGATTTATCCACTAATAAAATGGATAATATTCTTATTTTCCCAAAACTTTTAATCAATTTATAGCGTTTCATTTCTGCAACTAAGTTGCATTTCTTATATTTGCATATCCAAACTCTGCAATAAACCAAGCTATGAACAAGTATTTACCTTTTCAAAACAGACTAAAATATATCAATTCTGATTTTATAGGAGCAATAAGTGCATTCTTATGTATTATTCATTGTGCTATTGTTCCTATTCTGATGGCTATCCATTCTTTCTATTATACTAGCACTGTCATAACTTCGCATTCACACCAAGAGCATTCGCATTCATTCAATATAAATACTATTTTTGAAGGCTCTCATTGGCATGCATTAGATTATTTTTTCATTCTCATTACGCTCATAGCCGTTTATTTTGCTACCCGTAAGAGTGTTTTTTTATGGATTTCAATTGGGCTTTGGGCTGCTGCAAGTATTTTTGTAGCTGCTGTTTTATTAGAAGAATATATTAATGGAATAGAATATCTTGCTTATTTAGCTTCTGCAACACTTATTGTTTTTCACTTTTTGAATCAATATTTTGACAGAAAAAATAAATCAAATATTGTTACAATAAATCAAATAAAAAAAAATGAACCAAACTTAGAAACTAATAGTTTTGATGGTGTTGCTTTAGAAACAGACATTCAATCTAATAAAACTAATAGAGTAAGTTGTATTTGCTAATTTTTTTTTTGAATTAAAGCTCTGAAAATCAATCAATAAGAAATTAATTTACTTTTTTTTTACAAAAAACTTAGTTTAGCTATTGAATATTAAAAAAACAATAGTATCTTTGCATCACAATTAAGGGAAACAAGACTTGATAAATATCTTTTTTTAAGTAATTAAAAATTAAGAAAAACATCAAAAAAATCTTCGAGTACTAATTAATAAGCGAAAGTAGCTCAGTTGGTAGAGCGCAACCTTGCCAAGGTTGAGGTCGCGAGTTCGAGCCTCGTCTTTCGCTCAATTTTTACAGACTTTACATGGAAAAATAATTATTCATTAATAATTATGGTTTTTTATAAAAAATTAAACCCCAAATAAAGTTCTTAAAAATGAGTGAAAATTTAATCTTTAAAAGTAAAGATTAAATCATAATAAGCTGGGATGGTGGAACTGGTAGACACGCAGGACTTAAAATCCTGTGCCTTAATCGGCGTGTGGGTTCGATTCCCACTCTCAGTACATATATTGTACTAAAATTAAAAGGCATATCTTAATTGATATGCCTTTTTTTTATTTTGAAAGATTATTTTTTGATTACTATATTAACGTAAACTCGGTATTATTTCACTTTATAGTGTATGCTTTAACGTGCAAAAATAGTGTTTATAACCATTATTTTCTTTATTTACAAAAGGATTAGATTTTTATTAAATATCCGTTATTTAAGTTTTTGGGGCAAACTAGAGAGTTTTCAACTGCTTCCTCTTGTATTGTAAAGTGGTCAGACCTAAAGGCACATTTTTAGATATAGAACCTGTTTAACAAATAGAAAAATGAGTGTTTTGTGTACCACAGAACACGGATAAAAGAACAAAAAAATCATTTATAAATTTAATTTCAATGAAAAGGCAAAAATATATCCCTATCGATTGTAACTTTTATGACAATTTGGAAGCCTTTGCAACCACTCAAAAAATAATAGAAATTAATTACCTGAATACAAATTATGATAAAATCATCAGTCAAAAAATCAAAATCAAAGATTTAGAAACTCTCAATGGAGAAGAATTTATGATTTTTGAAAATATAGAAAATTCAGAATCAAATATCAAAATTCGTTTGGATAGACTTATAAATATTGATGGAATAGAAGTACCTAAAAATGGAAACTCTTGTATTCTTTAGACAATTTTTTTACACCTTACCTTTCGTAAAAATATTATAAAGATTCCAAAAAAGCCAACAAAGATGTTTTTTCCTCATCAGACAAATTATTTCCTTCTAAAAAATAATCTAATTTCTGAATGCTTCCATCATGCAGGTAAGGAAAAGTTTTTGAAATATGACGAAGTGTAGGGGTTTTAAATTTCAAATAATCATTTTTATTCTCTGTTATTCTTTGTCTTCCTAATTCTATCCTATCAACAAAATTTATAGGATTTGTTATTGTATCTAAATGAAAAAAATGAAATTTATAATCAGAAAAAAGAGGAGCAGTATGACAAGAGTTACACTGTTTTTGAAAAACCTGTTGTCCTTTTATTTCTGATTCTGAAAAAATAGTTTGCTTTTGTTGAACACTATCCCATTTACTCATCAAGTTAAATTCAGAACCTAAATAAGATGGAGAAATAATAGTTCGTTGATATTGTGCCAATGCCCTAAAAATAAGTGCATTTGTAATGGTATCTTTTCCAAAAGCATCTTTGAATAAAATTTTGTAATTTTCCTCTTTTTGTAACAAAACAGGTAATTTTTTCAAATCCATTCCCATTTCGTCTGGGTGTTGAAGAGGTGCAGCAGGCAAAGATTCAAGGTTTTTTATTCCTCCGTCCCAAAAAAATCCGTTTTCTGAATAGGCTACATTAATAAGAGTTGGTGTATTACGAGCTAAATGATTTCCTGTTGTTCCCAAATTACTTGTTTTCATATTATCTGTAAAATAAAGTTTTGGATTATGACAAGTAGCACAAGAAATTGTATTAGTTGAAGATAATTTTGTATCAAAAAAAAGAATTTTCCCCAAAACTACCCCCTCTTTTGTTATTGGATTTTGAGTAGCTTCCTTAGGTAAAGAAGGCATATAAGTCGGTAATATAATTTTATATTCTTCATTTTCTTCGAAAGAATGATTTGTTTTATTTTGGCAAGTTTGGCAAGAGAAAACAAGAAAAACAGCAATTAACAGACTTAAATGAAAAATAAAAATATGTCTTGTTTGGTTCATAGACTAAATATACAAAACCGTTTTCATCTAATTGAAAGGCAAAAAAGAATATAGAATCGTCAAAAGTATCGAACGAAACTATATTCATAGTTTTTCAGTATCTGAATTTTTAGATGATTAAGCTTAAGGTGTTCAAAATTTGGTTATTTTCTCATACAGTTTTCGTGTCTTTTGAAATTTAGCTACATCGTAGCGTAACCTTGTTGTTGGTATTCTAAATGTGTCTAATTTCAAGGTTTCG
>CAKZOK010000029.1 GCA_937136415.1 uncultured Cytophagales bacterium | reverse complement strand
AATAGCAAAATTATATAACTAAAAACTGCCCAGAATGCCCTTGTTGGTGTTTTAGCGAAGCGACACCAACAACCAAATAACTTATCATACTTTTTACAACACCACTGGCTTATGAACTTATTGATGATTTGGTTTATCATTATTTTATGGCTGAATCTTTATATATATCCAAAAATGTTGTAGAGGATAAAATCAAAGAAATGAAAATAACCTCACGCACTTACAGTTACGCAAAACAATTAAATGGAAAAGGGCGATTTGGTAGAGTTGAAATTGAAATAAATTCTATTCCATCTGAATCTAAAGTGGTGGATAATTGTCAATGGAAATCACTCAAAGAATCTTATTCAAATTATGAAGGCGTAGAAATTTGGAAAAATAGTGCTTTAGAGGCTGCAAAGTCAATAATTGAAGTCATGGAATTAAAGAATATTGAAATTAAGATTAATGATATCGTTGGTTCTAATGCTGATACTGTTCCTTCTCATATTGGAGCTGCTCTAATTATTGGAGTGTTTGATTTACTTGAAATTCCTCTAAATAAAATGGAAATTGGTATAATTGATGATTTTATTTCTAACAATAATGATTTTGAATTTATACCAAATTACGAAGAGTTAATAACTACAATAGCTAAAAAAGCCTAATAAATCTACATTAATTCTTTTTCAAAAGATTTTTATCAAAAGTATAGTTAAATTTGGGAAATCAAAAATTCAAACCCTAAAAACTATATCATGGTAAAACAGACAATCAAACAAAGTCTATTTTTACTTCTTCCTTTACTTGCTTTTTCAGCTTGTAAAGAAGAAACAAAAAAAGATACTCAAGAAACAACAGAAATAACAGAAAAAAATACAGAAGAAACACAAACTGAAAATATTTTATTGCAAAAATGGACAGGCGATTATGGTGGTGTTCCTGCTTTTGATAAGATGAAATTGGAAGATGTAAAATCTGCAATGCTTAAAGGAATGGAAATGAATTTGGCTGATATTGATGCTATTGTAAATAATCCAGAGCCTGCCACTTTTGAAAATACCATTGAAGAAATGGAGCGTTCGGGACAAGCATTGGATAGAGCATTCAATTATTATGGAATATGGAGTAGCAATATGTCGTCGCCAGAATTTAGAGAAATTGATAAAGAGCTTTCTCCAAAATTTTCAGAGTTTAGTTCTAAAATCAATCAAAATGAAAAACTCTTTCAACGCATCAAAACAGTTTATGAAAATGCAAAAACAACTCCTCTAGAAGCTGACCAACAACGTGTATTAGAACTGACTTATAAAGGATTTGAAATGAATGGTGCAGAGCTTAGCCCAGAAAAAAAAGAGCGATATGCAGCCATCAATAAAGAACTTTCGACACTTTATACTAGCTTTTCTAATAATGTCTTGCATGATGAAGAAGGATATATTACTTACCTTGATGAGAACCAATTAGGAGGACTTTCGGAGGGATTTATCAAATCGGCTGCCAAAATAGCTGCTGATAATGGAAAAGAAGGAAAATATGCTATCACAAATACTCGTTCTTCGATGAGTCCATTTTTGACTTATTCTACTGAAAGAGAACTACGTGAAAAGGTATGGAAAAATTATTATTCAAGAGGCGATAATGCAGATGAATACGATAATAATAAAATTATTGCAGATATTTTAAAACTTCGTAGGGAGCGTGTTGAGCTTTTGGGATACAAAAATTTTGCTGAATGGCGTTTGCAAAACAGAATGGCAAAAACACCAGAAAATGCAATGAATTTGATGGAAACAGTTTGGAAAGCATCTATCTCTAGGGTAGATGAAGAAGTAAAAGACATGCAAGCAGTTGCAGATAAAAATGAAGACAAAATCACGATTGAGCCGTGGGATTATCGTTTTTATGCTGAAAAAGTAAGAAAAGAAAAATATGATTTGGATTCTGATGAAGTAAAACAATACTTGCAACTTGACAAACTCACAGAAGCAATGCACTATGTAGCAGGACGACTATTTAATTATAAATTTACGCCAGTTCCAGAAGGAGCTGTTCCTGTTTTTCATCAAGATGTAAAAGTATGGGAAGTAACAGACAAAGACACAGGCAAAAATATCGGTCTTTGGTATCTTGACCCATATGCAAGACAAGGCAAACGCTCAGGAGCATGGGCGACGACATACAGAAGTCATACTACTTTAGATGGAAAGAAAAATGTTTTGGCTTCAAATAATTCTAACTTTGTCAAACCTGCACCAAACCAGCCTCTTTTAGTTTCTTGGGACGATGCAACAACGTTTTTTCACGAGTTTGGACATGCATTGCATTTCTTTTCTTCAACAGTAAAATACCCAACTCTCAATGGTGGAGTTAGAGATTATACAGAATTTCAATCACAGCTTTTGGAGCGTTGGTTATCTACTGACGAAGTAATTAATAATTATTTGGTGCATAACAAAACAGGAGAACCGATGCCAAAAGAATTGGTTGCCAAAATCAAAAAAGCAGCAACATTTAATCAAGGTTTTGCTACAACTGAATATTTAGCTTCTGCTATAATGGATATGAAATTTCACTTAGCAGACCCCTCAACGATTGATGTAGATAAATTTGAAAGCCAAACACTCAAAGATTTGGGAATGCCAAAAGAACTTGTGATGCGCCATAGAACGCCACATTTTGGACACGTTTTTTCTGGAGAAGGTTATGCAACAGCTTATTATGGTTATATGTGGGCTGATGTTTTGACGGCTGATGCGTCTGAAGCATTTGCAGAAGCACCAGATGGATTTTATGACAAAGAAATGGCTGACAAATTAGTAAAATATTTGTTTGCACCAAGAAATTCGATAGACCCAGCAGAAGCCTACAAACTTTTTAGAGGGCGTGAAGCAAATATGGAAGCTCTAATGAGAGATAGAGGATTTGCTGTTCCGAAGAAGTAATATTTTATATTTTAGAATAAAAAATCCATTTAGAAAATTAATTTCTGAATGGATTTTTTGTTTTGAATGAAATATTATAAATTTTCAAATTTTACTTTTCATAACACTATCAAAATAAATTATTTTTCAATGCCGTTGTTGGTGTTTTAGCGAAGCGACACCAACAACCAAATAACTTATCATACTTTTTACAACACCACT
>CAKZOK010000028.1 GCA_937136415.1 uncultured Cytophagales bacterium | reverse complement strand
GGTTGTTGGTGTCGCTTCGCTAAAACACCAACAACGGCATTGTAGGTAGTTTTTAGTTGTATAATTTTGCTATTCTATAAACGCTTTAAAAAAATCATACTTTGTGTAACACCACCATAATTTTTAATCCGTAATTACTATCAATGGATACTATTTATACAGACAATCAAATTATTTTTATTTCTTCTCTTCTTCCTGCATATATAGTTATTGGAGTGGGCTTTTTTTGTGTTTTTATGGGAGTTGTTTTTTTTAAAAAAATGTATAAAAAAATACGTTTTTTTTGGCTTATTCTTGGATTGGCACTGATGGTTTTGGGAGTAATGGATTTGAAAGTAGGCAAAACAAAACAAATAATCATTGATAAAGACCAAGCAGCACTCATTGTTTTGGAACGCCAATATTTCGGAAAAGAAGTCAAGACAATGATTCCATTTGATAATTTTAGTCATATAGAAGTGATGCGTGATTGGACTATTAGGCAAGGAAAATTGTTTTCTAAAGAAGAGCTTACCTTGAGTGTTTCGTTGATGCGTTGGGGAATGCAGCCTATCGAATTGGGTGTTTATAGTGAAAAAGCAGTCTTGAAAAATTTAGTAAACAAACTCAGAACAACGGTTTCTTTTCCAGTTTATTTGGTTGGAAACCCAGAAGATAAAAGTTATGCAAATTTTTCTAGGCAGTTTCTAAATGCTGATAATGTAGAGATTGCTTATGTGTATCCATTGACGGAAGTTTCCTTGCTTCTTGATTCGGTGCAAATTACAGAGCCTACCTATCAGCTTCCTCGCCCGACTAATATTAGCATTCTCAAACAAGGAAATGAAGACATGGCAATTTGGAATAATACTTATAATGTTTTTTGGATTGCGTTGGTAGGTATTCTGACTTTTGGAGGCTTGTTTTTGTTACAAAACTGGGTATTGCCCAAAAAAGGATTTGGAATTGCCTTTGCACTTTCTTATTCTTTATTTATTATTGCTGGTGTGGTCTGGATAGGTTTTGTTTTGTCTGCTAGTTTTAGCAAAACACAAATTGAATTTAGAGAAAGTACTGTTTCTTATTCTACTCGTCTTTTTGGAATTAAGGCATTCGAACAAATCACTCCCAAAGCGGATATTAACGGAACTTTACCCATTCTTAATTCAGTCAATCCAACTGACGGGCAGCTTACAGTAGTTACACTACAAGGTTTAGTTTTGATTATAACCAATATTGTTGAACCAATAGATGCAGTAAATACACTTTTCAAAAAAGCGCAAATTGCACCCATGGACTATCGCATTCTCATGGATGTAGAATCACTCACAATGGGAGAACGGTTATTATTAGAAAAAGAAATGAAAAGACATTTGAAAGGAGAAAAATAATTTAGAATATTACTATTTTTTATAAAAAAAACACTTATGTATATTAAAAATAAAAAAAAATACTTGCTCTTTGTTTACATATTTTTTTTGTTAATTTTTATTAGTTCATTTTCTAATCAAGAACTAATTTTGCCATCAAATAAATTAATAAAAGGCAATAAAGAATATTCATCATCAGATTTATTTTTGTTTAAAGATATAAATAACCAACCTCTTTTGGTGCAGATTGGAAGAGATTCAAAAAACAAAAAAGGAGATAAAAATATCAAAATTTGTATTTATTCTTCTTCTTCAAATCCACAAAACTCAATTCAAATTCTAAAAGAATCTTTTTTTAATAAGAAAAATCAAAATCCTAAACGTACCAAATTTACTGCTTTGCTCAAGAGTATTTCGATGACTAAGGCTGATTCTTTGGCAGAAATAAAACGCTTTGAAGGAGAATTATATAATAATAAAAAAGCTAAACCTGCAAAATCATACAAAGGAGTTATTCAATCTCATGTTCTTAAAATTTGTTATCAAAATGACTCAACAAACAAAATAAAACAGATAATAAAAGGAAGTATTGCTTCAAAACACAAATTGTATCAAAAAAAAGAATTTGTATTCAAAAAATCAAAATCTACATTGAAGGTAATAATTTTGGAAGACAGAAAAAAAGAAAATTATGTTTTGAAACTTGCCCTTGAAGGAAATGATAAATTTAGAAATAATTCAAAGGGTTGTACGGAGCTTATTGGTTCTGCTGGTGATTTTTCAATTCCTCTAGGTACTTTTGTTGTTGATGCTCTAAATTCTAATTTTTTATATCTTCCTATCGAAAAAGAACTAGCTCAAAAAATTTTAATAGGAAAAAATAATTATTCAATTAAATTTCGAAACCCAACAGAACAGAAGTTTTCAGAAATTAGATTAAATCAATTTTAGATAAAAAAGGGATTTTTCACATTTGCAAAAATTAGTTTATATTTGTCTTATAGATTATTTAACCGAAAAATTTATTTTGATACGATATGGAAAGAATACACATCAAAAATTTTAAGCAAATAAAAGAAGCAGACCTTCAATTACGCAAATTTAATGTTATTGTGGGCGACCACGCCTCTGGAAAAAGTACGCTGATGAAGGTAGCTTATTTTATGCACCACTTGCAAGATGAAATTATAAACGAAGTGTCTGCTAATGCGCCCCAAATTTTTAGACATAATTTTTTTGGAAGAATGAAGCAAGCTGTCCGAATTGCTTTTGTACATCATTTTGGTTCTACAAGGCATTTGGCTGATTTTACGATTGATTATTATACACCTTCTGGAGAGTTAGTTTGTTTTTATATTAATGATAATAATGATTTAGATTTATTTTTTGTAGATGATTTTGGAGATAAAATATTAGATAATTCTTTTGCTGCTGTTGAAGAATTGGTGGCTCTAAAAAATAAAGGATTAGATAGTACTTCGACAGAATGGCAAGATGTTTTAAATGCTCTTAGAGGAAGATTGAATCTTGTTTTTGGTGATAACACACAAGAACTTTATATTCCTAATAATAGAAGTGTTTGGTTTGCTATCGGAAATCGTGTACAAGCACTTTTTGATGAAATGGAACAAACTCTCAAAAATAAAGGGTTTTTGCGTTTTGATTCCGAACACGAACTTTTTCATCTTCATTTTGTGCAGCACATCAAAAATAATGTAGTACCTGTTTTCAAACGAAATGCAACATTAAAAGATGTATTTTTTGATATAATGAAATTCAATACAGATGCAAATTTAGCGATAGAATCGACCAGTAAGCAAATAACAGAACTATTACAAGGAACATATCAAACAGACACATTTGGAGAAAAAATATTTTATGAATTACCCGAAAAATATGTTTATCTACAAAATGCCTCAACTCATCAACAAGAACTTATTCGTATGATTCAAGATTTGTTTTTGGCTGCTTTGCATCAAAAACCAGTCTTGCGCTTTATCGAACACCCAGAAGCACAAGTAAAAACAGATTTGCACAAAACACTTACCCAGTTTTTGATTTGGTATGCTACTTCTCACCCAGAAAATCAACTTGTATTTTCTACTCATTCTACTCAAATGGTAGATGCACTTAATCAAATTGTAGAAGAAGGAAAATTGCTAAAAGCCGAAGAGGTAAATATTCTTACTTTAGAGAATGGAAAACTAATTACTCTTTCAAACCCAAAAACAGGAGAGGTAAAATCCAAATTGACAGAAAAAACACTACTCTAATTGTAAAGGTTTTTTTATTCTTTTTAATCAAAAAATCCTGTCAAAATTACTTTTGACAGGATTTTTTTAATGTAGCTCACTCTTTAGAGTGGGAAAGTGTTTTTGATTCTATGGTTCTAAACTGAAAAACTTTCTCCACAGCCACAAGTACGTGAAGCATTTGGGTTTACGAATTGAAAACCTTTTCCATTTAATCCATCTGTAAAATCAAGAGAAGTACCCAAAAGATATAACAAACTCTTTTTGTCGACTAATATTTTGATGCCCTTATCTTCAAATACTTCATCAGAATCTTGAATAGAAGCATCAAAAGCAAGGTCGTACATAAGCCCCGAGCAGCCTCCTCCTTGTACCGATACACGGATATTGCTATCAGGAGCGTGATTTTCTTGTTTTTTGAGCTGACCGATTTGGTTTGCTGCTTTGTCTGTAATTGTAATCATAACGTTTCGTTTACTAGCGTATTAGTTTTTTTTATTCTAGCCAGAATTGAAAGTTCTGTGAACTCTTTTTGATAAATAAATAATTGTCTTATAAAAAATGACCAATTCGATATAATTTGGTCGTTCTTTTAAAACGTTTTTGAAGGAATAAAGTTTTTAAACTCTACTTTTTTTTGGTTCAAAATTACATAATTCCTCGAACATACATAAAAGCTTCTGCAAAATATTTCCCAATAGTTATTCCCCAATGCTGTGCTTGTATGTGTAGTGCTTTTGGCGAACGAGGGTGTGGGTAAGTTCGTTTTTCAAATTCGTAATTCTCCATTCCCTTTATTTTTGCATTTATACTGTCTTCATCTACACTTATAAAAAAATTAGGTTGAAATGGATTAGGGTAATTAAAGGCTTGCCATTCGGTAGAAGAAGGAGTTTCGAAAGTAAAAATATGTTGAACTTTTTCATGTTCCATTGGACGAGTGGCAGTCATGACAGCTTCAAAAGTTTGGCGATGGTCAATATTCAAATCTCCTCCGTGATGTGTAAAAATAATAGTTGGTTCAAACTCTTGTTTTTCTTTTTCTATTACCTTTACTAAGTCCAATAAAGCCACAGAATCAAAACGATTATCAGCAAAATCATAAATACCGACACTTTGATAACCAATACATTTTTGAGCAGCATAAATATTACTTCTGTGTGTTTGAAGTTCTTGCTTCCATTTTTCTTTATCTCTGTTATCCGAACGAGAAGTAATTCCTTCACCCAAAATAATTGCTCTAACCTCACAGTTATAATTTTTGATAAGATGGTGCATAGTTGCCCCAACTCCCAAAAGTTCGTCGTCTGGATGAGCTACTACAACTAATATTTTTTTGTCTTGAAAATTTATCATTTTGCTTGGATATGATTTTTTTATGTAGAATTATTTGATAAAGTTTCTTCCCTGTTTTATAATTTCTAGGCTATTTTCGCCATGGTTAAATAGTAAATCTAAAATAGACATATAGGGTTCAAAACTACTTTTAGATTGATAAAGTTGGTTGTAAATAGGGTGCTGATAATTTTGAAAGACAACCTCAATTTGATTTTGAATAAAAACCTCTGTTTCTAAATAATCTTTTCCTACTGCCCCCGAAATATATTTTGTAGTTTTCATTTTTTTACATAAATCCAAAACAAGTTTTGATTTAGTAGAGTTTATTTTTAAATCTGAACTATAAATAATTTTTGTATCAATTTTCAGCCATTCCAAAAATAAGGTATTGAGTTTTGAAACTAATTGATTTAAGTTTGCCCATTCTTGTTTATAAATTTTTTCTAATTCAGAAAAGTAGTTTTCAAAGAATGGTGTTTTTCTATAATTTTGATGAATACTAGTAAGATGTTTTTTTGTCCATTTACTTTTGTTGTCTATTTCAATGGTTTGAATAGCCAAACCTCCAAACTTTCCTTTTGTAAGAAGAGGAACAGTAAGCCAGGTAGCTCCTTGAGCTGTTTTGATTTTGTTACGATTAGTAAAGCTATTTTTTTCAAATTGAACATGATTAAGAACAATATGAATATCAGAAGCATCAATTCTATCAAAGTATCCTAACCAAGGAAGGTAAGCAGGTTGATTTATGGAAACAATCATTTATTTTTTTCTTTATACATATAAATAGTAAAATCTCTAGAGTGATAATCTTGACGAAGAGTTGTCCAAGGTGTTATCTTTTGACAAAATGCAAGAATTTCTAAAGGATTTGGATAAAACTCATTTTGTTCTTTATCATTTGCTAACGAACTAAGAGAGTTGAAGGCAAGCGAATGCTTTATTTTATCAAAGGATTTTGTAATAAAATGTTCTAAAAAAGTCCGATTTTGATAAGTAAAAATACCACTTGCTACAATACAATCAGGAGTATAAGAAAAATTATCTATAAGAAAATTATTCACCTCAAAATTTGTATTTGGAAAGCGTTCTTTTGCTTTCTCTATCATTTTGGGTGTAATATCTATTCCTGTATAGTTTGTACTAATATTATTTTCTTGTAACCACTTATAAAAATCTCCTAATCCACAACCAATGTCCACAATAGATTTATTATTTAGTTCTGTTAGTTCTGAAAGTATTTTGAAACGAAGTTCTTGTGATTCTTTGCTTCCCCAGTTTAAAGATTTTATATCAATCCCATGTTTTTCTACTAAATCAGAATAAAAATCAATATTTTTTTTTATGTAATTCTTTTGCATTATGTTTCCCTTTAGAGTAAAATTAAATTTCGTATTCATTTACTTTTAATTTAGCATCTTTACATTTGACTATAAAAAAATGATTGTCTTTATTTTCTTCTATAATCTTTCCATTCATTTTAACACTATCACTGTTATTTAATGGTAGTACTTCTGCTTTCCAGATAATAATTTTTTTGTTATCTGTATAAAAAAAAGCACCAGGATAGGGCTTTGAAACAGCACGAATAAGATTATAAATATCCTTAACGGGAAGGTTCCAGTTAATTTCTCCATCTTTAGCTGTTCTGTGTGGATAAACATGGTTGTGAGCAATACTAGTTTGAGTAACAACCTGGATTTGGTTTGTAGTTAGTTTTTTGATTGTTTCTTTAGTGATTGAAAAATAAATTGGATATAGCTTATCTAAAATATCTCCTATATATTCATGTTCAGAGATAGAAATCTCTACTTGTTGGATAATATCTCCTGTATCTACTCCTTCATCAACAAAATGAGCTGTAAGACCTATTTTTTGTTCTCCGTTTATAATCGCCCAATTGATAGGAGCTCTTCCTCTATATTTTGGAAGTAAACTAGGGTGTAGATTAATAGCACCTAAGCGAACACTTTCAATAACTTCTTTAGGAATAATAAATTTATAATCTGTTATCCATATCAAATCAGCTTTTTTAGAAGAGATAAATTCATAGACTTTTTTATCTTTTCCTTTTCCTCTAATTGCTGGAATGTTTTTTTGAGTTACAAAATCAAATACTGATTCATATACTACTCCTTCTTCATCATCTTTTGGATGACAAACTACCCCAACTAATATTGCATTTTCTAAAATAGCTTCTATTGCCTTTATTCCAACATTATGATTTCCTAAAAATACTACTCTTAATTTACTCATATTTTTTGTGCTATGATTTCCCATTCAGCATGAACGGTTTGGTGAATGTTTATTTCTTTAAATTCTTTATGTTTGATACTTTGTATATTCCATTTATCAGTTGGAAGGGCATCTAAAATATCTCTATGACTATACAGTGAAATATTTCCTACTCCTACAAGAGTTCCATGTTTTATATTGCTTGTTTGCCCATTTTCTTGTAATTGTCCAGAAGTAAAACTTGTGTGAGCTTGACTATAAGGGTTAAAAAAAAATAAACCTCCTTTTACTAATGTACGGTGTGCTTCTTGAATAGCTTTTTTCCCAGCTTCTAAATCGACACAAACAATAGAACCTCTATCAATTACAATATCAAAATAACTATCATCAAGGGGTAAGTTTGTAAAATCTCCTATCAAAAAATCTCCTTTTAAGCCTTCTTCTTCAAAACGTTTTTTTGCAAAGTCAATGGCTGATTTGCTTCCGTCAATTCCTGTAACTGAAAAACCTTCTCTTGCAGCAAACCAAAGGTTATTTCCTGCTCCAGAACCAATTTCTAAAATTCTAATTTCATTCCTAGGTTTGTTTCTAGGAAAATTACGAAAGATGAAAGTTACCACATTATCAAAAGGATATTTATTGAGATGATTTCCAGTTCCATAAATAGTATCTTCCCAAATGGTATTGAAATTTGATGCTGACATTAGAGTATTAAATTTAAGTGAAATGAATTTTTATTGAATTAAGTGATATGAGTAAATAAAATAGGTTCACTTACCGAAAGAGAATTATTTAATGATTTGCCAATTAAATCTTGAATAAATTTGGGTGCTAACCCGTTTGCAGGTCTTGAAAAGGCAATATCTTCACGTTTGAGAACATGTCCTTTTTTTAAATTTTTTTTAGCTACACAAGAAAGGCGAAAATTTTCTCTTCCATATTCTTCTTCTTGAGTGGGAGCAATTTTAGAACTCCCCAAACTTTGCTCTAAGATTCGGATAGCTTTGACTAATTGTTCTAATTCTTTTGGGTTTGCTGAAAAATGTTGGTCAGGTCCTGCCAGGTTTTTGTCTGTCGTAAAATGTTTTTCTATAAAACAAGCCCCTAAAGCTACTGCGCCAAGTGAAGCTATAATTCCATTTGTATGGTCGGAAAATCCAATAGGATAGTTGAACGCAGCTTCTAAAGCAGGTATTTTTTTCAAATTTACATATTGAGCAGGTGCTGGATAAGACGAAATGCAATGTAAAATAATAAGTTCTTCTCCACCTGCTTTTTCGAAAGCACGAACAGCGTCATCTATTTCTGCAAGTGTTGCCATTCCTGTCGAAATTATCAAAGGCATTTTGGTTTTGGCAAATTGTTCTATCAATTCAAGATTAACCAAAAAATCAGAACCATTTTTGAAAAGAAGTGTATCAATATCTTGTAAATCTTTTATTCCTTGTTTACTTGTTGGAGTACTAAAAAAAATGATTCCTATTTCATCACAATACTGTTTTAATTCTCTAAGTTGGGACGTAGAAAGTTCATAACGCTTGAACATTTCATATTGAGTTTCTATTATTTTTTTTCCTTCTGAAATATACTCGTACATCAGATTTTTATCTAAAATGAAATCTTCTGTATGATAATTTTGAAATTTCACACCATCTGCTCCAGCATCTTTGGCAGCCTGTATCATTTTTTTTGCCAAATTCATATTACCATTATGGTTAATTCCTATTTCAGCAGCAATAAAACAAGGCGTATTTTTTCCAATAATTTTATTTTGAATATGAATTTTTTTGTTTAGCATTTTATTTTTAATTATTTATTTTCAAATTTTGATACAAGTTTTCAAATTCTTTTTTGATTTCAGAAGGAGCTAAGTTAGGAATTATTGTTTTTGTTTCGAAACAAAAATGCTTGCAAATTTGAGAAAATTCACTTTTCAATTTATTCCAATTAAGATTTTGCCATTCTCCAATTTCCTTTATTTGTGGGTAAGAAATTAATCCTTGATAAATAGTAGCTTGATTGTCAGCCGATTTTCCCAAAATCATAAAAGGCTGTGTAGCAAGAAGTTCTAAAGACAAACTACTAGCAGGCGCAAACGCTAAATCAGAGTTTTGCATCAAACTTGCCATTTTTTGAGCATCTAAGTTTTGATAAATATTTATGGTAGAATATTCTGAAATTAATTTATGTAATTCTTCCAAAAAAGGAAAGTCATTTGTAACTACGACATTTATTTTTTTGATAAAGTCAAAATTTAGAGCTAATTCTATTGCTTTATTTGTTAGGTTGTCTATATCTGCACCTCCAAAGCAGATAAAAACAGTTTCTATTTTTTTTATTTCTCGCTTTTTTAAGGCAGCTTTTAAAAATGGTTGTCGAAGCAAAGCATATTCTGTTCCTACAAGTAGTTTTGTATAAGACTCACAAGAATACTTTTCTGTTTTGTTTCCTCCATGATTAATAATTATATCTGCCAAAAAATGCCAACTATTCATATCATCAATACAAACTATCTTTGAATTACTGTTTGATTTTATAATTCGTTGATATTTTGTTTGAATTTGATAATGGTCTAAGACAATAATAGATTTATCTTGTAGATATTTTTGAGTAATAAAATGAGCTTCTTCTAAAAAGTCATTTGTTTCTTGTAAAATAATCAATTCAAATTTTTCTTTTATTTGATTTTGAAGAGTTACAGATGGATTTTGAACCAAAAAAATAGATTCAAAAATAGAATTTTCATCATCACAAAGAATATTAGCCAAAGCCATCGAACGTACAACATGTCCCCAGCCAATTTGAGAATTTGCATCTGCACGGAAATAAATTTTCATTCTTAAAATGTTTAATATTGTTTTTTAAGCCATTGATATTTGAATTCTGCTAATTCCCAATCTTCTTGATTATCAATGTCTTGTGCTTGCATGGCAGGCAAAACAATAACACCTGTATTATTTGTCCAAAGCCGTTTTTTTTCTAAAAAAGTAGTTGTATTTACCATGTAAAACTGACCTACATCATGATATGCTTTTTCTAAATCTTGAGAGCGTTTGTCTAAATTTTTAGGTTCAAACATTACTATTTTATTTTCATTATTTTTTTTTAAAGCTCTCTGAATGGGTGAAGAATATTCAATTACTGGAAAGACAACATCTAATTTCTTATTGATTAATAACTCAAAAGCCTCGTTTAATTTGGGGATAGTAATAAAAGGAGCAGTTGGGTAAATAACACAACAAATATCAAACTCTTGCCCTTTTTTTTGATATTCTTTAATCACTTCTATCAAAACATCATCAGTACCCGAAAAGTCATCAGAGTTTTCTTTACTTCTCAAAAAAGGTACTATTGCTCCATATTCCTTAGCAATTTGAGCAATTTCTTCATCTTCTGTCGAGACCATGACTTCATCAAATAATTTGGATTTTAAAGCTGTTTCGATAGAATAGGCAATAATAGGCTTTCCTAAAAAATCTTTTATATTTTTTCTAGGAATACGCTTACTACCTCCTCTTGCTGTTATGATAGCTATTTTTTTTTGCATATTATTTCAGTTATAAAAAGAAATTATTTTTTCTATTACAAAATTCTGTTCTTCTTCTGTAAGTGTAGGGTACATTGGAAGGCTCAAACAAGAATCGTAATAACTTTCAGCATTTGGAAAATCACCATTTTTGTAGCCCAAAGATTTATAATAAGGCATTGTATGCACAGGAATATAATGCACTTGAACAAAAATATTATTTTCTCTTAGAAAATCATAAAGTTTTTTTCGGTTTTCTACTTGAATGACGTAAAGATGATAAGCATGAAAAATACTATCTTTGGGATATTGAAAAAAGCAAATTTTTGTATTTCTAAATGCCTCATCATAACGATTTGCAATTTCTTGACGTTTTTGCATCATTTGATTAGCTCTTGAAAGCTGTGAAATTCCTAAAGCAGCCAAAATATCAGGAATACGATAATTATAACCAAGTTCTTGCATTTCATAATACCAACCACCATGATTTTGTTGTAACAATTCTGGGTTTTTGGTAATTCCGTGTGTTCTTAGTTTGATTAGTTTATCGTACAAATCTTTATCATTTGTAGTAATCATTCCACCTTCTCCAGAAGCAATGTGTTTGACAGGATGAAACGAAAAAATAGCTAAATCAGCATAATTACCATTTCCACAGTTTTGTTTTTTATTTTTAGAATCAATAAAATAACCACCAGGAGCATGGCAAGCATCTTCAATAATCCACAAACCATATTTATCAGTTAATTTTTTCAATTTTTCTAAATCAACAGGCAAACCCATAAAATCGACGGGAATGATTCCATCAAAAGTTCCTTTTGGGTTTGATTTTAATAATTCTTCAAGTTTTTTTAAATCAATAAGTGCTGTTTTGGGGTCAATATCTACAAAAACTACTTCGCCACCACAATATTTTATACAATTTGCTGAAGCTGCAAAAGTAATTGGTGTTGTGATTACCTTACTTTTTTCATTTACATTTAATGCTACAGCACACAAATGTAATGCGGCTGTTCCATTAGAAACTGCTATGGCATATTCTGAACCAACATAATCAGCAAACTTGGTTTCAAATTCATCAATTTTTGGTCCTTGTGTAAGAAAATCAGCGTGTAAAGTTTCTACAACAGCATCTATATCCTCTTGTGTGATATTCTGTTTTCCATAAGGAATAGAAAAAACAGTAGGAGAAGTCATAACTAATTAATTTTTAGCAAAAAGAATTTTTAATTGAAAGTTAGTTTGTAGTTTCAGAGGCTTCAAAGTTAGAATCTACATGCATTGTGATAAGCTCACGTAGCTGCTTAATATTTAACCAATCAGTATTTTTTCCAGAGCTATATGAAAAACCACTTTGAACACATTTTCCACCATGATAATCTAAATATTTATTTATTTGTTCTTCATGACTGACAAAAGGAGCGTTAGGAACAATAATAAAGTGGTTTTCTAGTTCAATGGTATTCATTGAATCACTTTCTGTAATCATTTCTTCATGTATTTTTTCGCCAGGACGAACCCCTACAATTTCTTTCTTGCATTTGGGTGCAATTGCTTCAGCTACATCAAGAATGCGATAAGAGGGGAGTTTTGGGACAAAAATTTCTCCCCCTTTAGTATTTTTTAAAGCAAAAAGAACTAAATCAACTCCTTCCTCTAAAGAAATATTAAAACGAGTCATTTCTTCATGTGTAATTGGTAATTTGCCTTCATTTTTTTTATTCATGAAAAACGGAATAACTGACCCACGAGAACCCATTACATTGCCATAACGTACCACTGAGAAAGTAATATTATTATTTCCAGCCATGTTATTTGCAGCTACAAAAAGCTTGTCAGAACAAAGCTTTGTTGCGCCATACAAATTTATTGGGGCAGCAGCCTTGTCTGTTGAGAGGGCAATCACCTGTTTTACACTTGAATCAATAGAAGCTTCAATTAAATTTTGCGCTCCCAATACATTTGTTTTGATACATTCAAAAGGGTTGTATTCGGCTGTTGGAACTTGTTTTAAAGCTGCTGCGTGAATAACAATATCTACTCCATGCAAAGCACGCATCAAACGTTCTTTATCACGAATATCTCCAATAAAATAACGAATAGCTGGGTATTTTTTTTGGGGAAAAATTTGAGCCATTTCAAACTGTTTGAGCTCATCTCTAGAAAAAATGATTAAACGTTTTACTTGAGGGTACTTTTTTAAAATTGTTTCGACAAATTTTTTACCAAAAGAACCCGTTCCACCTGTAATAAAGATAGATTTATGATTTAAGTCTAACATAGTTGAAATAACTTGTATAATGTTGCGATTTTTAACCTGTAATTCGTAATCTATAACTTCATAATATTATACTGTATCCATAAAAGTTCTTTCAGTACGATTAAAAAGAACAATACCAACAATAAATATAACAACAGACAAAATTCCTGTATAAACTACATCAATAAAATTGACATTTCCCGCTCCCAAAAACGCCATGCGAAAGGCTTCCATTAAAGGAACAAGAGGATTGTATTTTGCAGCCCACGCATATTGTGCAGGGATTTGGGATAATGGATACAAAACAGCAGAAAAAAACATCAGAAGCTGAACGCCAAATCCAATAAAAACAGTTAAATCTTTATATTTGGTTGTTAGAGAAGAAATAATAATCCCTAATCCCAAAGCCAATAAACCACTAATAAGTAAAAGTAAAGGTAAGGCAAAAACCCAATTAGATAGAATAATTTTTTCATCTGTAAAAAGATAAAAATAAGCTACCGAGCCAACAAGTAAAAGCAAACTAATACTAAAATTGAGCAATCCTGAAATAATAGTTGAAATAGGAGTTACCAAACGAGGAAAATAAACTTTTCCAAAAATATGTTGATTTGCTGAAAAAGTAGTGGCTGTACCTTGCAAACATTTTGCGAAAAATGACCACGATAATGTACTTGTTAGATAAAATAAAAAAGGATGAGTCCCATCAGTACTGACATTCATAATATTACCAAATACAATGACATATAAAACGGTCGTAACAAAAGGAACAATAAAATGCCAAGTAGGCCCTAAAACAGTTTGTTTGTATTGAGCTACAAAATCTCGTTTGACAAAGAGTAATATTAAATCCCTATATTTCCAAACTTCTTTGAGTTTTAAATCAAATAAAGAACCAGTAGGTATAATTTCTTCTGTCCAATAATCTTTGGAAGTTTCATTATTTGTCTTTTCAATTTCTTGATTCATTCTTTAGTATGGAATATAAGTGATGGTAGGTATTTATTTTTGAGATACAAAACTAAAAAACTTTTAGCGTATTTTGCATATATATTTTATATTTAATTCAATCAAACAAAAAAAATGATTACACAACTCATTATTTTTTCGTAATTTTGTATGTAAATCACTTGCAAAGAAAGTCTAAAAACTGTTTTACTCAAAAAACAAATATTACCAAATAAGCAATTACTTTACACCCATCTAATGAGCCAAAAATTAATCATTTTTTCTGCCCCTTCAGGAGCTGGTAAAACTACTATTGTCAAACACTTACTAGGTGTTTATCCCAAAGTTTTGAGCTTTTCAATTTCTGCCACTACTCGCTTACCTCGTTCTTTCGAAACACCAAATCAAGATTATTATTTTATTTCTGTTGAAGATTTTACAAACAAAATTGATAATAAAGAATTTATAGAATACGAACAAGTCTATGAAGGGCTTTATTATGGAACACTACGGAGCGAAGTAGAACGCCTTTGGAGTCAAGGAAAAGTTGTTGTTTTTGATGTAGATGTAAAAGGAGGGGTAGCCCTAAAACAAGAGTTTGGAGATACAGCACTTGCTGTGTTTGTAAAACCTCCATCTATGAAAGAACTCCGAAAAAGATTAGTATCTCGCCAAACAGAAACCGATGATACACTCAAAGAACGAGTAGAAAAAGCTGCAATAGAAATGGAATTTGCACCTTTTTTCGATGAAGTAGTAATTAATGATTCATTAAGTGAAGCACTAGATTTTAGTGAAAAAATAGTAGAACATTTTATCTTGAAGAAGGCATAAATTAATAAAATTATGAAAATTGGACTTTATTTTGGCTCATTCAACCCTGTTCATGTTGGGCATTTGATTACTGCCAACACCATTGCAGAAAATTCAGATTTAGACCAAGTTTGGTTTGTTGTTTCGCCTCATAATCCTCACAAAAAAAAATCATCACTTTTACATGAGTTTGATAGGTTTGATATGGTGCGCCTTGCCATTGCTGATAACGAAAATTTGAGTGTTAGTGATATTGAATTTAATTTGTCTAAACCAAGCTATACTATTGATACTCTTACTTATATTCAAGAAAAATTTCCAAAATATAAGTTTCAAATTTTGATAGGTGAAGATAATCTAACCCATTTTCATAAGTGGAAAAATCATGAACAAATCTTAGAATACTATGGTGTTTTGGTTTATCCAAGAGAGGGAACGCCACAAACAAAGTTTCATGACCACCCAAAAATAAAATTAATAGAAGCTCCTTTGCTTAATATCTCGGCAACTTATATCCGAAAATTAATTAAAGAAAAAAAATCTATTCGTTATCTTGTTGCTCATGAAGTGGAAGTTCTGATTCAATCAAAAAAATTTTATTTGTAGTTGTAGCTTACGCTTTAGCATGAGAGAGTATTTTTTTAGCATATAATTCAATGTATAAAAAAGAACAACTATTTTTAGCAAATGCTTTGTAGATTGGAAAATTATTCTTATATTTGGAATATAGAAACACAAAAAGATGTTTTCTAAAAAAAATATAGTAGTTATAAATACCTTGCTTTCTAAATTAATTTTTAGAACGAATGATGTTTCGTCATTCAAGAATTTTTACAGAGCATACACCACTACATACTATCTTTATGATGACTAACTACTACCTATACGACATTTACGGCTTTGGTGCGCTGCACTTAAATAGCATATAGGTAGTGTTAGTCTGGAGTTGATAGATATAGTCCTTAGATAATACGAAGGTTTTAAAACTATTTCAAAAATAAAAAAAAAAGATTTAGAGCCTAAACACTCAAATCTTGTTGTGCTTCCTTGTACAACTCAACAAACAAACAAATAGAAATTAATTAGTCTTTTTTAGTAGAAATTTAAAATGTCTTATTTAGGTTATATTCTGATAGGTTATACTCTGAATATATTTTTTAGGGATTTTTGCTATGCCATTTTTTGCTGAATAATTTTATTACAAGTAATTTATTATTACTTATCAATTACTAAACTATCGATGGTGTTACTTTTCATAAGTTACATTTTTAATTCGTAATTTGTAATTATTTTAACCTATTTGTTTATGTCAATGACACGCCAACAACTCTACGACCGTATTCGTCAGACTTCAAAAGAAGAATACATTCTTACCGAAATGAAACGCTTAGGTTTTTGGGGAGATTCTGAAAAACCAACCCTTGCCGAAGAAATCATAAACAAACAAACACGTCTTCGTACTGAATTAGCCGAACTTACTCAAAAACAAAGGCAATACGATAGCAGGGAAGCGATGCTAAAGCAAATGCGCTTGGCACGTATGAAAGCCTCCAAAGAAAAACAGGCTGAAACTAAAGCTAAAAACGAAGAAAAAAGAAAAGCAAAAGCCGAAAAATGGGCAGAAACTCAAAAGACAAATATTATTTATTTGGGAAATGAAGTTTCGAAAGGATTAAATAATACAAGCTCTGACAAATCAAAATTAGAAAATCTAAATCTACCTTATTTTGAAAATTTGATAGATTTTTCTGAAAAAATAAATAAACCTATTTCAGAACTTCGTTTTTTAGCTTTTCAACGTTCGGTTTCCAAAGTCAGTCAATATCATTCTTATTATGTTCCTAAAAAATCGGGTGGAAAACGTCTTATTTCTGCCCCAAAACCAAAGCTAAAAACGGCTCAAAATTGGATTAAAAACAATATTTTAGATAAAATTGAAGCAAATCAGAATGTACATGGTTTTGTAAAGGAGCGTTCTATTCTGACAAATGCAGAGCCACACCAGAATAAAAATCTAGTGATTAGTTTGGATTTGAAAGATTTTTTTCCTTCAATTTCTTATAAAAGAGTAAAAGGACTTTTTCAAAAATTTGGTTATTCCGAACAGCTTTCAACCATTTTTGCGCTGCTTACCACTTACAACGAAACGGACAAATTAAGCGTCGATGGCGAAATTTATTATGCCCAAAAAATAACTCATTTTGATAAAAATACTCAAACAGGAAAAACAAATCGTTTTCTCCCTCAAGGCTCGCCTGCAAGTCCTGCCATCACTACGCTTATCGCCTACAAAATGGACAAACGTTTGGAGGGTTTAGCCAAAAAAATGGGTTTTACTTACACTCGTTATGCCGATGATTTGACTTTCTCTTCCAATTTAGACCTAAAAACAGATAGAAAAAAAACAGATAAAATAATTGGTTCGTTGCTTTATTTTACCAAAAAAGTAGTAGAAAGTGAAGGTTTCAAAATCCACCCAGACAAAACGCATATTATGCGAAAAGGCAATCAACAGAAAGTTACAGGGATTGTTGTCAATGAAAATGAAGGAAATAAATTAGGAATTGATAGAAAAACAATCCGAAAATTTAGAGCTTTTTTACACCAAACTTCAAAAATAGGGTGGGAAATAAACGAGCAACACAAAGACAAAAAATGGAGAAATCATTCAGACCCAAAACAAGCAGCTTTGGGTTTTGCATCGTTTATCAAAATGGTAGATGCTGAAAAAGGAGAGAAATTTATAGAACAAATTAAATCTATTCCAACAGCAGAAAATTATGTAGAAAAAGTAATAACTGAAAAGAAAGTTATTGAAAATCAAAATGAGATTGAAACAAAATCAACTCAACCAAAAAAATCAAATCAAGAAATAGATAATTCACAGAGTGAATCCGATTGGTGGGATATTTTTTAAAGTAGCCGACACTTTCCAAGTGTCGTGATAACAATTTGTATTACCCTGACACTTGGAAAGTGTCAGCTACAGAAAAACAATTATGAAAATACTAGAACAAAGCAAACTTTTCTATAAAAAAGGAAATTCGGACAAAGTATATGAAATTGACCTCTGTGAAGTGGGTTCAAATCTTTATGTTGTTAATTTTAGGTATGGAAAACGTGGCGCAAACCTAAAAGATGGAACAAAAACAGCTTCTCCAGTAAGTAGAATGAAAGCGCAAGCCGTTTTTACAGCTCTAAAAACTGAAAAAATAAAAAAAGGATATAAAGAAGAAAATATAGATACACCAAAGGAAAAAGAATTTCCATCTTCGATTTCTTCAAAAGAAGAAGCTATTTTACAGCGTTTGAGAGAAGCAATAAATAAGGCGAAAAATCCAGATGCAGATATAAAAAGTGTTTTCAAATCGGAATGGAAAACAGGGCGAGTAGCTTGGAAAGTTGCAGAAATGAAGCTAGAATCGGCTATTCCTCTTTTGATTGAATTGATTCAGAACGGCAATAATTTGAAAGAAATAGAAGTTTATTCTATTCTTTATGCACTTGTGAAATGCCAAGACAAACAGGTTATTTCTATTTTTGAAAGTTATATAAATGATAAAAATCGTCCTAATCATATTCAAAAAATAGCAACAGAAGGC
This sequence comes from uncultured Cytophagales bacterium, assembly GCA_937136415.1. Classification (GTDB taxonomy): domain Bacteria; phylum Bacteroidota; class Bacteroidia; order Cytophagales; family Bernardetiaceae; genus Bernardetia. The sequence goes on along the minus strand of CAKZOK010000028.1, from coordinate 13,204 downwards.
TTGTTGAATATAGAAAGTGAAAAACAAAAAACGGCAGCAAATTTAGTTAATTCTCTCCCTCCAATTATTCAAGAATGTCTTAAAAATCAGAGTGCAAAAGACATACAAACAGAAATTGAACAGCGAATAAAAGAAAGGCAAAGCGATTTTAAGTTTTTCGAAACGCTTTATTTACTTGCTTCTGTTTATCCATTTTTGCAAAAAGCAATTCTAAATACACTTTCAGAAATTCCTTTGCGCCCTCCATTTTTTAAATATATTCGTTCGGTTTACAAACTGGCAGAGCTTCGTAAAGATGTTCGTATTTTGGGAATACTTTCTTATCGTTTTGAAAAAGAAACGGCTTTGTATAGAAGCGTAAATATTTCAGAAAATGAGGATACAAATCATTGGCGTTATGATTATAAAGTAAGAAAATATATTCCAGAAATAAATCAGCAAATAAAAGATGTAACAAAAGAAGTTAAAAGTAAAAATTCAAGAATAGGATTTTCCGAACAAACAAAAGAACATTTTCAACGCAGAGATGTAAAAAGATTAAGAAATTATGCTTTGCAAAATGAGCATAAACAAGCAAATAATGAGTATGTAAAACTAGCAACTTCAATCTTGCTTTCTTATCAAAAAAATGATTATGAATCTCAATATTTTGGTAATTCTATGTATGGTGGTTGGGACAGGAATACTAGAAAATATACGCATCATTTTGTTATTTATCCTGAACACTCATCTTATTTACTTTTAAATTTAATTTTGAATGGAAATAATGAAGAATTAAAATTAGTGTCTAACAAGTGGCGCAAAAAAGAAACACTTACCATTGTTTCGGATAGTTGGTATGCACAGCCAAGTTTGCCTAATATTAGTTTGGATATTTCGGAGTATCTTGAAAAATTTAATGAAAAAACAATAAAAGAACATAAAGTAGAAAATAGAAATGAGCTTGTTTCTCATAAATGGGACGAGTTGCCACAGGCTTACATTCAACTTTTGTTAGAGGCAAAACTAGATATTATACATAAATTTGCGTACAAAAACCTCAAAATACATTCAGAATATGAAAATCTGATTGAAAAATTTGATGCAAAACTTTTGAAAAAATTACTTTCATCTGAATTTGAAATTCCTGCATTTTTTGGAGTAGAAATTTCTAAAGATAAATTAGAAAATAATTTTGATAAAGAACTAACCTTAATTTTACTTAATTCTAAAATAAAAGAAGGGCGAGAATTAGCACGAAAAATTATTGAGAATAATAGTCAGCATTTTATAGAAGATACAAACTTTACACTTTTTGTTTCTAAACTTATTTTCAATCAATATTCAGATATACGAAAATGGGCAAATATATTTTTGCAACATAGCAGTTCATCAATTTCATCTAAAAATGAAAAATGGCAAATTATTGTAGGAAAAGTAATTTCTGAAATGTTGCATAATGAAAGCAACTATTCAACAGAAATAATGAAAGATGCTCAAAATATCTTGACAACAAATGCAAAAACAGTTTTGGAAAATTTGAGCTGGAATATTGTTTTAGAACTTTTGGAAGATAAAAGTGTGCAAAATCAAGTTTTTGCAAGTGATATTTTGGTTATTAAATCAAAACTTATAGAAGCAACAGACATTCCTTTTTCTATCTTGAATGGATTTTTTGAAAGCAAATCGGCAGAAATGCGAAGTAATGGAATGGAAGTTTTTGCAGATTATCCTGAAAATGCTCTTTTAGAAGCGCATCAACTTTTGGGAAATATGCTTGTTTCTCCATATCAAAATTTGCGAGATGCAGCCCAAAAAATTGTAATAAAATTAGTTCAAAATAAAGTAAATCAAAATTCAAAAGAAGGAAAAGAATTTGCCGAATCTATCGTAACAAAATTAATTTTAGCACTTCGCAAAAAAGACCCAGAAGAAATAAAACGAGAAGAAGCCGAAAAACTAGAAAAAAACAATACTGAAAACAAATCTGAAATTCAAAGTGATGGTATTGGAATACATTCTTTACCAAAAGAGGTTGAGTTGAGTGTACATAAAGAAATTGCAGAGCTTTTAATTAATCATTTTGATAATTATTTGCAAAATATTACGCTCAAAACTACGCTTAATCTTCTTCATGGAAATTATAGAGAAGGGCAATTTGTAGGCTTTCATATCTTGAAAAATCATATTATTGCGAATACAGAAAAAGACCAAAATCAGAATAAAGAAGAAGTTTCTATTCGTCAAATTGTCGCTTTATCTGCTCATGAACTTTTAGAAATTCGTAGTTGGACAGTAGAATATTATCAAAATAATTTGCCTCGTATTCGTTATGAGCGTGATGAAGCTCTTCGTATTTTAGATGCAAAATGGGAAGATGTGAGAGAAAAAGCAATGGCGTTTTTTAGAGAAAATTTTACAGAAAATGATTGGGACGTTGATAGTTTGGTTTCGATTGCCGATTCGGTGCGTCCAGATGTGGAAGCCTTTGGAAAGGAATTAATTACCAAATTCTTTGAGGAAAAAGATGGCGAAAAATACCTTACAATGCTTAGTCAGCACCCAAGCAATTCGATGCAGCTTTTTGCAACCAATTATTTAGAACGCTTTGCAACTGGAAATCTAAGGCGTTTGAAAGAAATGGAATTTTATTTTCGTTGTGTTTTGATGCAAGTCAATAAAGGCAGAATTGCAAAAAATAGAGTATTAGAATTTTTAGAAAAAGAAGCCTTATCATCAAAAGAAATTGCTTTTTGGGTTGTTCCTTTATTTAATGATTTGGTGGCTACAAATGCCGTTCAAGACAAAGAAAAATTCATTCAAATTCTTCAAAAGCTAAAAGTAAAATATGAGAATTTGAAAGTAGCTTTGGTTTTTGAGTAATCAAAAGTAGCCGACAGCTTCCAAGCTGTCGTAAACATATTATCATAGCAAAGTAGAAATAATTACTCTCCTGACACTTTGGAAAGTGTCAGCTACAGAATACAAAAAAAACAATTATGCTTTTCGAATATAAATACGGTGGAAACACCAATATCATAAATAATTCAGAGCAGACTTCTATGTCTTTTGCTCCTGATACGCTTCGTGAACCTACTTTTTTTGTCGGAAAATTAGACAAGAAAATTCCTTTTCGTGAGGCAATTTCTGCGCTTCATCATGTGGTAGTTTCGGATTTGCGTTTCAAGCCCAAAGACAAAACAGAATATAAAGCGTGGGCAGAAAAACAAGAGCAGATTTGGCTTGCCGAATACATGGAATCTTTTCAGATTGAAGATGTAAAAGCCAAAATGTTGAAGGTAAGAGAAGAATTAAATGAATCTTACAAGGAAAGTAACAAAATTTTGCAACCTTATTATAAAGCTAGAGGAGAATATTTTAAGTATTTGTATGAAAAAGATAAAGATGCTTGGTTTGTTCTTGACCCTGTAATTACGGTTCATCCAGACGAGGTATTTTTTGAGTGTTTTAGTCAAGATGAATCTACTTATGGTAAATTGAGTTGTAGTTATAATGTTTTTAAGGAAATAAATGAGTTTGAATGTGGCACGACGAATGTAGATTATTCGGCTACTTTATATAATGAATTTCAGAAAATCCGTAATTATAAAGAAACAGATTTCAAGATTGACCCAAGTGGTTTTGAGGTTCAGACGACAGATGAAGAAAGTTATAAAGAAGTCAAAATTGATTTGCCTGATACGTGGGTACGTGGATTTTTGCAAGTCAGCTCGGCTATGACTTTGCCATCGACTACGCTAGATTTGCACCCAATGGATATTTTTAGTTTGTGTCAATTTTTGAGAAGATTTAAGGAAAAGAAAAGTCCTCGTTCGTTGCGTTTTGTATTAGAACCTAACAAACCTATCAAAATAATTATTGAGCCGTGGAATAAAGAAATGGTTTTTCATCGTTCTATTTATACAGGAAATGAAAGCAAAGAAATTCGCATTTGGGGAAGGCGACGCATTTTGATTTTGGAAAGACTTATTCCGATTGCCAAAAATTTCAAACTTGTCTTGTTGGGAACAGGTTTACCTTCATTTTTTATTGCAGAGCTAGAATCTGATATGACTTTTACGCTTGGTCTTTCAGGTTGGACTTCCAATGATTGGTCAAGAGCAGGGAATTTTGATTTGATGGCACCTAGAAGTGAAGTTGATGATTTTACCAAAAAAACGGTTTTCAATGCGCTCAAACAAAACTGGTTTGAGAGTTCGGCATCGTTGGCTCGTCGTCTGAATTTGGATACAAAAACGGTTTCGTCTGCGCTCGCTTCTTACACACAGGCTGGGCGAGTGATTTATGATTTGAAAATGGGTGTTTATCGTGTACGTGAGCTTTCGAAAGACCCTTTGCCGATGGATAAATTGCGTTTTGCAAGTGAAGAAGAAGAAAAAGCAATTTCATTTATAAAAAATAATAATGTACAAGTAGAAGTTGATGTAAAAAATACAATTAATAAAGGTGGCGAAAAATCGGAACGAATTGTTTTGAGAGGCAGAGTAAAACAAAATTATCAAACTTATCCGACAGTTGTTCAGATAGATAATGATGAGCGAATTGTGGAGGCGAGTTGTGAATGTAATTTTTATAAAATGAATAAGTTACGAAAAGGAGCTTGTGAGCATATGTTGGCTACAAGAATGTATTTCAATGAAATGAAAATGGAGAAAGTAGAAAAATAATCTTTAAAACTTTGTTTTAAAACCGTACACAATTTTTTGTTCAGCCATTTTGGTATTGAACTTTATTTTTCTTGTTTAGATTTTGATAATACAATACGAACTCTCTGGAATGCGTAAACTAAAAAATGACTTTTCTCATTGAATTCCAGAGAGTTCGTATCGTATTTAAGTTTCAATTTGCACAAAACAACCAATTTGAAAAAGTGTACGGTTTTAAAAAACTTTGTCAGTAGTTTTTTGGCAATCCAAATAACTCTGACAATAGTTGAGTGTAAAAGTATTAACTATTGACAGCCTTCTAAAAGGACTGTCAAAGTTGAAAAAAATATCATAATTTGTCTGATTAAACTTATTTGTCATTCGAATGATTGCATTACAGAATAACAGCTAATTCATTTTTTTCTTCTAATTTAAACCCAAAATATTTTTCTCTAGCTTGTTTTTGAGTCATTTTATTTTCTTGTATATCCCATGCAATTTCAAAAAGTTCATAGACATAACTCATAGCTAATTTTCTCAAACTGTCACCTCTACCACAAAAAAAGCCAACTTTTTCAGGAATTACCCAGTTATTTTTCTCACTTTCAATTATATTTTCTAAAGTTGCCCAAATGTGTGTTTTGGCATCAACTCCAGAATGACCAGTGCTATTTTCATCTTCCCATCTCCAACTATCAGTTGCTCCAACTAATATTTTGTCATCATCTACTGTGATATAATTTATTATAAAATAGTTTACTTTCATTTTTTTATGCAAATTGCTTTTTAATTTTTTGGCTATTCCCAAAACCTATTTATAAACACTAATAAACAAAAATAATAATTACTATCCTATGCAAAATCCATCTTTCTTAAAACCAAAAGATACAATCCATCTCATTGCTCCCTCTGGAATTGTTGATTCTAATTCTATCGAAAATGCTATAAAATGGATTGAAGAAAATGATTTTGAGCCAAAAATGGGCATTCATTTGGTAGATAATTTTTATCGTTTTTCTGCCACAGACGAGCATCGTTTGTCCGACCTTCAAAATGCTTTAGATGCTCAAGATACAAAAGCGATTTGGTGTATTCGTGGTGGATACGGAATGACCAGAATTTTGGATAAAATTAATTGGGACAAATTTATAAAAAATCCAAAATGGCTGATTGGTTTTAGTGATATTACGGCTATTCATTTGAAAACCAATCAATTAGGTGTTAAGAGTATGCACGGTTTTATGCCTGTCCAGTTTAAATATTGGTTAGAAAATGATGATGAAGTAGAGTTTTTAAAAACAGAAATTGCAAATCAAAAACGCTTAGAAAACATACAAATTAGACAATCTACCCAATCTTTTTTTGATGCAATTACAGGAAAATCATATCAAATTAATTCTATTTCCAATAAAAATAATAAAATAGGACAAACAAAAGCGCAAATTATAGGAGGAAATTTGAGTATGATAATAAATAGTCTAGCCACTCCGACAGAAATAAAGACAGATAATAAAATTTTGTTTTTGGAAGAAGTAGGCGAAAATCTGTATGCTGTCGATAGAATGCTAGGGCAGCTTTATAGAGCAGGAAAACTCAAAAATTTGAAAGGAATTGTGGTAGGAAGTTTTTCGGGTTCGAAGCAGACTATTGAGCAGTTTGGTTCTTCTGTTGAGGAAATGATTCTTGATTTGACAAAAGAATATAATTATCCTATTGCTTTTGATTTTCCAATCGGACATACAGCCCAAAACGAAACTGTTATTTGTGGTGCAAATGTGATTTTTGAAGCAAATGAAGAAGGTGGAGTTTTAAAATTTTCACAAAATCCTGTATAATTTGTCTTTTGTAGGTAAAAGACTCGCCTTTTACTAGATTAGAATTTTGTCTAATTTTGTACTTTACAAAAAATAAACAGAACAGACAAACAAAAACAAATGCGTTTCTACATTATTGCTGGCGAAAAGTCAGGTGATTTACATGCTTCTAATCTTGTAAATGCTCTTAAAAAAGAATATCCAACAGCTATTTTTAGAGGTTTTGGAGGCGAACTGATGGAAAATAACGGAGTAACATTAGCCAAACATTATAGAGAAACGGCATTTATGGGATTTGTTGAAGTGATTAGAAATTTGAGAACAATCCAAAAATTACTTTCCTTCTGTAAAAAAGATATTCTAAATTTCAATCCTGATGCTGTTATTTTTGTAGATTACCCCGGTTTTAATCTGCGAATTGCAAAATTTTTGAGAAAGCATTACACAAAAAATTATGATATAAAAACGCCAAAATTATTTTATTATATTTCTCCAAAACTTTGGGCGTGGAATCAATCCAGAGCAAAGCAAATCAAAAAAAATATTGATTATATGTTTTCTATTTTGCCTTTCGAAATTGATTTTTACAAAAAATTTGATTTTGATAGAATAACTTATGTAGGAAACCCTCTTTTTGATTCGATTGATAATTTTATTCCAAATACTAATTTTTTATTGGAAAATAATTTGAAATACAAAGTAAATAAGGTTGATGAAAATAATAATCAAAAAATAATTGCACTTTTGGCAGGAAGTAGAAAACAGGAAGTAACCTCACTTTTGCCTGTTATGATAGAAGTAGTCAATAAATTTAGGCAAAAAGAAGATGGAAATGAGTATAAATTTATTTTGGCAGGCGTTTCTAGTTTAGACCCAACTATTTATCAGGCAGCAAAACAAAACGGAATTGATGTAATTTTCGAACAGACTTATGATTTACTTTCTGTTGCCAATGCTGCCATTGTTGCTTCTGGAACGGCTACTTTAGAAACGGCTCTTTTTCAAGTTCCTCAAGTTGTAATTTATAAAGTAAATGCAATTACCTATCAAATTGGAAAATTAGTAATAAAAGTAAAATGGATTTCGTTGGTTAATCTTATTGCAAATAAAGAAATTGTAAAAGAACTTATACAAAAAGATGCCTCAGCGCAACATATTTATCAAGAATTAGAGTTGCTTTTAGATACAAAAAGTGAGAAATATCTTTTTATTAAAAAAGAATATACAAAACTCAAAAATCAAATTCAGACAGAAGGAGTTTCTCTTCGAACGGCAAAGAAAATAAAAGAAATTTTATAGGTTGTTTAGTTGCAGACAACAATTTTTATTTTTCTTAAAAAAACACAAAAGAGGCTTCGAATTAAAGTAGAATTTTGTATGTTTGTTCAATATAGAAAGTATTACTATCAAAATTGCTTTCTTTACACCTTATTAAAAAGTAAAACATTGATTTTTAAAAGTATTTTTGATAGAAGTACCAAATTTCAATATATCTTGTCTAATTACCCCTCAATTTTAAAATGTCTAATTCAACTCCTCCTGTGGATAAAAATCCAAATTCTAAAAAGACAACCTATTCAGAACCCAAGCTTTTTGCAAATTTTAAATATGATATTCCTGCTGGTTTGGTCGTTTTTTTGGTAGCTCTTCCTCTTTGTTTAGGAATTGCTGTTGCTTCAGATGCTCCTGCATTTTCTGGTGTGGTGGCTGGTATTTTGGGTGGTCTAATTGTTCCTCTAATTAGCCGTTCGGCGATGGGAGTGAGTGGTCCTGCTGCTGGTCTGACTGCGATTGTAGTGCTAGGAATTGCAGATACAGGCAGTTTTGAGCTATTTTTATTGGCTGTTTTTCTAGGTGGATTGGTTCAGCTTGTGCTTTTTTTGATGCAAGCAGGAACAATAGCTTATTTTTTACCTTCGTCAGTTTTGAAGGGAATGTTGGCAGGAATTGGAATGATTCTGATTTTGAAACAACTTCCTCATGCTCTTGGATATGATTTGGGAGCTTTTAGTGAAGATGAGTTTTGGATTTGGGGAACTGACCAAAATGCTGTTACAATGATTTTGGCTGCTCTCAAAAATGCACCTAAAAATATAAATGCAATTATTATAAGTGTTGTAAGTTTGTCTGTTTTGATTATTTGGGACAAAATTCCATTTTTAAAGAAAATATCTTTCTTGCCTGCTGCTTTGATGGCTGTTGTGATAGGAACAGTAATTAATGAGCTTTATATTTATTTTGCTTTTGACGCTGCTAGTTTATCTCCCTTAGCTCCTTCGCATTTGGTTGATTTGCCAATGACAATGGAACTCAAAAATCTTTCTACCCAAGAGAATGTTTCTATTTTAGAGTTTATCACAACTTCTCTGTCCAATTTTTGGGAGCAACTTACTTTTCCTAATTTTTCTCTTTGGGCAGACCATATCAAAGATTGGGATATTTGGGTATTAGCTTTTACTATCGGTGTTGTGGCGAGTATAGAATCTCTCCTCACGGTTGAGGCTGTTGATAAATTAGACCCATACAAAAGAAATTCACCTCTTAATCGTGAGCTTTTGGCTCAAGGTGTTGCTAATACAGTGGCTGGGCTGGTCGGAGCAATTCCTGTAACAGCCGTTATTGTCCGAAGTACAGCAAGTATTGGTGCAGGTGGTCGTACTCGTATGTCTGCTATCATACACGGAATATTTTTGCTTGTTTCGGTGATTTTTATTAGTCAATATCTCAATCATATTCCTCTGGCTAGTTTGGCTGCTATTCTGTTGGTGGTGGGCTACAAACTCATCAAACCTGAAGTAGTAAAAGAAATTTATCATAAAGGAAAAGAGCAGTTTTTGCCTTTTATCATAACTGCAGTAGTGATTTTGTTTTCTGATTTGCTTATCGGAATTTTGGTCGGAATTATAGTAGGATTCTTTTTTGTTGTTCGTGCCAATGTCAAAACAGCTATTTCTATCAAACAAATAGGAAGAGATGAGCATCACTTTGAAATCATTTTTAATAAAGATTTGTCTTTTGTTAATCGTGCTTTTTTGAGAGATATTTTTGCCAGAATCCCAAATCATTCGGCTGTTTTGTTAGATGGAACAAAAGCCCATTTTATGGATAAAGATATCGAAGATACTATCAAAAGTTTTATGAAAGAAGCCGAACAACACGATATTCAAGTTACATTGAAAGATGTAGAATTTACAAGCTCAGAAGAGGCAATCAAAAAACACAAAGAAGGTAATGTTGATGACGAGTTTTTTGAAGAAAAAAAACCATCAGCTTAAATAAAAAAAGTAATTCAAACACAACCAAATAAAACTATGTCAAAATCACATTTAGATTTATTAGAAAATAATAAAAAATGGGCTGCCAATATCAAGGCTTCTAATCCTGAATTTTTCAATCAATTATTAAAAGGACAAAGTCCAGAGTATTTATGGATTGGCTGTGCTGATAGCCGTGTGCCAGCTACACAGATTACAGATGTTGCTGCTGGGTCTATTTTTGTCCATAGAAATATTGCCAATATGGTTGTGCATACAGATATGAATATGTTGAGTGTTCTTTTTTATGCTGTAAAAGTTTTGAAAGTCAAGCATATCATTGTTTGTGGACATTATGGCTGTGGTGGAGTAATTTCAGCAATGAAGCAAGAAAAATTTGGATTTATTGATAATTGGTTGCGTCATATCAAAGATGTTTATCGTATTCACCAATCAGAATTGGATAAAATTGAAGACGAAAATGAAAGAGCAAACAGGTATGTAGAGCTAAATGTAGCCGAACAGGTATTGAACCTTTCTAAGGTTTCTTTCTTGAATGAAGAATGGGAAAATGGTAAGTTTCCACATATTCATGGTTGGGTATATAGCTTGAAAGATGGAGAATTGAAAGATTTGAATGTAACTACAAATAATGCTGAAGGGCTAGAATCTATATTTCAATTTAGCAAAAAAGCAGGAGATGTCTTTTAAAAAAAATCATTTATTTCTTCATAACATTGTGTTATGAAGAAATAATATTGACTTTAATCTTGAAATAAATTCTAAAAAAAGACTTTTAATATTAAATAAAAATTGAAAACTCTCCTTTCCAAAATACAAATAAAAATAAATGAACGAGTTTATCTGAAAGACCCAGAAAGCTCCGAACTTGGGCGCAAAATTGTGCGTCAAAGTATTCTTCTTATTGATACAATAGGACTGGAAAACTTTACTTTCAAAAAATTAGCGAAAGAAATCAGTTCGACAGAAGCATCAGTATATCGTTATTTTGAAAACAAACACAAATTACTCATTTATTTGATGTCTTGGTATTGGAATTGGATGGAATATCAACTCGTTTTTCAAACTAGCAATTTAGAATCTGCCGAGAAAGCTCTTGAAACAGCCATTTCAACTCTTGCAAAACCAATAGAAATTGATAATCAATATGAAAGTATTGATGCGACAGCTTTGCATAGAATTGTTGTTTCCGAATCGGCAAAAGCATATCTAACAAAAGAAGTCGATAGTGATAACAAAGAAGGTTATTTTGCTAGTTATAAAAGATTGACGCACAGAGTGGCAAATATGATTTTGAAATTACAACCAAATTATAAATTTCCTAATGCTCTGGTTTCTATTATTATGGAAAGTTCGCATCAACAAAGCTATTTTGCCAAACATTTGCCTTCTCTCACAGAAGTAAAAGGAGATGATGATGAAAAAAGTTTGATAGAATTTCTGACAGACCTAATCTTTAATGCTTTAAAAGTAGAAAGAAAAAAGTAATATTTTTATTGAAAAATAATTATTTATTACCCAAAACTTTGTATCAATAAAATGATACAAAGTTTTTTTTATGACATAATTCATAATTTTTAATTAAATTAGGGAACAAAATAATTTTGCTCTAATTTTTACTAAATTTTTATGAAAAATCGTCGTTTATCGAAGCCTATCGAAAAAATGCTTCCTCATTATGATGTCGTTGTGATTGGTTCGGGATATGGAGGTTCAATTACTGCTTCTCGCCTCTCTCGTGCAGGACAAAAAGTTTGCTTGTTGGAAAAAGGAAAAGAATATCTCACAGGAGAATTTCCAGATACACAAACAGAAGCAGCTACAAATATGCAATTCAATCTCAATAACAAAAGAATAGGCTCAAAGTCTGCTTTATATGATTTTTGGGTAGATGATGATATAAATGTTTTTAAAGGTTGTGGGTTGGGAGGTACTTCGCTTGTCAATGCAAATGTATCTATACGCCCAGAAAAATGGGTTTTTAAGGAAAAAACATTTCCAAAAATTCTACAAGATGAATCTGAAAACTCTCAAAGTGATTTGGAAGAAGGCTATCGTTTGGCATATCAAATGCTCAAACCAAATCCATATCCTGAAAATTTCCCTCCTCTAAAAAAAATGGAAGCGCATCAAAAAGGCTTGTTGCACAGGGCGTTTTCCGTTTTTGTTGTCAATCCTTATGGTGAGATAATGCTGCAAAGAAGAGCGTTAACCAAATACCACTCTCCAGGCTTATGGACCAATACGTGTTGTTCTCACCAGAGAGCGGGAGAAGAAACAAGAGATGCCGCGCATAGAAGAATGAAAGAAGAAATGGGTATTGATTGCCCAATGAGCGCTGCATTTGAGTTTACTTACCGTGCTGAATTTGATAACGGATTGGTAGAGCACGAATACGACCACGTTTTAATTGGTGAATACAATGGAGTTGCCATCCCAAATCCGGAAGAAGTAGAGGAGTGGGCTTTCGTTTCTATTAGTGAAATTGAAGAAGGAATAAATAAACACCCCGAGAAGTACACAGAATGGTTTAAAATTGCCTTTCCTAAAGTGAAAGAATATTTGTCCTAAAAAACGATGAGGGTAACCGTAAAACGGAAAGCACATTTCAATGCAGCGCACCGGCTTTATAGAAAAGACTGGGATGACGCTAAAAATGAAGAAGTATTTGGGCTGTGCAATAACCCTTACTTTCATGGACACAATTATAATTTTTGGGTAGAAGTAACGGGTGAAGTTGATACCGATACAGGTTACGTAGTGGATATGAAGGTACTCAAGCACCTTATAGAAAAAGAAGTTTGTAAATACTTAGACCACAAAAACCTGAATGAACAAGTTGAAGAGTTTAAAACACTAATTCCGACTGCAGAGCATATTGCCTATGTAATATACAATCGACTCAGAAGACACCTTAAAAATAAGCTTGACTTGAAAATTACGTTGTTCGAGACCGAACGAAATTGTGTTTCCTATTCCGGAGAATAATTACTTGTAACACTTCTTACCTCGCCTGAGCCACTGTCCCCAGTTTTTATCGTAAGCATGCACATTTTCGGTTGCTTTCTTCTCGGAATTGTAAACTGGATAACCTGCATTTTTCCATTCAAAGATTCCACCGTAGAGGTTAGAAACATCTGTAAATCCTTGTTTGATTAATTTCTCCGACACTTTTTCACTTCTATAACCTACTGAACAATAAACGATTATCTTTTGGTTTTTTGGTGTGTCTTTTAATTTCGATAAATCTAGTTTCTTATATCCAACAAAGGTTGCATTTTGAATGTGCGAAACTTCGAACTCACTTGTTTCGCGAGTATCCACGAACAGAATGTCCAAGTTAGTATCTATTTCTGTTACACTTATTTCTGCTACGGTATGACTCAATAAGCTTTGAAGCTTGGCAGAATACGCTCGGTCTTGTACCGTTTGAGCTATGCTAGTTAAACGGCCAGCTATTATTAAGAAG
>CAKZOK010000027.1 GCA_937136415.1 uncultured Cytophagales bacterium | reverse complement strand
CAACTGTACAAAACAACAGTTAAAATGTATTATTCAACTAACACACGATCATCTAACTCCTTGAATGAAATTATATATTGCCGAAAAACCTAGTTTAGCAAGAGCGATTGTTGACGTGCTTCCTAAACCCCATAAAAAAAACGATGGGTATATCGAAGCTGGTAATGGCGATAAAGTTACTTGGTGTATTGGTCATTTACTAGAACAAGCACCGCCAGAAGACTACGATGTTAAATTTAAAAAATGGCTTGTTGAACATCTCCCAATTATCCCTCAGCAATGGCAATTAAAACCAAAAGCTAAAACAAGAAAACAACTCACTGTTATCAAACGACTCATTAAACAGTCAGATATTATTGTCAATGCGGGTGACGTTGACAGAGAAGGCCAAATACTTGTTGATGAGGCCATTAGTTATTGTGGCGCGAGTAAAGCAAAAATAAAAAATGCATTGCGTTGTTTAATCAGTGACATGAACTCTAACGCGGTTAAAAAGTCAGTTAATAACTTAAAGCCCAACAGTGAATTTATTCCATTAGCGGTTTCAGCACTTGCTAGAGCAAGAGCAGACTGGCTATATGGTCTTAACATGACTCGCCTTTGCACGCTTCAAGGTCAAAAGTCTGGCTATCAGGGCGTATTATCAATAGGCCGAGTACAAACCCCTATTCTTGGTTTAGTTGTTAATCGTGATATTGATATTGCCAACTTTGTCTCCAAACCTTTTTATGAAGTGCTTGCCAACATAAAAACCAACAAAGGCGAATTATATCAAGGAAAATGGCAACCTAGTAAAGCCTGCTTACCTTATATGGATGAAGAAAAACGTGTGCTTGATAAAAAACTAGCATTAAATGTTGTTTCCCGTATTAATAAGCAACCGGGTAAAATACTCAAGGTTCAACAAGATAAAAAGCAACAACAAGCTCCTTTACCCTTTAGTTTGTCAGGATTACAAATTAGTGCCGCCAAAGCATTTGGAATGAGTGCCAAACAAGTTTTAGATATTTGCCAGCAGCTTTACGAAAAACATAAATTAATTACTTACCCTCGTTCAGACTGCCAATATTTACCCACAGAGCATTTGCAAGATATACCTGCGGTGACTCAAGCGATCAGCCAAGTATCAACTCAATTAGCTAGTTTACTGTGTGACGCCGATTTAACTAAAAATAGTCGAGCATGGAATGATAAAAAAGTCAGTGCGCATCATGCCATTATCCCTACCGCGAAAAATAAGCCTACGGGCGTAATGTCATCACAAGAAGAAAAAATTTACGACCTAGTAGCACGTCAATATATCGCACAATTTTATCCAAATTTTGAATACAGCGACAAAAAAATTGAAACTGAAATAGCAGGTGGTCTCTTTATTAGTAAACAAAAAGATATTATCACCAATGGGTGGAAGGATTTATTTAAAAAAGTAAATCCACAAAAAGATGCCAACAAGTTCTCGACTAGGGTTTTACCTCAAGTAAAAGTGGGTGATATCACACATTGTACTTCGGGTGAATTAATTGAAAAAAATACCACGCCCCCCAAACACTTTACCGACGCTACAATTTTATCAGCACTTACAGGGGTTTCTCGATACGTCTCAGATGCTGACATCAAAAAAGCATTAAAAGAAACTGATGGCTTAGGCACAGAAGCAACTAGAGCTGGTATTATTGAGCTATTATTTAAGCGCCAATTTTTAACTCGTCAAGGTAAAGAAATAAGAGCCACAGATATAGGAAAACAATTAATCACCGCCCTGCCGTTGCAAATATCTCAACCTGATATGACTGCGCTTTGGGAATCTCAGCTTGAAGCTATCAGCAAGCAAACTATTAATTATCAGTTTTTTATCTCCGGAGTAGAAAGCAATTTATCGCAACTCATCGAAACAGTAAAAAATGTTAGCTTTAACCATTTGCCGCAAACAACAGTTCGCAGAAAATTCATCAAAAAACGTAAATTAAGAAAGCAATAAATATGGAGACTAACGATTCTATTCACTTTATTGCTGGGTGCAAAGCTGTCAATTTACTTTACAGCTTTATCTTTTAATATTTAAAAAAACACAACAACCCATTGAAACTAAAAACAATTAAGAAATGGGATTATTCGATTTCTTTGGAAAGAAGAAAGAGTCCAAAGTCGATTATACAGTTGCCGAAATGAACCTAGGGTTTATGGTAGAGTATTTTTTGAAAACTTGGGAAGTAAAAAAGGTATATCACTACGACTGGGGAAATAACTTTGAGTCGATTGAATACTTACTGGATTCGGGAGACGAAAAATGCTATTTGTCTGTTGAAGATAACGATGAATTGATTTGTATGGTTTCGAAAAAACTCGAGATGAATGCGATAGACCCAAAACTGGCCTCTCAAATTGTAAGCGCAGATGATGCTCCTCAGCAATTGGTTTTTGAGAACAAAACCTATCACAGAAAAAGTTCGGGTCAAGGATATTGTGGCGAAAATGATGATGATGAAGAAAATTGGTCCAAATTTGTGAATTGGGTATATGAGAACGAACAAGATTTTATTTCGATAGACCGATGGGGCGAAGAGGAGTTTTCCGCAGCGAAAGGGTCTTATGTAAAAGAGTTCGAATTTTCCAATATCCTGCCAAAGTAAACTTATGAAATCAGTACTAAATATCAATTTTTCAAAGACGCCATTTGCTTGGCTGTCTTTGTTTGTTTTTGGCCTTTTGCTTTCGAGCTGTGGAGGAAAAGAATTCAAAAAATCTCCTGTTGACAATTACATTGTTGAGTTTTCGAGCAAACAAAATTTTGCCATAATTCTTGAGGATATGGATCTAGAAGGAAACTTCTTTAAGACCTACAAACACAAGTATAAAGTCATTTTGGAAGATGAAGAAGGGAAACCAGAAGAATCGACCAGTGAATGGTTTGAGGTGGGTGAAGATTTCTTTACAAAAAACGAGAATAACCTGGGAATGATCTTGGTGTACAAAAAAGACGGTAAGCTCGAAAAAAATGCAGCTCCTGCTGGTTATCAATATGTGGGAGACAAGAAATACGGGGAATGGCGCACGCACAATGGGTCGTCTTTCTGGGCATTTTATGGCCAGTACATGTTTATGTCGCACATGTTTGGTTTTATGAATAGGCCTGTTTACCGAAGCGATTACAGAACTTATAGAGACAACCACTACGGTAGGTCGGGATATTATGGCCCTAGAACCAATGGCTCTTCTAAGTATGGTACAAACTCCGCTGCGACCCGAAAGTCACGTCCAGATTTCTTTAAAAGACGCGCTTCAAAGTCAGTCAAACACAGGTTCTTTCGCACGTAAGAGTAGCCCACTGGTTATCGGAATTGGTGAAAATGAATATTTCGTTGCATCCGATGCTTCTCCAGAAAACTGCTTATCGAAATGTCTGAATCGAATAATTTCTATGGCATATTCGTTTTCATTTAAACTCTTCTTTACGTCTTTCCACGTGTATTGCTTGCTGTCAAATGCATTGGCAAAATCTTCAGATTCTTCACTAAGCTCTTTTTCAATGGCATTTATTTCCTTGCTCAATTTATTCATGTCAATGCCGTTAACCGCTCTTTCCTGCGGCGACATTGCTAGCCCTTTTGTAAGCTGGTCTTTCTTTTCATTATATACATCAAAACGATAAATTAAGTCCCCATCATTTGAATTTACAATTCTCGATTTCAGTTTGGTAGAACTACTCTGTAAAATAGCCTTTGTCGATAATTTGAAATTATAAACACTGCGCAGAGCTTTATTATTTTTCTCGTATGTAGCCAAGGCAAGCGAATTGTAAATTTCGAAATCACGCTTTATGGAGTTCCAGTATTTTCCTTTTTCCGACTCTGACAAAGCAGGAAAATAATCTCGGATATACCCTAAGTAACTCTCGGTAGTTTCATCATAAATAGTTTTAGCCTTAGTTAGGTTTCCATCTGCATAGTGACTTTTTGCCAACTTACTTTTTGCCTCGAGGTAACCCGGGTGTTTTTCATCAAACAAGTTTTTGTAAGACTGAGATGCTCCGCTGTAACTGCCTTGGGCCTCTCGGTATTTTTCTTGGAGATACTTTAGGTCTCCAACCAACATTTCGTTTTTAGCCGTGTGGATATCGTTCCGCCCAAATTTATCAATCCAAATTCTCTGTGCGTCCTTAAGCATTAGATCTGCCTCAGAATATTTACCGAATAGCATAAACACGCGCCCCTGATACTCTAATAACTCTGCATAATCTGGATGTGAAGAACTAAAACTTGTTATTACAATATCTTTTGCCTGACCTAAATAAAGGTTTATAGTTTCAAGATTCGCATCTTCGGAACGAAAATTTGCATCTGCCAGTGCTTTTAGAATACCCGCTTCTCTAATGTTTTCTTCTCCGAATTTTTTTCGAGTAAGTTCGAGTGCATTTTCATAAATCTTTTTAGCATCCTCGTAGTTACCCATAGCAATGTACACTTGACCTAACAACATCAAATTATCCATGTACGAAACAGAAGTATCACCTAAGCTGTTTTCGGCTATTTCAAGGGAACGACTTGCGCTTTTTTCAGCCTCGACATATTCTCCCAATATTAGGTACAATTCTGCGTAGAGACTAAGAGGTTTAACCAATCGATAATGGTCTTCACCAAATTTCTTTTCATTGGCTTCAATAGACTGTTTAATGATGGTTTCAGCTGCCTTGTACCTACCTGTAGTCATATAATACTCAGCCATATCCTCAGAGGATTTGATATCCGTTCCGCCACCTTCTCCCGATTTTTTGAGCAATCGATTGGCTTTTTTATAAGCTTCTTTTGCCTCGCTGTATTTGCCGTTAATCATATACAGGTTACCAAGGTTCCTTAGAGATAATGCGTAATCCTTACTCTTTTTACTGCCTTCATCTTTAATGATTTCCGATGCAACTTCCAATTGAGATTCTGCCTGGTCGAACTGGCCCTTGAGCACATTAATGTCGCTCAACTGAATCATAGCCAGTGCATATTGAACATGACTAGGGCCAAATTTTTCATTTGCAATGGCTAGCCGTTCTCCAGCTAATCTGTATGCTTCATCATATTCATCTGTATAAGCCTTTAGGTTACTGTATGAGCCTAAAAACTCCGTGTAAATGGGGTGATGGGAGTGGTATTGTTTGCGAAATACACCTTCAAAATGTTTTTCAAAAACTGTTTTAGAATCGGAAAATTTATCTTGATTCTGAATGTTAAATTGGGCAAGTTTTATTTTTTCAATAGAGTAGTTTGGCGCATCTTTCCCTAAGTTCAAACCGGCTATCCATTCGTTAGTTTCTCGTTCTATTCTGGCTTCTTCTACGCGATTGTTTTTAGCATAAAAATCATAAAAATGATCGTTAAACTTAAGATGAGCAAGGTTGTCGGTAGGAATTGATTTCTCTATACCTTCTCTTAATTTTATTTCTCTTTTAAGCGCTTTTTTGTAACGTAAACGTTGCGAATAGTATTCGTTTTCAAGCATCATTGCTCTCAAATAGTAAACACTGTTGTTGCCGTATTTGTGCCCATTATCGAGTTTATATTTTAGGTATAAATCTTTTGCTTTGTTGTCTTTATCTTCCTCAATAAAAGATTCTATTTCCTTCTCTACTACCTCGTTATAGAGTTTATGGTAATTTGATATTCTATTACTTTTTACAATTTGCTTTTCTTTTACGTCCTTTATTTCTCCTTTTCAAACAAATACAAGCTCTATTATTGAAAATGGAGATTGGAAATTTGTCATTACAGGAGATTATGAAACAGTAATAAAAGAAGTAGAATCAATTATGAAAATGGAGAGAGATGTTAAATCTTGCACCATAGAAGTAACTATTTTATCATCTGATAATGAGCCAATTAAGGTCAGTATGAAATCAATAACTTGCTATACAACAGCAAAATTAATGAAGGGTTTTTTGGAAACTATTGATGAATTAGGATATAAAATATAATTTTTTGCTGTATAGGAAAGTAGTATTTTGCCTTACTATTTATTAGCTGAGAGTTTTTCATTTTTGCAAAAGAATAATTTTTATTTTGGTTCAAAAATCAAAACTTTAATTCCTTCCAAATTTCTCAAATATTTTTCAAGTAATAATTGTACGCTTTCCCATTCCAATCCTCCCAAACCACAACCCAAAGCAGGAATAACAATACTTTCAAAATTATTTTTTTCTATAATTCTGACTAAATCTTTTAGACCTTCTTCAATATATTCTACTTCAGATGAACTACGCCAGTGTTTTTTAGTAGGGAAGTTTATGATAAATTGTTTTCTCTCTAAATTAGATTCATCAACTAAAAGCAGCTTTCCAATATCGATAGTTTTGTTTTTACAGGCTTCTTTATAGATTTTATAATTATGAGGGAATTGTTTTTTGAAGGCTAAAGCAAGACCTTTTCCCATTACTCCAACTATATTTACAGGATTAATGATTACTTCTGTGTTTGATTCTAAGATATTTCCTTTTGTGTAGTTCATAATTTTTTCAACGTGATTTATTCAAATGTAATCAAAAAAAGTATTTCCTCTATGCTTTTTGCGAACTTTGTGTTTAAATGTATTTCAATCAAAAAGAAATTTCCTAAAAACCATAAAGTCTGTTACCTTTGTAGAATTTATAGATAGAACCATTATAAAAAGGAAACCAAAAAAAATCTTTTGTCATGCCTAGAAACAAATCCATTCGCCATATTCTCATTATTGGAAGTGGCCCTATTGTCATCGGACAAGCCTGTGAGTTTGATTATGCAGGTTCGCAAGCTGCTCGTTCGCTTCGTGAAGAAGGAATAAAAGTGTCGCTCATCAATTCCAATCCTGCAACGATAATGACCGACCCTATCAATGCAGACCACGTTTATCTGTTGCCACTCACACCAGATTCTATCGAAACCATTTTACGAGAACAAGAAATTGATGCCGTTTTGCCTACCATGGGAGGTCAGACGGCATTAAATTTATCTATTGAATGCAACGATATTGGGCTTTGGGAAAAGTACAATGTTGATGTAATCGGTGTCGATTTTGAAGCCATTGATACGACAGAAGATAGAGATAAATTCAAACTCTGTATGGAAAATATGGGGGTGGGTGTAGCAACAGGACAAACAGCAAAATCGTTTCTACAAGGAAAGAAAATTGCACAAAATATTGGTTTTCCTTTAGTAATTCGTCCTTCTTTTACGCTGGGTGGAACAGGTGGAAGCGTTGTTTATGACAAAGAAGAGTTTGATAGTTGTCTTTCAAGAGGTTTGCATACTTCGCCTATTCATGAGGTTTTGATTGAGCAATGCGTAATTGGTTGGAAAGAATTTGAATTGGAACTTTTGAGAGATTCGGCAGGAAATGTAATTATTATCTGTTCGATAGAAAATTTTGACCCAATGGGAGTGCATACTGGCGATTCTATCACAGTCGCACCAGCAATGACTTTGCCTGATACGGTTTATCAAGAAATGAGAAGTCTAGCAATAAAAATGATGAACGGCATCGGTAATTTTGCTGGAGGTTGTAATGTTCAGTTTGCCGTAAACCCTGAAAACGATGATATAATTGCTATCGAAATTAATCCTCGTGTTTCTCGTTCGTCTGCGCTTGCTTCAAAAGCAACAGGTTATCCAATCGCCAAAATTGCTGCAAAATTAGCCATTGGTTATAATCTTGATGAGCTTGATAACGCCATTACAGGAACAACTTCAGCATTTTTCGAACCTGCCATTGATTATGTAATTGTAAAAGTTCCTCGTTGGAATTTTGATAAATTTAAAGGTTCGGACGACCGTTTGGGCTTTCAAATGAAATCAGTAGGAGAAGCTATGGGAATTGGGCGCAATTTTCAAGAAGCACTACAAAAAGCCTGTCAGTCTTTAGAAATTCGTAGAAATGGATTAGGAGCAGATGGAAAAGAAGTACGTAATCAAGATGAAATTCATCAAAAATTGAAAGTTCCTTCGTGGGATAGATTGTTCAGAATTTATGATGCTTTCAAATTAGGAATACCGATGAAACGTATTTTTGATTTGACTAAAATTGATAAATGGTTTTTACACCAGATTGAACAAATTGTAGCACTTGAAAATGAAATTCAGAAATACAGATTAGATTCTATTCCGTATGATTTGCTTTTGAAGGCAAAGAAAAAAGGATTGGCAGACCGTCAAATTGCTCATTTGATTGGCTGTTTGGAAAGTGATATTCATAAAAAAAGAACAGATTTAGGAATAAATCGTGTTTGGAAACTTGTCGATACTTGTTCGGCAGAATTTGAAGCGCAAACGCCTTATTATTATTCTACTTTCGAAACTGAAAATGAAGCAGTTAGAAGTGATAAGAAAAAAATTGTTGTTTTAGGTTCGGGGCCTAATCGTATCGGACAAGGAATTGAATTTGATTATTCTTGTGTTCATGGTATTTTAGCTGCAAAGGAAGCAGGTTATGAAACCATTATGATAAATTGTAATCCAGAAACAGTTTCGACAGATTTTGATATTGCTGACAAACTTTATTTTGAGCCTGTTTTTTGGGAACATATTTATGATATAATCTTGAATGAAAAGCCAGAGGGCGTAATTGTTCAATTAGGAGGACAGACAGCCCTAAAACTTGCCGAAAAACTAGAACGCTATAATATTCCTATACTTGGTACAAGTTCTCAAGCCTTGGATTTGGCAGAAGACAGAGGGCGTTTTTCTGATTTATTAAAGGAAAATGATATTCCTTATCCAAAATATCACGCCATCAAAACGGCAGAAGAAGCGATAGAAAAAGCTGCTGAAATGGAATTTCCTTTGCTTGTTCGTCCGTCGTATGTTTTGGGTGGGCAGCGCATGAAAATCGTTATTAATGAACAAGAATTAGAAGAACATATCATCAATATTTTTAAAGATTTGGGGCAACAAACCATTTTGATAGATGAGTTTTTAGATGGTGCTATCGAAGCCGAAGCCGATGCAATTTGTGATACCGAAGATGTTTATATTATTGGTGTGATGGAACATATCGAACCTGCTGGGATTCATTCTGGCGATTCGTATGCTGTTTTGCCTCCTTTTGATTTGGACGAAAACATTATGAAACAGATTCATGACCACACCAAAAAAATTGCTGTTGCGCTCAAAACAAAAGGTGTTATTAATATTCAGTTTGCCATAAAAGACGGCATTGTTTATATTATTGAAGCCAATCCAAGGGCTTCACGAACTGTTCCATTTATTTGTAAAGCCTATCAAGAGCCGTATATCAAATATGCGACGTGGGTAATGCTAGACCACAAAAAAGTGAAAGATTTTAATTTTGAGCCACAACAAAACGGTTATGCTATCAAAATTCCTGTTTTTTCTTTTGATAAATTTCCGAATGTAAACAAAGAATTAGGGCCCGAAATGAAATCTACTGGCGAAGGAATTTATTTTATTCATCACCTAAAAGACCCATTTTTTAGAGAGATTTATGGTAAACGTAATTTGTATTTGAGTAGGTAAATTAATTACGAATTATGAAAAGCTACTTATTTTTTTTCTTTTAGAAATTTAATGAGTAGCTTTTTTTGTATAGAATTAAAATGCTAGTTTTGTAAAAATAGTAATAACTACAACTCAAAATTCCATTATCTCGTTATTCTAAATAAAAAGTAAAAATTATGTTTAGCGTTTTAGAAGATGACTCATATTAAGGTATTTTCAAAAATAAATAGGTAATGAGTAGAAATAAAATAATATTAAACACAAATGTTATTAAAATTGCCAAATTCCAAGTTGAGGATATTTTTGAAATAACAGGAAGAGGACTTGTCTTCGCTGGAAGAATTGTTGATGGAGTAATCTCAATGGGAAATAAAGCAGAATTCGACCTTAGTAATAATTCATTGAAAAGAGAAATTATAGGTATTGAAGGAATTAGGCACTCTAACCCAGAAAAAGTCAATACTGGACTTATAATCAAGTGCCAAAATGAAGAGGAAAAAAAAGGAACTAATAGAATCAAAAAAGAGTCTGTCAATCATAAGTATTTATAACAAAAATCAGAAAGAGAAATAAAATCAAAAATCAAAGTCAAATCTTTTTTGAGAAGATAATAAAGAGCTTGATGTTGATATATTTGGTTGAAAGTCAATGCTTTATTATTTTATTTTTTAAATTTTGAACTTATGTTTTTAATTATTTTTTGTGTAATTTTGCAACCTTATTTCTAAAGAAGACAATCAATTTGCTATTTTTCTATTAATTTTTAATAAAAAATTAGCTTCCAAAATATAACAGTAAATGAAAACGGGTACAATCAAAAAAGATAAAGTCAATATAATCACACTAGGTTGCTCAAAAAATCTTGTTGATTCTGAAAATATACTTACTCAACTTCGTGCCAACGAGATTGATGCACACCATCAATTAGAAGTGGAAAAGAAAATCGAACAACCCAACGTAATTATTATTAATACGTGTGGTTTTATAGAAAAAGCAAAAGAGGAATCTATCAATACAATCTTGGATTATGCTGAAGCAAAAAGTAGAGGCGAAATAGACAAATTATATGTGATGGGTTGTTTGTCGCACCGTTATAAAGATGAGCTTTCTAGTGAAATTGGGCAAGTTGATGATTGGTTTGGGACACTAGAAATGCCTCTGATTCTTAATCGTTTTAATGTTGATTACAAACACGAGCTTTTGGGACAACGCCTGACCACTACTTCTCAACATTTTGCTTATCTCAAAATTTCGGAAGGTTGTGATAGAGCCTGTTCTTTTTGCGCCATTCCGTTGATGCGTGGCAAGCATGTTTCTCGTCCGATGGAAGAGTTGGTTCAAGAAGCCAAAAATTTAGCTGCCAGAGGAACAAAAGAAATTATGCTTATTGCACAAGAGCTTACTTATTATGGCATTGATATTTATAGAAAAAGAGCTTTGTCAGAGCTGTTGGAAAGGTTAGCTGATATTGAAGGAATAGATTGGATTCGTTTGCATTATGCTTATCCGACAGGCTTTCCGATGGAAATAATTGATACCATGAAAGCACACAATAAAATCTGTAATTATTTGGATATTCCTTTACAGAGTGGTTCGAATAAGGTATTGAAAGCAATGCGTAGAGGAATAAAAAGAGAAAAAACAGAAGAGCTTATTGACTCTATTCGTCAGAAATTGCCCGAAATTGCAATTCGTACAACGCTTATTGCAGGACACCCACACGAAGAAATAAAAGACCACGAAGAAACATTAGATTTTGTAGAAAAAATGCGTTTTGATAGATTGGGAGTATTTTCATATTCTCATGAAGAAGATACGCATTCGCATTCTATGCCTGATACATTGAGCGAAGAAGAAAAACAAGAACGTGTAGCTGAAATAATGGAAATCCAGCAAGGAATTTCTTTAGAACTCAATCAAGAAAAAATAGGAAAGATTTACAAAACACTTATTGATAGAAAAGAAGGAAATTATTTTATCGGAAGAACTGAATATGATTCGCCAGAGGTGGACAATGAAGTTTTGGTAGATGCAAGAAAAGTATATTTACGAATAGGTGATTTTGCTAATGTCAAGATAGATAAAGCCGAAGAATTTGATTTATTTGGAGAGGTGGTTTAATTTTTTTAATAAAAATGAACTTTTTCTTTGCAAAATCAATTAAGATGTGTAGATTTGCATTCTCTAAAGCATAACTTTAGAGAATGCAAAAATAAAAAGGTTGCGTGGCCGAGTGGCTAGGCAATGCTCTGCAAAAGCATGTACAGCGGTTCGAATCCGCTCGCAACCTCATAACACTTGTAAAAAAGACTTGTCAATTTGGCAAGTCTTTTTTTATGATTTTACTTTAAAATACAAATGTTCTCTTTAACATTACTTGTTGATAATTTATTGATTTAGGTTTGATAATCTATTTTCTTTTGCTAAATTTAAAATTATTGATTCCTCTTTTTATGTTAAAATATTTTACAAGAAAACCCTTCTTTTTTATTTTTATATTCTACTTTTTATTTTTTACTAAAATAAAAGCGCAAGAGTATGTACTTAATTATGAGCAATTTACAACCAAACAAGGACTAGCAAATGATTTTGTCACCTGTATTACTCAAGATAAAAAAGGGTTTATGTGGTTTGGAACGCAAGATGGTTTGTGTAGATATGATGGAAATTCCTATAGAGTCTATAAAACAAACATAGAAAAAAACTATGTTTTACTTTCTAATAATATTATTTCATTGGCTACATTTAATGATTCCTTAATTTATGTAGGAACAGAAGCAGGCTTACATATTCTCAATACCAATCAAAATACTATTACTCCAGTAGAAGGCTTTAAAAATAAATATGTCAATCAGGTTTTTATAGATTCCAAAAAAACAATTTGGGTGGTAATTCAAGATAGTGATATTTTTATACAGAAAAAAAGACAAAATAACTGGCAACTTCTTACAAAAACACACTTTGAATTTAATGGTGGTGTTCAAAAACACATCACAGAACAAAAAATTAATGGGAAATTAGAAATATTGATGAGTAAACATGATAATGGATATTATGCAGACAAAACACTTTATAAATTTGAAAAAAATAACTGGAAGCCTATCTTTCATGAATCAAATGTATATCTTGAAGGATTTTATAAAGGAAATCTATTGGTTGCTAAAAATTTAATGATTCATCAATATCATTCAGATACACTCTACAAAAATGAAAATTTTAATATAAAATATATCAAAGCAAAAAATAAAGAAGAGAATAGAATAGTCAATAATTTTAGTAGTAAAATTTATCAAAATTACTTATATATCCCTCTTCATTCCTCTGTATTAGTAGTAGATTTGAATACCTACAAAGTAAAACACGAAATTAAAACTGCTGATAAAAATGGAGCTATCAAAGGTATTTATATTGATGCAAGTGGTAATTTGTGGGTGGCTACGTATGGTAGTGGAGTTTTTTTATTTCCTACATATTCTATCAATACTATAAAAGGATATAGATTTGATAAAGATAATTTTGCAAAAGGGCTAAGTAGTACAAGTACAAGAGCGATTTATCAAAATGCCATTGACCAAAAATTGTGGATAGGCACTTATTCAGAAAAAAGAATAATTGATATTTTTTCAAAACAAAATATCAAAACTACATTACCAATCAAAATTTCGCATGCCTTTACAATAAAAGAAGACAAGGTAGATAAAAATATTCTGTGGGTTGCCACTTATAATGGTATTTTGAAAATAGACCAGAATAAACCTTCCCTAAAAAAGGTTTATTTTCGATCACAAGTTCCTACAGCTATTGAAATTATCAATGACTCTATACTTATTTTTGCTGAACCTAAGAACATCTGTGTTTTTAATACAAAAAAAGAAAAAACACACAAAAAAATACCTATAAATAAAACTACCTATTTGTATAAAAGTGCAGCTAATACAGTCTGGATAGGAACAAAAACAGATGGCTTTGCTTCTTGGAATTTAAAAACAGACAAAATTATATATTACAATCCAGAAAAAAATTCAGTTATCAAAAGCCTACATGTCAAATGTATTTATGAAGATACAAAAGGAAAATTATGGGTAGCTACTACAAAAGGGCTTTATAGTTATGATAAAAAAACAACACAAATAGAAAAATATACTACAAAAGACGGATTGCCTCATAATCTTATTTATGGAATTTTAGAAGATGATGACTATAATCTATGGCTAAGTACGAATAAAGGAATTTCAAAGTTTAATATTGAAAAAAAAACCTTTGAAAATTTTGATGTAAATGATGGATTACAAGATAATGAATATAATACATACTCTTTTCACAAAGGTAGTGATGGAAAAATGTTTTTTGGAGGAATAAAAGGAGTAGATGCTTTTTTTCCAAAAGATTTGAAGAGAAATACACATATTCCAAACCTAATCTTGACAGGATTTAAAAGGTTTGGAAAAGATATAAAAACAAAGACTCCTATTGAAAAAATAAGTACTATAATATTGCCTCTAGATTCTGCCCAAATGCTAACTTTTGAGTTTACAGCACTCAATTTTTATCAAAGTAAAAGAAATAAGTATGCCTACAAAATAGAAGAAATTGATACTACTTGGATAGAACTCGGAAATAAAAATGAATTTACACTTACTAATTTATCGGCAGGAAATTATACAATTCGTATAAAAGGTTCAAATAATCATGGCATTTGGAACGAAGAGGGGATTACATTAAAACTAAATATTATCCCTCCCTTTTGGCAACAAAGTTGGTTTTTATTTGGTATTATGATACTGTTTTTGATGGGAGTTTATCTTCTTTACAAAATAAGAATGTATCAAGCCAAGCGTAGAGAAGAAGAGTTAGAAGTACAAATAAAAGAACGTACAAAAGAGCTTGCCACAGCCAACAAAAATAAAGACCAGTTATTTGCTATCATTGCCCACGACCTGCGCAGCCCTCTGACAGCCTTTGAAGATATACCAAATCAAATAGAATATTTTCTTAGAAAAAACAAAACCAAACAGCTTTTGGAGCTTGGAAAACATATTGGCACTTCGATACAAGGACTCAATACTCTATTAAATAATCTACTCAACTGGGCATTAATACAACAAAATCATCAAATTCAGAGTAATCCTCAAACTGTAAGTTTATCAGAAATTATACAACATATTGTTTCGATTTATCAAAATGTAGCACAAAGCAATCAAATTGAACTCAATAACCTGCTGACCAATGATAAATTGGAAATAATAGTTGATATAGATTCTTTCCAAACAATTTTGAGAAATCTTATCAGTAATGCACTAAAATATACACCTCCAAACGGAAGAGTAGAAGTGTCGGCAATACAAAAGAATGAAAAAATTATTTTGATTATTAAAGATACAGGAATAGGAATGCCTCAAGAGTTAATAGATAATATTTTTAGCCCTTCTATTATAAGCAATAGAGGAATAAGAGGGGAAAAAGGAACAGGGTTGGGGCTTGTCTTGTGTCAAGAATTTGCTCAAATAAATAATATCGAAATAAAAGTAAAAAGCCAACCAAATAAGGGTAGTATTTTTTCTCTACATATCCCTAGCATATAAAAACACCGTTTGCATTCCAAAAATGCCCACTTACGACATTTTACAAAAAACTCATAATAACTTATTTATATTTGTAAAATAAATCATCTGTTGTAAAGTATTAATCAAAAAAAGTAATATTATGAGAATAATTGTCGTAGAAGATGAGCCTATTTTTGCTAACACCATCGAAAGAATTATTGATGAGTTGGGTTATGATTTGGTCGGTCTAACAGACAACTCAGAAGAAATGTTGCGTTTCTTCATAAGCCTCAAACCTGATTTGGCTCTTATTGATATTCATATAAAAGGTACAATGACAGGAATTGAGGTTGCCAAAAAAATGATACATTCAGAATATTCTATTCCAATTATTTTTGTTACTTCATACGCTGATAAAAATATTTTCGAACAAGCAAAAGAAGCTAATCCTTATGCTTACATTGTAAAGCCTATTGATACAAAATTATTACAAAGAACAATCGAATTGGCTCTCTTGAGATATGCTCAACCCAGCCATACAGAAGACAAACAGACATGGAAAAAAGATATTTTGGTCAGAAAAAGTTTATTTATTAAACAAAACGATAAATTACAAAAAGTAGATGTTGAGAATATTCTTTTTATAGAAGTGGCAGACAAATACTGTGAAGTACAAACTGCCAACGAAAAGTATTTAGTTCGTATGACACTAAAAGAAATAGATGAGCGTCTGCCTGCATCTGATTTTGTACAAATACATAGAAGCACTATCATAAATGCTAATTATATAGAAGATATAAGTTTGAAAGATAATTTACTAACATTAAATAATACACAATTTGAAATAAGCAAACGCTTTAAGCCTAATCTATTGAGTAGATTAAATTTATTCAAATAATTGTGTGTATATTTTTTATTCTAAGGATAGGGAGGTAATAATTTAAAAGAAATTATATGCCTTTCGTTAAATGTCGATTAATAAAGCCATTCTTCATTGAGGAATGGTTTTTTTATGCAAAAAACGTTATTAAAAAATAATTTTTGAGGAACAATAAAGATATATTTCCCCCTTAAACCTAAAAAAATCCCACTCACGACATTTCCAAAATTCGAATAATTGTTTTTAGTAATTTCGTTTTAATTGTTTATCAAAAACAACTTTTTTACATCGCAATAAATCTCAAAATTTCTTGCATAACTATCAACTGTTTATCTTAAAAAAAATGAAACAAAAACTTTACAATTTTAAAACGCACTTATCTCTCCTCAAAGGTTGGGGATTGATACTGCTGCTGTGGCTATCCTTTGGCACAACAAATGCCCAAAATAATGCCCTTGAATTTGATGGAACAGACGATGTGGTAACTGCACCGTCTTTAAATTGGACTCCCACTACTTTTAGTGTAGAATTTTGGATAAAACCTAATAATACAATTAATTATAATCAAACAATAAGAGCTGCCAATAACTGGGACGCTTTTGTTTTTAGCACAACCAACACAGGTGCTGTATATGTAGGAATAACTACTGGAAGTAGATTTACACCCACTCAAATCCCTGCTGGAACAATCGAAATCGGTGTTTGGCAACATATTGCATTTACTTTTGATGGTACAAACGGACGTTTTTATAAAAATGGTGTACAGATAGGTGGAGCTAAAGCAATGCCTAACTCAATAGCGTGGGGTGGTTTTGAGCTAGGTAGCACGCTTGACCCAAACAACCATGTTGATGGTTCATTAGATGAAGTTCGTGTCTGGAATACTGCTCGTACTTGTCAGCAAATAAATACAAATAAAGATAATGGATTGATAGGTAACGAGGCTGGTTTAATAGCATATTATAACTTTAATCAAGGAACAGCAGCAGGCGCAAACGCAGGTGTTACTACATTAAATGACCTAACAGCTAATAACCACGATGGTACACTTACTAATTTTACGCTTACAGGAACTGCTTCTAATTGGATAACTTCTACAAATGGAGTAACAGGAACAACACCTCTAAATTTAGCTGAAATAAATGTACAGGGAAATAGTGTTTCTATTGTAGATGGAGATATTACACCAAACTTAGCTGATAATACAAACTTTGGAAGTGTTAGCCCAAACAGAACAATTACTTATACTATTCAAAATACAGTAGCAAATTCTAATCTAACTGTTGCTAATATTGGTGTAAGTGGAGCAAATGCTTCTGATTTTGTGGTAAGTAATTTTACAAATAATACAATTATTGCAGGAGTTGCAGCCATTACATTTGATGTTACTTTTACTCCTGCTGTTGCAGGAATCCGTGAGGCTACCATTACTATCAATAATAGTGATTGTAACGAAACAGCTTATAACTTTTCTGTACAAGGAAGCCTTAGTGTGCCATCACTTGGAAACAATGCTCTTGATTTTGATGGAGGAACGCATTACGTAGAAATACCTTCTCTGACTTGGACACCAACTACTTTTACAGTAGAATTTTGGATAAAACCAAATAATACAATTAATTATAACCAAACAATAAGAGGTTCGAATGGTGTAAATGGTTGGGGAACTTTTGTCTTTAGCACAACTAACACAGGTGCTGTATATGTAGGTACAGACGTTGCAACTAGGCTTACACCTACTGATATTCCTGCTGGAACAATCGAAATTGGTGTTTGGCAACATATTGCATTTACTCATGATGGTACAAATGGACGTTTTTATAAAGATGGTGTACAAATAGGAGCAACAAAACCAATGACACTTTCTGCGCCTTGGGGAGGTTTTTATATGGGATATTCTAATCCTTTGAGTACTATTGATGGTGCTTTAGATGAGGTACGTATTTGGAATACAACTCGTACTTGTGAGCAAATAAATCTAAATAAAGACAATGAATTAGTAGGTAATGAAGCAAATTTAGAAGCATATTATAATTTTAATCAAGGAGTAGCAGCAGGCACAAATGCAGGTGTTACTACATTAACTGACCTAACAACTAATAATTATGATGGTACACTTACTAACTTTTCTCTTGCAGGAGCTTCTTCTAATTGGATAGCTTCTACAAATGGAGTAACAGGAACGACACCTTCTAATTTACCTAACATCAATGTACAAGGAAATGGAATATCTATTGTAGATGGAGATATTACACCAACTGCAGCAGATGATACTGATTTTGGAAGTGTTACACCAAGCAGAACAATAACTTATACTATTCAAAATACAATAGCAAATTCTAATCTAACTGTTGCTAATATTGGTGTAAGTGGTTTACATGCCTCTGATTTTGTAGTAAGTAATTTTACAAATAATACAATTATTGCAGGAAATACAACTACTACATTTGATATTACTTTTACACCTTCTGAATTAGGAAATCGTGAAGCTACCATTACTATAAATAATAGTGATTGTGATGCAACTGCTTATGATTTTGCTATACAAGGAAGCTCTAGTGGGCCAATTCCTATAAACAATGCTCTTGATTTTGATGGAACAGACGATGTTGTAACTGTACCTTCTTTGACTTGGACACCGACTACATTTAGTGTAGAGTTTTGGATAAAACCGAATAATACAATTAATTATAATCAAACAATAAGAGCTGCCAATAACTGGGACGCTTTTGTTTTTAGCACAACCAACACAGGTGCTGTATATGTAGGAATAACTACTGGAAGTAGATTTACACCCACTCAAATCCCTGCTGGAACAATCGAAATCGGTGTTTGGCAACATATTGCATTTACTTTTGATGGTACAAACGGACGTTTTTATAAAAATGGTGTACAGATAGGTGGAGCTAAAGCAATGCCTAACTCAATAGCGTGGGGTGGTTTTGAATTAGGTAATACTCTGCTTCCTGCCAATCACATTAATGGTTCATTAGATGAGGTGCGTATTTGGAATACAGCTCGTACTTGTAATCAAATAAATCTAAATAAAGACAATGGATTAGTAGGTAATGAAGCAAATCTAATTGCTTATTATAACTTTAATCAAGGAACAGCAGCAGGCGCAAACGTAGGTATTACTCAATTAACTGATTTGACTGCTAATAATCATAATGGTACGCTTACTAATTTTACGCTTACAGGTGCTACTTCAAACTGGATAACTTCTACAAATGAAGTAAATGGAACAACACCTTCTAATTTGCCTAATGTCAATGTAGAGGGAAATGGAATTTCTATTGCAGATGGAGATATTACACCAAACATAGCTGATAATACTGACTTTGGAAGCATTACAGTGAGCAAAACAGTTACTTATACTATTCAAAATACAGTAGGAAATTCTAAATTGACTATTGGTAATATTGATATAAGTGGTTTACATGCTGCTGATTTTATGGTAAGTAATTTTACAAATAACACAACAGTTGCAGGAAATACAACTACTACATTTAATGTTACATTTACGCCTTCTGAATTAGGAAATCGTACGGCTACTATTACTATCAATAATAATGATTGTAATAATTCTAATTATAATTTTGCTATACAAGGAAGTTCTAGTGGACCAATTCCTCTTACTATTATTTGTCCTCAAGACATGGTATTATCTACGGTAGCAGGAACATGTGAAAGTGCAGCCATTAAATACTATCCAAGAATTATAGGAGGAGCTGGAAATTATAATGCTCCTATTACAGGTTATACTTACTTAGGAGTTGCAGCAAATGGTCATTCTTATTATTTATCAGATGGCTCTGCTGATTATCTTACAGCACGTCAGGCTGCTCTTGATGCAGGTGGTTATTTGGCTGTTATTGATGATGCAACAGAAAATACACTTATTACAAGTTATGTTACAGGAGCTGGTTTAGCATATTTGCTTATCGGTTATGATGATATAGATAATGAAGGTACTTTTGAATGGTACACTGGGCAGCCAACTATTTATACAAATTGGAGAGCAGGTGAGCCAAATGATGCAGGAGGAAATGAAGACGCTACAACCTTACAAGACAATGGAGGTTGGAATGATTTGCCAGACAATGTAGGGCATAGGTATATTGTAGAAGTACCAAACGCAAGCACAATTCAAACTTCAGGACTGCCTACATGTAGTAAATTTCCTATTGGAGTAACTACAAATACTTTTATTACAACAGATATACTCGGAAATACAAGTACTTGCTCTTTTACAGTTACAGTCACAGATGGAAAAAATATTAATATCTTAGGAAATGATGTATCTATTACAGACGGAGATATTACTCCTACAATAGCTGATGATACTGATTTTGGAATTGTTTCAGTAGACAAAACAATTACTTATACTATTGATAATACTACAGGAATAGAAGCCATTAATATTACTTCTATTACAAGTAATAATGTAGAGTTTGCAGTATCAAATGCGCCTACAACAGTTTTGGCAGGTGGAACAGCAACATTTGATGTGACTTTTACACCAACAGATTATCAAGAGCAAATAGCAACTATTATTGTAAATAGCAATTCTTGTGATGCTTCTAGTTATGATTTTCAAGTAAAAGCAAAACAAGCCTTTCCAATTCCACCACTTCCTGCGCCTCCGATACCTAATAACTTTCAAGCAACAGCAGTTTCAACTACACAGATAAACCTTACTTGGCAAGCAATCAATCAAAATATTACAGAATATAGATTGTACCAAAATAGTGTGTTAATAGCCACCCTACCAATTACGGCATCAAGTTATGAAGCAACAGGTTTAAACCCTGATAGTTTTTATTCTTTTACTCTTATAGCAGTAAATCAAAGAATTGGAACAATAAAACTTTCATCTCCCGTATCTGATAATGAATGGACATTCCCAGAAGCACCAACAGTACTTTCAATAGCTACTATCTGTGAAAATGGAAATGCTCCCATAAGGTTAAGTAGTAGTGCTTTTTATTACAATGTATATGAGAGCATGACAGCCACTACACCACTTATGACAAGTGATGGAAATGATTATTTTACTTTGCCTTTTGTTACCGAAACAACTACTTTTTATGTAAGTGTAATAGGAAAAGACCCAATTAACTTAAAAGAAAGTGCAAGAATACCAGTAACAGTAAATGTACAAGCTCCTTTTGAAGCTAATATCATAGGAGAAACAAACAGAGTAAGCTGTGACGCTACCTTAGTATTAGAAGCTGATTCGGTAGAAAACGCTACTTATACTTGGTTTTTGAATGGCTCTAGTATTGGAGCAACAGGACAAACAATTACAGTTAATCACTCAGGTAATTACAAAGTCAGAATACAAAAAGACTTCTGTACTTTTACTTCGCAAGAAGTACTTGTAAGATTAAATGCCAAACCTACTGCTCAAATTCAACAACCAAATGGTATTCGTTTTTGTGACAATGGTACATTAAGTGCTGCTCAAAACAATCAAAATGCAACTTACAAATGGATTTTGAATGATGTTGTAATTGGAGAAGAAGCAAATGTTTCAATCTCTCAATCAGGCATTTATACACTTGAAGTTACACAAAATGGTTGTCCAGCAACAGCGCAAGTTGAAGCATTTGTTCTAACAACTCCTCAATTACCTGTATTAGAAACAAACCAAGCTACAGTTTGTCCAAATGAAGAAACTACAATTTCAGTACAAAATATTGAAAATGGAGTAACTTATAGTTGGTATAGAAATGGTAGAAATTTAAGACACACTGGCAATTCATTTTCTACATCTATAAAAGGAGATTATCATGTTTTGGCACAACGAAACGAAAACGCTAGTTGTACAATGTGGTCAGATGAGTTAGAAATAACTAGACTTACACCAACTCAAATTTATTTGAGAGTCAGCCAAGATAAAAAATCAATCTTCTTAGAAGATATACTCGGAACACAAGACCAAATTGCTAGTATAGAATGGTACTTTGAAGGCGAATCAAATTCAAATTTGGGTACAAATAGTCAAATCACTCCAGCAGAAGATGGTTATTATTCTGCCATCATCACAAATCAAAATGGTTGTAAAATTCAGACTAGAACTGTTTATTTTATTGTTCCAAAGGTAGTTACAGGTGAAGATGACACAACACCAGATACATTTGGTATTTATCCTAATCCAAGCAAAGGAATATTCAATATTCGTTTTGCTGCTTCATTAACAAATGATATGCAAGTATCAATTTTTGATGCAACAGGAAAAGTAATTCAGAAACAAATTTTTGAGAAAAATAATCAGAAATTTGTAATTGATATTCAAGGACTTTCTAAAGGAATTTATTTGATTCGCTTTAACCAAAAAGGTTCTGTTTATTCAAAATCAATTATTTTAGAATAAAAATATCTTACTAATAAAAAGTTAAATTTAAGCAGATATAGAAAAAAGCCTTTACTCTTTGAGTAAAGGTTTTTTATGTTTTATATCAACTGAATATTAAATTAGGTTGTACAAGAGGGCTGACCCACTCAAAATAAATCTTTAAAAAACTAAACTATTTTTCTTTTTTCTTCTTCTTTCTATAAAACAATTTGGAATCTCTATTTAAGTCGGAATAAATCAAGAAAAACAAAACCAAAAGCAAAGCGAGAGGGATAAGTATCAAATAAAAAGCTATATAATCTACAAAATAATTGTATAATTTAGTAGAAAAAGAAGTGGACAAAAGTTTGGCAAGTGTTGCTATTCCAAGCAAAAAACCAATAACAAACGGTTGTTGTCTTTCTGAAGCCTGCGTGATTATGATAGCATAAATTAAAGGCAAAATAGGAGCTAGAAAAAAAGCTATAAGAGGAAGCAACAAAGAGTAAGGTGAAATTTCATTAAAGACAGAAACAGCATCAATTACTTGATTTGCAAAAACATTTCCATTCCAAAGTACCAAAGAAATAAGCCCAAAGATACAAAATACAAAAATCATAAAACGCCCTGCACGTTGCAAAAGCATTCCAGTAAAAAAACGACTTATTGCCATTACAAAAAATATAGCAGCCAAAACACCCAAATCATAAAATTCTCTATTATTTAGATTAATGATTCTAGAGGCAAAAATATTTGCCCATTCTTCGAAATGAACATAAAGAACAGAAGCTACAAAAACACAAAAAACAGAAAGCAAAAGAAGAGAGTTAATCAACAATCCACTAAATGATTTATAGGCATGACGAAATTCATTTTTCCAAGACTCTGGAATTTTTTGCAAAGCATAATGAGGGTGCAAAAATTGTAATCCAATAGCAATACCTAAAAAAGGAATAAGAAGCCAATATGCTTGCGTCCAAGGAGCATCAATATCTTGAATATAAGGTAAAAATAATAAATAACTAAGCCCAACACCCAAAAAATACATTCCTTCTAAGTGCATTATTCGCCGTGCATGTTGTCCTTTATGTTTAGATTTTAAGCTAATAAGCCAATAAGCAGCCAAACGAATAAGCGCAAAAGAGCCTCCCGTAAAGAAAAACAAAACCTCAGCTAAAGCAAAACTCCGATTTTGAAAAGATACAACAACTGCACAAATAATCATTAAAGACAAACAAGCAACGATAATATTTCGTACCGACCAACGGGGAACAATAATAGCCCCCACCATCGTAAAAATAATATAACTAATATCACGAATATTGATTAAAATAGTGGTTTCGATACGGCTTCTATCATACGAAAAAACAGCTCCCAAAACAGCAAACGCAGCAGCATGATAAAGAACTCCATACACAAGAAAAACACTTCCTAACGCAACCGTAAGAGGAAGTTTGGGGCGTTTGTATATTCTTCTCGAACCTTCTCCTTTTTTTGAGGAAGATGCCTTAGTCTTTATTGCATCTTGTTCTTTATGTTTGGTTGTGTCTGGTATAGTATCCAAATATAGTTATATAAATGTAAAGAAAATGTGAGTCTATTTTAATAAAGTAGTTTTCGAAATCCTAGGAGTAGGCTCTTTAGAGTTTCAAAAAAAATCCTTGTAAAAACAATTATTTAAAAGCATAGTAAAAACTAAAATATAAGCACAAAATACATAATTTTAATAGATTCTCAAATCTTGTCATTTCAAAACAGACTGAATGAGATAAAAAAATTTTGATTTTACAGCTTTTTTGAGGATAAAAAAATGCTTATACGCATATTAACAGAAATAAGTTTGGATAAAATCAAAAATAATAGCAAAAAAATGAAATAAAATTTGCATACCGTCTTTTTTCTTAATTTATTTGTGTATTGATTAAAGTATAAAAGATGCTTTAACCCAAAAATAAACTCATTTTAGAGAGGTGTCCGAGTGGCTGAAGGAGCTCGCTTGGAAAGCGAGTATGCCTCAAAAGGGCATCGGGGGTTCGAATCCCTTCCTCTCTACAATAAAATAAATCTATAAAATGGATAAAAAATATTTATCAAACTAAAAATTTTTTTTTGATTATATCAAACTAAAATGTTACTTTTAGGCATAATATATATTCTAAAATCCAATACTGCCATTATTTGAGCATAAAAACTCATTTAAGTAGTAGTAAAATTTTATAGTTTGTGTTAATTTTAAAATAATTTTTTAGTAAAATCCTTTACTCTTACTAAAAAGATTATTTTTTTTGATTGAAATTTTATTACTTTGTCAAATCATACTTTAATCTAAAATTATAAGAATTGTATTAAAGCTATTTTAAAAATCTTTAAATTAAAATTGAATCACCTATTATTTAATAAATAATAAAACTCATTTAATTTTAAATTAATTTATTGTCAATATTTAATTTTACAACCTTTAGCCCAAACTGCTAAACTTAATATCTTAACCTATTTAAGATTATTTACTCCGTAAATCACATCAGACTAATATGAAAAAATTATTTTCTCTGCTTGCCCTAATCTGCTTTTTCGCTATTGGTACAGCACATGCTCAAGACGATGACATGATGGTAAATCAAGACTCAATAGACAGAGTTAATGATTCCATTGCTACTGCACAACAAGAACAAGAAGCTGCTGCTGCTCAAGCTCAAGCCGATGCAGACGCTGCTGCCGTTGCTGCTACTCCTGTTCAAGAACAAACAACTCACGAAGCTATCAAAGAAAAATTTATTGAAGGTGGTTGGGATTTTATGTCATTAGTACTTATCTGTTTGATTATTGGTCTTGCAGTAGCTATCGAACGTATTATTGTTCTTAACCTTGCAACAACAAATAAAGACAAACTACTTGCTAAAGTAGAAGATGCTCTTCGTGAAGGAGGAGTTACTAGAGCGCAAGAAGTATGTGCTGCCAACCGTGGTCCTATTGCTGATATTTTTGCACAAGGGTTAATGAGTGCTAATCGTGGCATCGAAATCGTAGAAAAAACTGTTATGTCTGCTGGTTCAGTAGAAATGAGTAAATTAGAAAAAGGTCTTATTTGGATTTCACTATTTATTGCTCTTGCTCCAATGTTAGGATTTATGGGTACAGTAATCGGTATGATTGGTGCATTTGATGCTATCCAAGCTGCTGGTGATATTCAGCCTTCGCTCGTAGCAGGTGGTATCAAAGTAGCCCTATTGACAACAGTAGGTGGTCTTATTGTAGCCGTTATTCTTCAAATATTTTATAATTATTGTGTGTCTAAAATTGACTCAATCGTTACAGATATGGAAGATGCTTCTATTTCTCTTATAGATTTGCTTATGAAACATGACCTTTCTAAGTAAGTAGAAAAAACTAAAATAAAATAGGGTGTATTAAATTTATACATTAAAATAATACACCTACTCTATTTTATTCTTGATACTAATAGTTATCACAAACTATCAAATCGCTTAGAAAAGAATTTCATTAACAATTTATACTAGAATAATAATATTTAGATAAAAAGAATTATGCAAAAATATCTTTCTTTAATAATCTACAGTATAGTACTTGTATTGTTTGTTGCTTTTGGTATGTATGGCTGCTCGGGCTATCCTGCACAAAAAGAACTCGCATTAAAGCAAGCTGTAGAAGAAAAAGGTTATACAGAAGTTACTGATGACCTCATGGATCAAGTAAAACTACCTACAAAGGTAGAAGACCAAATTACAGGTAATGCTGTTGCAGATTGGTTTATTCCTCTCTCATATGTGCTTGTTGGCTTTGCAATGATTGCAGCTATCGTATTGCCTTTAATTTATACGGTTACTCAAGACCCAAAATCACTTGTTAAAATTGCTATATCTTTAGCTGCACTTGTGGTGGTCTTCTTTGTTTGTTATGCTTTTGCAACTGGAGAAGCTGTCAAAACGCCTGATGTAGAAATGTCTGCAGAAGGTTCAAAATATATTGGAGGTGTACTTATCATGACTTATGTTATGATAGCAGTCGCTTTTTTAGGAGCTATTTTTGGTGAAGTAAGCCGTTCATTTAAATAAGAAAATTTTATTATGGGAAAGAAAAAACGTGACGATGTAGGCGTAAATGCCAGTTCGATGGCAGATATAGCCTTTCTATTACTTATCTTTTTCTTAGTAACTACACGTATTGCTTCCGAAAAAGGAGTTTATAGAGATTTAGCACCTAAACCAGAAGGAGAAGTACCTCCTGTCGAACTCAATAAGCGAAATGTATATAAAATTATCATTAACTCTAATAATGAGTTGCTTATTGAAGGAGATGAAGGCAAAATGAGTCAGATAAAAAAGGAAATAAAAGCACACGTAAATAATTATGGTGCTGACCCTGAACTTTCTGTAAGTCCAAAAGATGCTATTATTTCAATTAAAACAGATAGAGGTACAGATTATACAACATATCTTACTGTTTTAGATGAAATTCTACAAGGCTACAATGAACTTAGAGCAGAGTATCTGTCACAAAAACTAGGTGAAAAAATTACTGTTGATGATTTCTTAGAAATATCAAGACAGGACACACAAGTAAACAAAGACCGTTATAAATTAGCTAAAGAAAAGTATCCTCTTAATGTATCTGATGCAGAACCAACAGGTGGAGGAGCAAAATAAAGCAAGTTTGATTATTTGCTTTTATGACTTTAACTAAAAAATAACGCAAGATTTTTTCAGATTAAAATTCTTAAATTATATATTTAATGGACAGATTATTTCTGTAATCCATAGCTTGTAATTTAATTATTTCGTAAGAATTATAGAAATACCATTTCTAAACCAGAAATAGCATGCCTTTTAAAAAGAAAGCCAAACCGAATCCTGAAATACCTACTTCTGCTTTGCCAGATATTATCTTTATGTTGCTTTTCTTCTTTATGGTTTCGACTGTAATGAGAGAAAATACACTTAAAGTAAATGTACTTTTGCCACAAGCAAACCAAGTACAAAAAATGGAAAAAGCCAATTTGGTTGCCAATATTTATATTGGTAAGCCAAAAGAAGCAGACCAATTTGGTACAGCACCTCGTATTCAAGTAAATGATGTATTCATCAACTTAGACCAAATTCAACAATTTGCTATAGAAGCTATTGCAAATGTACCCGAAGTAGATAAAAATCGTTTTCGTGTAGCTATAAAAGGCGATGTTGGGTTGGATATGGGAGTTGTGATAGATATTCGTGAAGAACTTCGTGAAACAGAAGCTCTCAAAATCTATTATGCAGCTTCTAAAGGAGGAGATGAATAAAACTCATTCATAATTTATATAATAAAAAAGCTATTTTCAATATATTGAAAATAGCTTTTTTTATGTTCAAAATAATTG
This sequence comes from uncultured Cytophagales bacterium, assembly GCA_937136415.1. Lineage (GTDB taxonomy): Bacteria > Bacteroidota > Bacteroidia > Cytophagales > Bernardetiaceae > Bernardetia. Next base: position 4,038 of record CAKZOK010000027.1, on the reverse strand, counting down.
TATCTTGCTTGTAAAATATCCCTTTATCCCTGATTTTTATTACTATGGAAAAGAAATATCTTACAAAAATTCAGAATGAATTAAATGAAGAGTATGCTCATTATTACCAATTAAAAGATTTTCCTCATGTTTTATTACAAGAGTGGAAAGGCTTCTGTATGCCCGAAGACTTGAAAAATGGGCATCAAAAAGTAATTGATTTGGTAACACAACACAATTTTACTCATCTTATTTCTGATATTGTTGAATTAGAGGGTTCTTTTGAAGAAACAAACGAATGGTTTTTACAAGAGTTTAATCCAAAGATGGTAGAGTTAGATATGAAGTATGAAGCCATTATTCAAAGCGAAGATATTTTTTCTCAGCTTTCTGCTGAAGATTTGATAGAGAATACCCAACTTTCAGAAATAGGCTATCACATGCGTTTGTTTAGTTCGGTAGAAAAAGGTTTGGAGTGGTTTGAAGAAGAATAATTCCTTCAAAATCAAACAAAATCAACCACCACTTGAATTTTTTTTAATACTTTATTTTTACAGTATTATGAATTTAGACAAATATTCTTTCAAAAAAAAACAAAAATTCTACTAGATTCAGATTTATAAGTGTAGGAAGATTGGGTAAAATAGAAAAAGATTTTGTTATTTATGTTCTATCAGAAGATTATGAGTGGTATCCTTTCACATCAAATTCAACAACTCAAGAATTTTTAATTAAAAGAATAAATCTTAAACAAAATCCACATCAACGACAACTTGTATTTTCTTAAATGATTTGTCTTTATAGAGTTCATCAATTTGAGATTGAATAAATTCTTTTGTTTTGCCTAAATCAAACTGATTGCGTTCTAATTTTATCAAAATAGCTTGTTGAAATTTATTTCTAATCCTTTCAATAATAGGAGCTTCAGGCCCCAAAACACGTCCTGCACTAAGTTTTGATTGCAATTTTTTTGATAAAATAATAGCTGCTTTTTGTGCCATTTCTCGCTCTTCGTGCCTTACCATCAATTTTATAAGGCGTGCAAAAGGTGGGTAACTATATTGTTGGCGTTCCAAAATCTCTTGATTATAAAAAGTTTGATAATCATGAAGATCAACAATTTCGAACAAAGGGTGTGAAGGCGAATGAGTCTGAATAATTACTTTTCCATTTCCACTTCTACGCCCTGCACGTCCACTGACTTGCATGATAAGCTGCATAAAACGCTCTGAAGAACGAAAATCGGGAAAAAACAAAATTCTATCAGCATCAAAAACGCCTACCAAATTTACTTTTTCAAAATCTAATCCTTTGGTTATCATTTGTGTTCCTACCAAAATATCAACTTCATGTTTTTCAAAAGCATCAATAATTTTCTCATAGCCTGTTCGTGTGCGTGTGGTGTCTTTGTCCATTCTTGCAATCCTGCTTTCGGGTAGCATAACTTGCAAATCTTCTTCTAATTTTTGCGTTCCGAAGCCTTTAGGATATACTTTTGTAGTGCCACACGCCGAGCAATTTTGAGGGACTTTTGTAGAAAAACCACAATAATGACAGCGCAACTCCTCTACTTTTTGATGATAAGTAAGGCTAACCGAGCAATTCTGACATTCTGGAATCCATTCACAGACCTCACAACTCAAATAGGGAGCATAACCACGACGGTTCTGAAAAAGCAAAATTTGTTCTTCACTTTCCAAAGCCGTTTTCATTTGCTCGAAAAGCTCTAGTGTAAATTGTTCTTTCAATTCTTTTCTTTTTTTGGATTCTTTCAAATCTACCAACTGAATTTGTGGCAAAGTAGCTTTTCCAAAACGCTGCAAAACTTCTACCAAACCATACTGTTTTTGTTTTGCTAAATAATAACTTTCTACCGACGGAGTAGCCGAACCCAAAACTACTTTTGCTTGATGCTTGTGTGCCAAAACCAAGGCTGCATCACGAGCATGATAGCGTGGCGCAGGGTCGTATTGCTTATACGAAGGGTCGTGTTCTTCATCAACGATTATCAAACCCAAATGCTCAAAAGGCAAAAAAACAGATGAACGAACACCGATTACAAAATTAATATCGCCATTCAAAACCCCTTTCCAAACCTCTACACGCTCATTATCTGAAAAACGAGAATGATAAACACCGACAGCATTTCCAAAAATTCGTTTCAGACGAACAACAATCTGACTGGTAAGCGCAATTTCGGGCAGAAGCATCAAAACCTGACTTCCACTTTGCAAAACCTGTTCTATCAAACTGACGTACATTTCTGTTTTTCCACTTCCTGTAACTCCATGCAAAAGCACAGTAGATTTGCCTTGAAAATGCTCAAATATTTGATGAACAGCTTTTTCTTGTATGGAAGTTAGGTTTATTGAAGATTCTGTTTGTGTCCAATCTTCAAACTCAAAACGTGAAAGTATTTTTTCAAACTCCTCGAAAACTCCATTTTTGATTAATGTCTTTAACGAACTTGGCGACAGATTTTCGCCTAATAATTCTTTCTTAGAAATACTTTTTGGATAATCTTTTATAGGGTTTTTGGATAGATATGTCAATAAAAGTTCTTCTTGTTTTTGACTTCTTTTTGCTTTCAAAAATGCCTCTGCTATCCCTTTTGTATTGGCGTATTTTGGAGCAATTCGGATTTGTTTTTCTTTTAATGGGCTATACTTTTCTTTGAGTTCTTCGAAAATAATTACAATTCTCTTTTGAGTTAGCTTTTTTATAATCTGATAAACATCTTGCAAATCTAGTTTTTCGCTCGCTTGTTCATACGTCAATGAATTTTCTAGTTCTAATAAATTGATAAGGCGAATTTCGTCTTCTGACAAATCATATTCTTTTTGTTTTTGTGTTATTTCATTTTCATTAATTCCATTTTTCCAATCTGGGTGTAATTGTAGCCTGCTCGTACTACTCAACTTCAAACCCGAAGGCAAAGCTGCGTTCATTACCTCGCCCACCGAACACATATAATAAGAAGCAATCCAAGTCCAAAACCAAATTTGAGTTTGTGTAATTAATGGTGTTTCGTCTAAAAGTTCTAAAATATATTTTGCCGAATATCCTTTAGGAGCTACTTCTGTAATGGATTTTACAACTCCTGTCAGAACTCGTTTCCTACCAAAAGGCACAACCACACGCACACCACTTTGTATAAAATCGTTGAGTTCGAAAGGAATTCGATACGTAAAAGTAGTTTTGAGAGGAACAGGAATAATTACCTCTGCAAAAAGAGTTTTCCTTTCCGTAGAAATAGTATTTGAAGAATCAGAAAAAGATTGAAATAATGACAAAGTGAATAGGATTGAAAGATAAAGTCAAAAAAGAACATTAAGTAGAGAAAGTCACTAAATATAATTGTTGATACAACTAATATTTTGTTTTTACTAATAAATTATATGGTAAAGTTCGGTATTTTTTTTGAAAAATCCATTTAAATTAAATTCTCATTTATGATTGATTTTTAGATTTTACTATCTTTTTTAGCAAAAAAAAACTATTTGTTTAATTTTTTGAAGAAAAAAATGCTTAAATTAACGCACCATGATTAAACAAAAATAATTTTTATATGAAAACGATTCATTGCCCTATTTGTCAGAACCCCAAGTTTTATAATTCTAATTGCCCAAATGAAATTTGTAAAAAATGTGTAGGACGTGCCACAGATGGACATGGACGCTATGTTAGGTTTCATAATCGTACAATATCTACTGGTTGTATTGCTTTTTATTTAGATGCAGATGGAAAAGAAGAATATTGTAGTACTTTGTGTTATGTAAGCAAACAAAAGTGTAGAGCCAAAGCAGACAAATTTGGAGGAGTTGTGATAGAACTTCTTCATCTGAAAGATAAAAATGGATAAGAGAAAGCATTTATTTGGTTATGTTTTAAGGTATATTATATAAAAAATGGGTGGTGTTACACAAAGTATGATTTTTTTAAAGCGTTTTAGAATAGCAAAATTATACAACTAAAAACTACGCCACAATGCCGTTGTTGGTGTTTTAGCGAAGCGACACCAACAACCAAATAACTTATCATACTTTTTACAACACCACT